>NZ_JAXCLE010000006.1:0-208509 GCF_037027585.1 Solibacillus ferritrahens | reverse complement strand
TTCCATTCCGGGACGCTTTCCGCGGGCACGGCCTGAGCCTGTAGTCTCAGGCGTCGTGCTGTTCCCGCTGGAGTCGCCCTCCATTCCAATCAATTTTATAAAATATCCGTTTCTTAATAAGGGTCTTTTCCATATCCAAAGATATTTCTACTTCCGTCCCAGCCTCTTTACTTTTGATTCTATTAAATCCCCTCTGTGTTCATCAGTACAATGCGCCAGCCATCAGGGTCTGCAATTGTCACGCCTTTTTCTTCCCAATATGGATTTTCCGGTGGAACTTTAGGATAGCCCATTTTAGCAAGA
This sequence comes from Solibacillus ferritrahens, assembly GCF_037027585.1. Lineage (NCBI taxonomy): Bacteria > Bacillati > Bacillota > Bacilli > Caryophanales > Caryophanaceae > Solibacillus > Solibacillus ferritrahens. The sequence continues at coordinate 208,206 of NZ_JAXCLE010000006.1, read as the reverse complement.
CGGGACTGTACAGCTTGAATTTGTTCGGAATCAGGCATATAAAAAACGAGCAAATTATCCTCTGTCGGTGCAGGACAGGGACTTCCATCAATATGCTCAGTAAATTCCAAATGATACGATGCATCAGGCAAGCCAATCATAATGCCAGTGTAACCACGATGTCCCTTAAATCCACCAAGTTTTTTAAGACCAAGACCTTCGCAATAAAAACGTTCTACCTGTTCTAGTTTATCTGTTGGTCGTGCGATACGAAATTGTGCAATATGCAATGTTTCTGTCCATTGATTCATGATCATCCCCCCTACTTTCATTTTAAAGAGCAAGGAAGGAAAATGCCCTACAACATTTGGATGAAATTTACTATCATAGAGTCAGTAAAAGCATACTTGAAAAGGAAATACCTTAACTATTGACGAAATTAATTTACTAGCTATATAGAAAGGAGTTTTATTAATGAAGGAAAGACATGAAATAATATTCAACCAGTTAAAAAGTTACCGTAATGACACTCTTAGTTTATTAGAGGATGTTAGTGCAGAAGAGGCGGAAATCATACCTAAACGGTTTAACAATAATATTCGTTGGAACATGGGACATATTTATCTCGATCAATATTTATGGATAGAAACACTAACAAAAGAAAAAACAAATGCACCATCAGAATTTAATAGTTGGTTTGGATATGGTACATCTCCTGCTGATTTCAGCTCTGAAACACCTTCTTATAAAGAATTAAAAACACTACTAGAAAATCAAATTGAAGATATTAAAGACAAATTTGCCGATAAATTAGAAATTGTGTACTCGCCAACCGACATGGGAATGAATACGATTGAACAAGTACTAATAAGAACAATTTTCCATGAAGGAATACATTTTCAGAACATATTAAATTTGAAAAAATTTATTAAATAAACCTCTGGCGATCACTATACACACTCTATCACATAGATTTCAGACATAAAAAAACACCTGCAGCAAGTACAGGTGTGCAATATTGTTATGACAACCACTTCGGTGGTGTGTTTTTCGACCAATATATATCGCCAAGGTTATAATGTTTTGAATAATTGTCGTCAAATGTGTGGTAATGGAAATTGTAATAATAGCCTTCAAAAGGACGGTTCTCTGTTCTTACGTGAAAACGTATAATATCTTTTTGAGAATTTGCATCCACTAAATGGAATATTTTCTCAGCATAGTCACCACTTGGCTTTTCAGTAATTGTTAAATTGCGAAGCTTGTCCTCTCCTACTCGATCGACAGTAGTTGCAATCGCTTCTTCAATTTTCGGGAAAATTTTTGTTTCAAATTCCTGCTCAATGACAGGACCGACTCTTGTACCAAATTTTATGTAAGATTGCTCTTTAGCTGCTGAAACAAAATAGTCGGTTGTAGGTAAAGGCTTTTCATCAATTAAAATATCATCAAGTTGATAGGCAGAAGCGATATGGTTGTCACTTGGGCGGTCCAATGCCGATTGATCATGACGTTCCCCTTCAAAATTTGCCCATATCTCATGCTTTGGTGTAATTAAACCAAACGATAATAAAGCGACGGAAACAACGAGAGATTTGTAGATCCATTTCTTCAAGTTTATCACCTTCTTAAATTATGTATAATTTTTAACACTGTTATTAAATCTATACGAATAACATACGAAAAGGTTTCATCTTTCTATTAATCATTGTACAATAAAAAGGAAGATATTGTAGGTTATTTAAGGGAGGTTTTTTTTAAATGGACATTGTTATGGGTGTTGGCTTATTATTAATGCTTGGTTATATGACTTCTTTATGCTTCACGGACTAATACTATTTATTTTGCAGCCATCCAAATTATTATTGGGTGGTTTTTGTTTTGTAATATTATGTTGCGCCTTCTAGAGTTCTAAATAAGCGGAAGATTTCCCGTTAAATTTCGCATGAAAGAAAATTAGCGTTAAATAAAGGAACTAATTTCGCTTATTCATGAAATTATCACTCAAATTTCAGTTTTTCAAGTAAATAAGGGAAAATTCTTCTCCTATTTTGCCTGTTTTTTTAAATTATTTGCAAATAAGGGGAATTTCTCCCTTTATTTTATGCTTCACCTTCATGAACTTCCCGTTAAATTGGACAAGGGGCTCCCAATATAGCTTGGGAACCCCTTTAGTATTTAATAGATAGCAATATAAATAAATGAAAGTCTCAACCCGATCGTCCGGGGAATTTTATTTTATTCGGAGTAGCATAGCTCCAGTTTTAACCGCGGTAAAATTCTACTAATCTTCTCTAACTTAAGCAACATAGTCCCATCCTGCTACTATGTCCTTGCAGCCCTTAAGCTTGCGCCAGTGTGAATAAGTATCTTCAAAAACACTAGCAGAAATGCCAATTCATTTATAGCACTATCTACAATAGCACCTAACTATAATAACACATATGTTCCCTTTTGTAAAACCCTTATTGTCCGTGCAAAAGATTCCAATGTCCGTTATACTTGAAAAATCGGAATCAAAAGGAGTTAGTGAATGATGAATGAAGTAGAAACAACATTGGCAATCCAAATGAAACGTATTGCTGTAACATTACTTGATATGGAGCAAAGTCGTTTCGTCTCTGCCAGTCAAACGATGGATTTATCTGCAATACAATCAGAAGTTTATAGCAACTTTTTTGAATCTTATATAGATACGACATTAAACAGCCCTAAGTCAGTTGCCTGTAAATTTTTAGATCGCGATAATGATATTATTACAAAAATTAATCGCTATGTAGAATACCCGGATGATACACATTTTTTATCTTTAGCGAACGACTTATCGAATAAGTTGTATCAAATTATGCAAAACGTATCCAATAGTAATGGCTCTGTTTTTGTTGCACATATTGAAATTATTGATGAACCTTATATTTTATTTTTAAAGCTCGACCCGAAAGAGGCCGTGCAAATTGATCTGGAAACGTTAAATTTGAAAACGATCGAAAATATTTTACCTGATGCCTCTAGCCGTGTGCAAAAATGTGCGCTTATCCGTATGAACTATAATCCTCTTGAGGAAAACGTTTATGTGCTAGATAGACAATCAGATGGAGAACCAGCCAAATTTTTCATGGAGACTTTTTTACAGGCTACACCAATTGCATCAGATAGAAAGAAAACAAAAATGCTGATGAAGGAATTATATGAGAAAATTGCGGAATCGATAAACGAGGAACAAACACCCCACCTTCAAAAAGTGATTGATGAAGAATTTGAAAATGGCAAATATATTGAGCTTGATGCTTCTGTACATAATATATATGAAGCCATTGCTCCCTCCGAAAATCGCAATGATTTTGTTGAACAAGGGGCAAAATTATTTATCAAGGAGTTTACAGACCGTAATCCGAACTTCACCCCTACTTTTGAAGTAAAACGAGATGATTTAAATGTAATTTATAAATCGGCTGAAGGGGAAATATTATTCCGCTATGATAAGCGTCTTGAAAATATTGAGGTCCATCATGATCAAGTGAATGGTACTTATACAATAACGATTCGTGATGCAGATAAAATTGACTTTACTTTGCATAAAAAACCGCTTTAACATTAAAACGGGGCTTGAACAAAAACCACCTCAAAATCAAAAGCCTTTCAAATTTTACAATGAGTAAAATTTGAAAGGCTTTTTTGTCTACTTCGTAGCCGTTGTTCTCCGTTACGGCGGACGCTTTCCTGGGGGCACGGCTCGAGCCTGTAGTCTCTCCCACGTGCTTGTCCCCAAGGAGTCGCCGCCTTCACTCCGAACAACTAATTTTTACTTCTATATCAAGTAAATCTCTGCATAATTTCAAGCATGAAAAAGACAAAGAATTATGTCCCAGCAACTTTTTTCATTACTTCGATGTTAATGCAATAAATTCTTCAACATCTTTCTCACAAAGAGCGATTCCTTTTAACCAGAAATCTTCAGTCGTGATGTCTTCACCTAAATGCTTCATCGCTAAATCTTCTACCGTCATGATCGCTGTATCACGAAGTAATGCCATATATTTTTCCTCGAACCCTTTGCCCTCTTCTTTTGCTTTTGCGTAAATGCTTAAAGAGAATAAATAACCGAAAGTGTACGGGAAGTTATAGAACGGTACGCCTGTAATATAGAAGTGCATTTTTGATGCCCAGAAGTGAGGGTGTGTTTCTCCCAATGCACCGCCATGAGCTTCGATTTGCGCTTCTTCCATTAATTCATTTAAACGCTTAGAAGATACGATACCTTTTTTGCGCTCTTCATAAAAGCGTGTTTCGAATAAATAACGTGCATGGATGTTCATAAAGAACGCTACTGAACGTTGGATTTTATCTTCTAAAAGCGCGATTTTTTCTTGCTCATTTGATGCTTCTTCAACCGCTGCATCTGCTACGATCATTTCCGCAAATGTTGAAGCAGTTTCGGCAACATTCATTGCATAGCGGCGGTTTAATGGGTGTACTGGGCGCAGTGCATATGAATGGAATGCGTGACCTAGTTCATGTGCCAATGTTGAAACGTTCGACATTGAACCTGAATATGTCATGAAAATACGTGATTGCTCGGATAATGGCATTCCTGTACAGAAGCCACCTGGACGTTTATTGTCACGGTCTTCCGCCTCAATCCAGCCATCTTCAAAAGCAGTACGTGCAAAGCTTTCCATTTCTGAACCGAAACGACCGAAATGTTTTAGAATAAATTCCGCGCCCTCTTGGTATGACATTGTAGCTGTCGAATCCGTTACAGGAGCATCGAAATCAAACCAATCTAATTTTTCACTGCCTAATAATGTTGCTTTATGTGTTAAATAATCCGCAAATTTGGCTTTGCGTGACGTAATTGCGCCCCACATTGCATCGATTGTTTCCTGCTTCATACGGTTAATTTGTAAAGGCTCTTTCGTAACTGAGTCCCAGCCGCGCTTTTTATATACTGCTAAGCGGAAGCCTGCTAAATGGTTCAATGTTTTTGCGAAAAATTCTTCACGGTCTGTAAATACTTCCTCTAATGCATCAAACGCTGCTTTACGAACAGCACGATCTTTATGGGAGCTTAAGTTATTTGCTTGTCCTACTGACATTAATTTTTTCTCGCCGTCTACTTCGACTTCCACTTTAATGTCACCAATAAGCAAGTTATAAAGCTGCCCCCATGAGCTGTAGCCATCTACCCCTAAAGAAGAAATTAGTGCTTCTTCTTCCTCAGATAATGACTCCTTCGATTTTTCGCGCCACTCAGTTAAAATAAATTCAAATTGCGATAACTCAGCTGTATTTAGTAAAGCAGCAAATGTTGCTTCGTCAATTTTACCAAGCTTTTGATTAAAGCTCTCTAAAATTGGTGAGAAGTTTGCAGAGATGCCTGAAAGCTGACCTTGTAATAAAAGTGCTTCACGATCTGTCGTATCCTGCGCTGTTAAACAAGAAAGCATAGCACCGGCCTGTGATACGTGCATCATTACTTCTTTAATGTTTTCTAATATAGATTGAATCGTTAATGCTGCATCTGTATTTGTAGGAACATCGAATTTTTCAACCATTTCTTTTAATACGTCCAATTTAGGGTTTAAATTTTCAATATGTTCTTTTAGTTGTGGTGATGCACTGCCACCTTCGAAAAATACATCTAAGTCCCAAACTTCAGGATATTTTACGTTTTTCATAGTATTGCCCCACTTTCTGAATTGTAGTTCAATTCTTATTTTACTAAAAAATAAATAAAATTGCTCGAAAATATTTCGGTTTATGAAATAAAAAAAGCTAGCCTTATATAGACTAGCTTAAAACTGTAGACAAACTCTTAAAAAAGGGTTTGTTAAAATGAACCGTTGATTTCCGTTCCGGGACCGATGCTTTCCCCGGGCACGGCTCCAGCTAACTAAATTGTGCCTACAACGGCAGGCACAATTTAGTGGATCTTCCGCACGTGCTGTTCCCGGTGGAGTCACGGTCCCTCCACTCCAATCAACTTATTAATCGCTTTAAATATAGTGAGATACGATATCCACGATGACTAGTAATCAATTCAAATTAATGAACGTGAACAACTTGAAATAGGACGAATGAACAACTTGTCTCTGCTAAGCATCTAGTTAAATTTATAATATTGGAGATAATAGACGTGACACTGATTCACGGATTCTTGTCCATGTTTTTCGCTTCTCGTATAGCTCTTTTGTTAATTCGAAACTCTCTTTTATATCTGCTTCAAATAGTTCTCTACACTTAATCGCCAATCCTTCATCATATAAAATCGCATTGATTTCGAAATTTAGACTAAAGCTCCGCACATCAATGTTTGCAGTACCGATTGTTGCTAATTCATCATCGATCACAAGCATTTTAGCATGAAGGAACCCTTTTTTATAACGATATACCCGTCCACCAGACTCAAGCAAGTCTCCCCCATAGGCTGAATTGGCGCCATACACGAAGGGATGGTCTGTTTTTTCAGGAGTCATAATGCGCACATCTACACCTGAAGAGGCAGCAATTTGAATTGCATGCAAAAATGCCTCATCAGGTACATAATAAGGGGTTTGAATATATACATATTTCTTAGCGCTTAAAATCATGCGAATATAACTGTTTTTAATTGATTCAAAATCTGTATCCGGTCCACTCGATACAATTTGGACTGGTGTGTCCGCATCGACTGTAAATGAGGGGAAGTATCGTTGCTCGACTTCTTTAAGTTCTTCATTCCTTGCCTGATGCCAATCAAATAAAAAATGTGCCTGCATATTGTATACGGAATTGCCTTCTATACGTAAATGAGTATCTCGCCAATAACCTATTTCGTCATCAAGACAGGCATACTCCTTACCGACATTAAAACCGCCAATATATCCAATCCGACCGTCTATAATAATGAGTTTTCGATGATTCCGGAAATTAATTCGAGGATTGAATAATTTCAAATACGAGGAAAAGAAAGCTTCTACTTGTCCACCGGCATCCATCAATTTCTTTAAGTCTTTTTTACGTAAAGTACGGGAACCTAAATCGTCGTAAATCATTTTTACTTCGATCCCCTCTTTTGCTTTTTTAACAAGCGCATTAAAAATACTTTTTCCAACTTCATCCATTTTATAAATATAATATTGAATATGAATCGTTGACTTTGCATTTTCAATATCTTCAATGACAGAGCGGAATTTTTCTTTCCCTTCAGCTAAAATCGCAACATCATTTTTAGAACTTAATAAAGCGTGATTGTAATCGACATTCATTTTTATTAACCCTTGATGCCTTTTTGTAATCTCGTTTGGAAATTCATAGGTTCCTTCTGCAAGGGCGGAATGCTGATCCTGGAAAGCCTCTATTGATTCTTCCTGTTGAACAGCATGCCAGCGAACAAAATGCTTCTTTTGTAAATTCCGTCCCAATAATAAATAGAAAACGAACCCAATAACCGGTAAGAAAAATAGGACAAAAAGCCATGCCCATGTTGATGAAGCACTTTTACGACTGATAAATATTAGCATGAGTGCAAATAAAATATTCAAAAGGTACACTGTAACCATCAAAAAACCTATAAGCGTCATTAAAATCACCTCATTTCTCTTTTTAATACTTGTAAAATGTTTGCAGTTTTTTCAAGTAATTAACTATTCCCTCAAATTTAAAAATCAAGACATGTAAGTCAAAATTTTTTTATTCGTCCTAACATTAAAATACCGCTTACTGTATTAGCAAGCGGTACCTTTATTACTATTTACTTTCCAAGTCATACTCCAACTTCGCTTTTTTAAAGCTATAGTACAATGAGTATCGTTGAAGTCCTTTTGCCGCTTCAACTGACTGTCGTGCAAAATGGTCAAATGCTTCCAAATTTCGTTCTGCTAATGCTAATTGTGCTTCAATCCCATACTGCATCCATTCTGACTTCAAGGAATAACTATTAGATTCTTCCCGATTTCCTGCTACTGCGGCAATTAATGCTTTACCGTATGGACCATTCTGATTATCCATCAATTGATCTGCGTAGTATTGAGCACGTTCGAAATCGTCGAGACGAATTGCACGGTTCATTTCATATGTATTTTTAATAACCGGTTGTTTATAGTGAGCAATGATTTTTTCCATTGCTTCGATTTCCTGTTCTTTTGTGCCGACTTCCAACGTGTGTATATAATTCATTACTGGATCTTTTCTATGCTTTTCAATATATTTTCTGATTTTCGCAAAATTTGTAGAACCATATGCAATGTAAAACATATAGCCAATTGAACAAAGGGCAAAAACTAGAATAATGGAGATAGATACTACAAATGGCCAATCAAACATTGCACTTAAGAAACCTACTGCTAAGCCTAATATTACTACATAAACCCAATTTATCATTTTTTCACCTCCCTTTATTCACTCCATACATTATAGCGTAATAATAATGTTATTCAATCCATGGATCAAAAAAGCAGATGCACACTTTCTATGTACATCTGCCCGTAGATTTATTTCATTTTCTTTATGCTTTTTGAGACCTGCTTCCATTTACGTTTTTCTGCAAGCTGGGCATCGGTATTTGCCTTTTTCTCAATATATGCGAGCTCTCGTTGCAATTTGAAAAAGCTTGTTAGTCTAGCCAATTCCAGTTCCCCAACTTTTACTGCCTTCAATACAGCACAACCCGGTTCATTTTTATGTTTGCAGTCCCGGAAGCGGCAATTGTCCGCCAGTTGATCAATATCGGAAAAGCTAGTAGATAAACTGTCCCCCTGATCCCAAAGTTGCAGCTCACGCATACCTGGTGTGTCGATTAAGCATGCTCCGGACGGTAAAACTACGAGCTCACGATGTGTTGTCGTATGACGTCCTTTCGCATCATCTTCACGGATATGGGATACTTTCATTTGGTCAGTATTCAATAATGCATTTGTAAGAGTTGATTTCCCTGCACCGGATGAGCCTAGTAAAGCGGCTGTTTTACCTTCTGTCAAAAATTCCTTTAATGCTGTAATTCCTTCTCCTGTAACCGCACTTACTGTTAAGACGTCTACTCCGAATGCGACGGACTGCACTTCTTCTATATGTGCGTTTTCATCTTCACAAAGGTCTGCTTTTGTTAAAACAATGAGCGGTGTCGCACCTGAATCCCATGCTGCCACTAAATAGCGTTCTAGGCGACGGACGTTAAAATCTGCGTTCATACTCATGACGAGTAAAATATAATCCACATTTGTGGCAACAATTTGTTCATCGACTTCTAAGCCTGCCATTTTTCTTGTGAATTTCGATTTACGGTCAAATAAATGATGAATAATTGCTCGTTCTTCTCCCGGCATTTGTTCGATTATAACGAAATCTCCTACTGCCGGATAATCCTTCCTTGAAAATGCATGGTACGCAAAGTTTCCGGATACTGTTGCCAAAAATTCACCTTGTTCTGTTAAAACCCGGTAGGAATGCTTATGCTCTAAAATAATACGTCCCACTAATCTTGTTGTCTGGTCAAATGGTACACTTTGTAATTGTGTTTCAAAATATTGTGTAAAGCCTAGTTGTGATAAATTCAATGGAAATGCCTCCTAATGGCGTATGTTATTGTATTGTTTTTTAGGCAAACAAAAAACCTTATGACCAGCAATTTTGCCCGTCATAAGGTTTCATACGCACAGTGAAGAAGCGTGACACTTCTATATTAGAAGGCACAAAGGTGGCGAATGTTAAATGACAAGCTAAATTGCATCGTTTCAATCTCATGTAATTTTGTCATTGTCATCACCATCTTCCTTCAATAATTACCCTAACTATAACAAGTTATAGAAAGTTCTGTCAATATAAAATTTTAAAACTTGAACGCTCTTTACTTCGGTAATTTGGTTTCAAAAAAATTGAATGTTTTAGAAAATTATGAAACAATTCAGATAGAACAAAATCGGAAGGAGTAGTTTAACGATGCGGAGATGGATTTTTTCAATCGCAATTTTTGTTATGTATTTTATCGTGTTATTTACGATTATTGAATCACTGTTTTCATTTTCTTCCTCTATAATTAATTTTATCACTTCCCTTCTGATTATTTTTATCGTTCTCTTTTTAACAGTACTCACTGTTAGAAAACTATCATAAGCGAGGGATTCTACATATGACCATTCAACTAATACAATGTACAACCGACAATTTAGCAGACTTGCAATCGATAGGCCGTGATACGTTTTACGAAACATTTCATGATCAAAATAATACGGAAAATATGGCCACTTATTTAGATGAAGCTTTTTCAAATGAAAAACTAACAGCCGAGCTCCAAAATCCACACTCGCTATTTAAGCTACTTTATGTAAATGAGGAACTTGCAGGGTATTTAAAAGTGAATACTGATGAAGCTCAATCAGAAAAATTAGGTCCGGACTATTTGGAAGTTGAGCGGATATATATTTTAAGTCGTTTTCATAAATTAGGTCTAGGGAAAGTCTTAATGGAAGAGGCAATGAAAATTGCGCTAGACATGCAGAAAGCTAAAGTTTGGCTTGGTGTCTGGGAACAAAATTCGAATGCCATTGCGTTTTACGAAAAAGTTGGCTTTCAAAAAACGGGCACCCATTCTTTTTTCATGGGTGAAGAGGAACAAATCGATTTTATTATGACAAAACAATTGTGAGGGAAAAAAATTGTATATTCCGAAGCAGTACTTATTAAAAGATGACCAAAAAATTCGGCAGTTTATTAAAGAGTATAGTTTTGCATCGTTTGTTTCGATGCATGATGGCGTGCCTGCTGCAACGCATTTACCGCTTTATTTAAGTGCAGATCATCAATACTTATACGGACATTTTGCACGTGCAAACCCACAATGGAAAGACATTGAAGGTCAACAGGTGCTTGCAATTTTCAGCGGTCCGCACAGTTATATCTCCTCTTCCTGGTATGAAACGAAAGATTCGGTACCTACGTGGAATTATGTAGCGGTTCATGTAAATGGATCTATTGAGCTTTTAAAAGATGAAGAAGAAATCCGCTTATCATTGCATCATTTAATTGATAAGTACGAAACTCCTAATAGTACATACGACGTCAATGCAGTTGATTCGAATTATATGAACAGCTTATTAAAGGGCATTGTGCCTTTTAAACTTCACATTACTTCTATAGAAGCTGTCGCAAAGTTAAGCCAAGGTCATTCCAAGGAGCGACAAGGACTCGTTATTGAAGAATTATTAAAGAGAAATAACGGATTTGATGCTGAGATAGCAAAATTAATGATGGAAAATTAATCCCTATTAAAATATTTAACAGGCAACCGGGTTAATAATTTTACACATTTATCCTAATATGGTAAACTTATCTCGAATTCAAGATATAAATAGACTTGAATTTTCATAATAGTTGGGAGGAATTTAACATGGCAAAATGGCAAATCGATCAGGCACACTCATCAATAGGTTTTGAAGTAAAGCACATGATGGTTTCGAAAGTTAAAGGACAGTTTACTAACTATTCAGCAGATATTGAAGCGGATGATTTAGCTGATTTAACATCAGCAAACATTGATATTTCAATTGATACAACAAGTATTACGACGAACAATGATGATCGAGACAATCATTTAAAATCAGCAGAATTCTTTGACATTGAGCAGTTCCATGAAATTAAATTTAAATCGACAAGCATTACAAAAGATGGGGACGATTATAAAGTATCAGGCGATTTGACAATTAAGGATGTAACGAAACCGGTTGTACTTGATGTAGAATATGGCGGTAAAGGGACAAATCCATGGGGCGTAGAGGTTTACGGTTTTGAAGGAAAAGCAAAAATTGACCGTGAAGAATTCGGCTTAACATGGAATGCCGCTCTTGAAACTGGTGGCGTATTAGTAGGTAAAGATATTAAAATTAAATTAGAGCTTGAATTAAACCCTGCACAATAATTTATAAGCAACCGGATCCTTTTTTGGACGGTTGCTTTTTTTATGCAACCTTCCTCCCCTATTTCCGTCCTCATTACAAACATTATTTCCCATATTGTGAGGTGCTTTTTTGCGAAACTATTATTCGGCGATTGCATTATTTTGTTCAAGCATTGCATTTCTGTTTTTTTGCTATTTTTTAATCATGTATACGTTATGGACAGTTTCTAATTCCACCTTTATTGTTTTATTCATTCTTTTTGTATTCGTCATTTATATTCTAAAGAAAGAATTTAAACAACTTACCCGACTCAAAAAAATTATTGCTATCATCATTAATACAATATCCTTTATTTTTACAGGACTCATTTTAATCTATTTCGCATTAAAAATACTCATTTTTTCCATTGGTGGCGCAGAGCATTTATTCACTTCCTATTCACCAAACAGACATTACACACTCGATTTTTATGCATTTGATGCAGGTGCAATGGGAACGTTCGGTATTCGTGCTGAACTTGATGGTCCTTTAGGCTTTAAAAAGCAAATCTATTATGAACGGCATGGAGAAGATGCCAATGTTCAGTGGCTTACAGATGAAATAGTTATGATTAATGGTCATGAACTAAATTTAAAAAGTGGCGACACTTTCGGTTATACAGTGCCGGAGAGAGGAAAATAACGATGCAAACAGCAATCATTTTTGATATGGACGGAACATTATTTCAAACGAATCTTATTTTAGAACCAGCACTCGAGCAAACATTTGAGTATTTACGTCAAAATGGCCACTGGTCAGGTGCTACCCCTATCGAACAATACCGTCAAATAATGGGTGTACCTTTAAATGTCGTATGGGAGACATTATGTCCGGATCTTACCGAAGAAATCCGAGAGCAGAGTAATGAACATTTTCAGTTAATGCTTATTGATCAAATCCAGCGAGGAAACGGAGCATTATATCCGGATGTACTCCCTACTTTACAAAAGTTGAGTGAACATTATCCTTTGTATATCGCGAGTAACGGACAAACGGCTTATTTACAGGCCATTGCAGCACATTACCGATTAGACCGCTGGATAAAAGCGGTTTACAGTATAGATTGTGTCGATACAAATAACAAATCTCATTTAGTTCAGCACATTATGAAAGAACATCATATAAACAATGGCTACGTAGTTGGCGATCGCGCTTCAGATATCAATGCAGCAATTGATAACAATTTAACCTCCATTGCCGTAAACTTTGATTTTGCACAACTTGATGAAATAAGAAATGCACATTTTGTCGTAGATCATTTTTTAAATATTTTACATATTATAGATAGTCAGCATACGATGAAGCTTTAATACCGTTCATTCTTCTCAATTTTGCAGCAACATATTACTTCTCTTTTTAATTATGGTACCCTATTACAATAGAATCGAGGTGTCATAAAATGAACAAAAATAATGATTTACTTAAGTTAAGCGTGATTTTTGCGATGATTGGTATAGTGCTCATTATATTTAATGGTCATCTTGCAAATGCTTTCGGGTCTGTTTGGCTTCAATCAAATGGAGGCATTATGGATACTGGGGAATATTTGTTCATGAAGACGAGCTATGCTAACGCTTCTTTAGTCATTGGCGGGATTTTATTTGGTGGTAGCTTCCTTGCTATGATATATAGTTGGTATCATATGAAAAATAAATAACAATATTTAAAGGCATCGAGATTATTTCATCCGATGCCTTTAAATATTATATCTATTGCTTACCGCTTTTATATTGTTCATGGACGGATGTTTCCTGAATGGGCTCATCCGGCAGGCGATTATACGATTCTTTCTCAGTTATCAATTCTTTATCCTGCTGAACTTCTTCTACATGGCTTCGTTCATTGTAATTTTTCATTACTTCATCATTCCGTTCATCCGGTAAACGGTTATACGATTCTTTAACGGTTTCTACTTTTTTTTTTTGCTCATTTCCTTCAACATGACTTCGTTCATCGTAACTTTCCATCTCTTCATCATCGCGTTCATCTGGTAAGCGATTAAAAGATTCTTTATTCTTCTTTAATAATAGGTCATCTTTTATCGATTCGTTTTGCACATTTACATGTTTCGTCTCATCAAACTTCTTCACTTTTCTGTCGTCACGTTCATCCGGTAATCGGTTGTATGATTTTTTATTAGTATCAAATTCATTATTTTCCATCATTTATTCCTCCTACTGATATAAAAGTTTCTAAACCAAGTTAGGAACATTGGTAACTATCTATTCCCTTAAAAATCTACATAAAAACATTTTGCCTAACTAGCTCAAACAACTAAAACGTTATTCTTATTAAAAGCAACAAAAAGCCCTCTTATAAAAGGCCTTTAATTCAGTTAGTTGATTTTAGAAAGCGTAAGACACGGCTTAGTGTAGTTGGAATGACTGATGCATGATTTTCACCTTCAGCTATATATAATTCACTTTTAATACCTTTTAGGTTTGCTTTCTCAAAAAAAATTTCTGCATCGACTACCATATCGCCTTCATTGCCCCCTACGGTTATATATAAAGGGGTACTATAACAATTCTTAACGTGCTGCAACATGGTTAAAAGCTCGTGGTTATTCCACCAAATCGATGGACTTATTGCAGTGTATTTATAAAATACATTAGGATAAGCTAAGTAGCTCCATAGTACAAATAATCCTCCTAGTGAATGACCGTAAATGGAAACTTTATTTTTGTCTATCGCATATTTTTCATAAAGCATCGGCATTATTTGATGTAGAAGATAATCCATGAAAAACTCCGCACCACCAGCAGGAACTTCTTTCATTGCTCTGCCTCGACGAACCGGAAAATGATATTCTGCTGCAAGTGCCGTATAATCATAAAATCGTTGTTTTGGAATATCTTCTTCCTGATGACCAATCCCTACAATAATTGCAGGCTCTATTTCAGTCTTTATGCGATTTCGAAGTTGGTTTGTTAAGGTTTCATAGAATAATTTACTATAGCGTGTACCATCCAAAACAATAATGACAGAAAAGCCATCTGCTGGCGGTGCCTCATCTGGTACATAAATATCCACAATATAGGGATAGTTATTATAATTTGATCGCATTCTCTTCACCTATTTCATTAAATTATAAGAAAAGCAAACTGGTACTTGATGCTCCGTATCGAGTATAATTTTAGCTTCTATTTGAAACACTTCTTTTAAAATTTCTGCAGTCATCATTTGCTCCGGTGTGCCGGTATGAAGCACCGCGCCCTTTTTCATTATAATGAGTTCATCCGAAAACCTCGCCGCATGGTTTAAATCATGTAGCACCATAACGATTGTACAGCCAAAATTTTTATTGAGCTGCTGCACAATTTCCAATACTTCAAGTTGATGCGCCATATCCAAATACGTTGTCGGCTCGTCCAGCAGTAATATATCTGTCTCTTGTGCCAATGCCATTGCCAGCCATACACGCTGCCGCTGCCCACCTGATAATGCCGCGAGTTCTCTATCACGAAATTCCTCTGTATGTGTTACTTCCATAGCCCAATTAATTTTTTCAATGTCTTCTTTCGTAAGACGCCCTACATTTTTCCGATGGGGATAGCGGCCGTAAGCGATCAGTTCATGCACTTTTAACTGCCCAGGAGCAGCGGGTGATTGCGCTAATAATGCAAGTTTTTTAGCTATTTCCTTTGTCGACATCGTATTCATATTTTCCTCCTGAAGGAAAATCTCACCGCATTCTTGTTTTAAAATCCGGCCAATTGTTTTCAATAAGGTAGATTTTCCGCAGCCATTCGGTCCGATAATTGTCGTAATCTTCCCTGTTTGAATCGACACATTTAAACTCTCAATAATTCGCGTATTTTCATAACCTGTTGTTAAACGCTCGACTTGAAATGCATACATAACGCCTCATCCTTTCGATTTTACTAGTAAATACAAAAAATACGGAATGCCTACAAGGGACACAACAATTCCAACTGAAAGCTCTACAGGTGAAAATACTGTTTTCGCAATATAATCTGAAAACACGAGTAAAATAGCGCCTATAAAAAGACTTACCGGCATCATATATCTGTGATGAATTCCAACGAGCTGACGAGCGATATGTGGTGCCATTAATCCAATAAAACCAATACTCCCGGAAACGGATACACAGGCACTGACAAGACCAACACTCGCTAGCAATAATTTGATTTTTTCCTTTTCAAGAGAAATGCCCAAACTTGTAATCGTTTCTTCTTCCAGTTGAAAATAATCGAGTAAATAGGACTTTCTATAAATATAGATCCCTAATATTAATAGCCATGGCAGCATCGCACATACAAAATACCAGTTGGAATTATAGATCGAGCCATTCATCCATATGGCAGCCGCCTGATAATCCCCTTCATCCATTTTTAATGACCATAAAAGCGTGATTGCACTAAAACCCGTATTTATCGCAATACCTGTCAGTATTAGCTTTTGCATATCCATACGACCTTGCTTATACGAAATGGCTAGTATGATAGCAGCTGCAATGGCCCCTCCTACAAAACCAAATAACGGTACAATCAATATTTTTAGAATACTATTTATTTCAACGTTTATTAGCTCCACCTGGAAAAAGAACATAAAAATAACAATTGCACAGCCCGCCCCTGCATTGATACCAATAATTCCAGGATCAGCAAGTGCATTTTTCGTAATACCCTGTAGTACGACGCCAGCCATTGCAAGCCCCATTCCAACGAGAGCTGCCGTTATAATTCTAGGCAATCGGAAGTCAAATATAACTAAATCAAATTGCTCTGTCGACTCTATACGCAGCAACGTTTTCAAAACTTCGGGTGTTGTCATTGCAAAAGCCCCGCTCATTAAATGAATATACATAGCCCCAAAAAGGAGGAACGTAAATGCACCTATCATAAGTAACCATTTTGATTTTTTAAGCTGCATATTTTTCACCGCCTTTTCGACGAATCAAATATAAAAAGAATGGAACGCCAATGATTGCAGTAATAACTCCAATCGGTGTTTCATAAGGAAAATTTATGTAACGGCTTAGTAAATCACATGCTGCTAAGAAGAATGCACCCATCATCGCAGAACATGGAATGATGATTCGATAATCTACCCCCATTAACATCCGTACAATATGTGGGACGACTAACCCAACAAATGCAATTTTCCCGACAAGAGCTACTGCGGTACCAGTTAAAATGGCAACAGCTAGCATACTTAATACTTTTACACTACGCGTATTTTGTCCTAAGCTCACTGCCACATCTTCCCCAAGTGCTGTAATTGTAACAGCACGAGCTAATGATATCGCTAATATAAGTCCAAATAATCCAATTGGTACACATAACAAAACTAAATCCATTTCAACCATATGTATTTTTGAGTTATACCACATTGTGACCGTTTGCGAGACTTGATGATACATGGCGATTGCCGTTCCAATACTACTAATAAACGTGCCAATAACCGTGCCGATAATAGCTAACCGTACCGGCGATAACCCATTTTTAATCATAGAGGCAAAACCAAAAACGAGAGCGCCACCAAACAAGGAACCAAGCATTGAAAGCAATACTAAATTAAAGCTTGAAAGTCCTGGTAAAAATACGAATGCCATCGTTATGAAAAAAGCAGAACCATCTGTTACCCCCATAATAGAAGGAGAAGCAAGAAAATTGCGAGTAACCCCCTGCATAAGCGCACCTGCTGCTGCCAAAAATGCTCCGACAAATAATACAGCAAGTGCTCGTGGAATGCGGCCTGACCAAATTATTTGGTGATCTATATTTTCTTTATCATAATGTAAAATTGCTTCAATAATTGTTTCAATTGGAATCGGTTTAGTACCCAATGAAATCGATATAGTGGTAACAAACAAAAGTAAAATAGGTATGAAAATTGAGAATAAAACTAATTTCCTATAAGTATGTTTCAAATTTAAAGCCCTCCTTTTAACGAATAAAAGAAAGAAGCTGTCCGTAAAATCATTCAGGACAGCAACTATTCAATGATACGTTGTTTTTTGAGACCATCAAAAAATAAAGATTATTTTAAGACAGTGTCATTAAAGGCTTTTAAGAAATTAATTTTTGACCAAGCTGTGCCACCCTGCGCCATAGCATCAATTAAATTGACATGGACATTATTCGTTTTAGCAGCAGTTGTACTGTTGAAGATTGGGTTGTCTAAAATCTCCTGTAACAATTCAGGTGTTTCTTTGTTTTCATCATCCGCAAATTGTAGGAAAATTATGTCCGGGCTCCACTCAGCCAGCGTTTCATATGTAATAACCGTTTGTGCTTCAATCGCATTTAATTCTTCTGGTACTGTAAAACCAAAATCCTCATAGATTGAAGGATTTAAATAGACACCAGCCGGGTAAACCGCCAAGCCACCACGTACGCGAATTATTATTACCTTTTTGTCCTTTAAATCGCTACTAGCAATCTTTTCTTGCGTATTCGCTAATGTTGCATCATAGTCCTCCAATGCTTTTTGCGCATCGGCTTCTTTCCCCGCTAATTGCCCAAACAATAGTAAATTTTCTTTCCAATCTGTAGAAATATGAGAATACGGGAATGTTGTCGCGATTTTATTATAATTTGTCATTTGCGCTTCATCCCATTTACTTGTCCCTAAAATTACATCTGGACTTAATGAAAGCATCGCCTCAGTATTCGGCTCTTTTTTGGAACCAACAACAGTCGATCCTACCAAATCGGCTTCCAAGTATTTAGGAATTGTCGTACCATCATTAGAAATGACGCCGGCTGGTTTAACACCAAGTACTGCTGCATCTTCCATTGCCTCTAAACTTGCTGCAATAATTGAATCAATTTTTGCAGGCACTTCGTAGTCGTTTCCTAAATACGATACTTTTTGTACATTTGCCTCATCAGTAACAGGTTTTTCATCTTTAGACACTTGTTCTGTAGTTGCTTCCGATTTAGCTGCGGATGAAGATTCCACCTCTTCGTCTGCATTACACGCAACTAGCATTAATGTAATTGCTGCAGCACTTATTAACGGCCAATATTTTTTCATAATCATTTCCTCCTCGTATCAATGATAACGATTATCATTATCGATTATTTACAAGTCTGATGTTATCAAACGTCTGTATGTACGTAAATGGAGTTTTTTACAATAGAAATGGACTTTTGCTTAATCACTAAAAAATTGTTTGCGGTAATTGGTCGGTGTTTGATCATATTGCTTTTTAAATACTCGACAAAAATAAAATGCATCTTGATAACCTACTAATTCAGCAATGTCCTTTATCGGTATGGATGTTGTTCGTAATAACTCTTTAGCATGCTTTAAACGGAATTCTGTTAAAAACTGAATCGGCGACATACCGGTTTGCTTATCGAATAAATAGGCTAATCTTCGACGATCACACCCCACTTCTTCTGCGATTTCTGCAATGGAAATCTGTGAGGTATAATGTTCAGTCATAAAGGTAATCGCCTGATCGACTACATTGTTGGACGTTTGCATTTTAGCGCAAACGACGATCAATTCTAACAGCTGCAAAAATAACGATTTGCATTTCAGCTTATTTATATCACCCGGTATTTTTTCGTAATGAATCAATTGTTGGACTAAATAATCCATTTTATTATGTTGACCTGTATCTATTTCAAAATGGCCTTTATGTATTGAATTTGTTCCGTTCATCGCTTCATAATGAATGACGGTATAACGCCACGGTTCCTGACTTGTAACCAAAATATCAATTTCCATTGTTGGTCCGGCGTGTAATATAACGCCTTTATGTAGCGCGTACACTTCTCCATTCAATGAAAAATCAGCACTCCCTGAGAGCGTAACTACCAGTCCATTTAAACGTGGTGCGGTATTTCGATTATGATCATGTTCATTCGCACCTAAGCTTGTAACAAATAAATCTACATATTGTATAGTAGTATTGGCGAAGTATTTAATTAATTCGTTCGTTTGAATTGTCATCGCATCCTTCTTTTTATAAACTTTCATATGCAAATGATAATCATTTTCAAATAGGGTACACTACATTGCTATGCCAATACAAGGTATTTTATAAAAAAAGAGAATAATTAACGATTCGTAAAGAAAAATTCGTAATTAAAATTCTGCATTCACACTTATTAAATCTCACTTTTCCTAATTGATTCTATTTTCAAAAATTGATATTGATAGTTTAAGGACAATGATTTATATTAATGATATTTTAATGGAATCGGGGTAAGTGGACGTGTTTTATATTATTCAATTTATTATAGGCGGTACTGTGATGCTGCTGGCATCATGGCTAAGTCGTTCAAATTTGCATTTTTTATCTGGAGTCATAACACTTTTGCCGATTTTGACATTATTTAATATGAGGCTACAAATGAAAAGTATGACAACTGAGACATTTCATATTGTTCAGCAAAATGCTATTTTTGGAGCTATAGGGATGGTTTTGTTTACCGCGCTCGTGTTTTATTTTTCGAGTTACTGGAAACCTGGCCAAGCTGTTCTTAGTGCGCTTTCAATCTATGTCATTTTTATGTTGATTGGCAAACCGGTTTTAGCATTTATACAAGCATAATAAAAAAAGCTGCATAGATTTTCTCTACGCAGCTTTTTGACTATAATATCTCTTCAATTTGTTCTATTGCAGTTGTTATTTCTATCTCATTATAGATGGAACAGCTAAATGTAAATAGATAGACAAGAATATGCATTAGCATTAATTGTCTTCTAAATGTTCTGTTATTCGGCAATATAATACACAAGCCGATAATTAATAGTAATGGGAAACTTATAGCAAGCATGCCTACCCCAATAAAGCCATCTCCATATAATACCGCTGAACCGAATGTAACGAGCCAAGTTAATATTGGTGTATGAAGTAATACCCAAACAATGGACCATGTAATTTTCGTAGTTTTTTTGGAGGCATTTTTCAATAAAAAATGCAAAATACTGAAGCTACCAATTGAAAAAAGCAGACAAATAAGCATCGTCTTTCCGCCGCGATTTAACCAATTGTCCTCAATCGTTGCTTCATCTAAATTTAACATATGAATTTCATTATTGACGATGAAATTCTTCACAAATCCATCCATCTGCTGTTCATCAACCGGTGCTGCCTCACTATAGCCAATATGATAAATTAGACCATTATAATAGCTGTAGTATTCATTTGCTGAACCAGCCATCACATTTATAGCATCATTTTTTTTATTATAAAAGTAATGCCTATATACGAGTCCGGAACCATTATTTATCTTCTGTTTTACTATCGCTGTAGATCCGTTTATTCGTTCTATCTTCATTGGATTGCCAGCTGCATCGACTAAGTTATCCTCAAGTTCTTCTACATTTAAAGGGTTAATCCTTGATGGAGCAATTGAAATATTAAAAAAATGATCATCCGACTTAAAATGAAACTGCAGTTCTGTAAAATAGCCATCATTTACTGCAATGACCGTTCCGTTTTCCCAATTAAATGGCTTCGGTAAATACGGAAAAGTGACACCACTTCTATTCAGAAAATGAGTTAATGAAACTTCCCTATAATAGCGTAATGTTCGGATATGCTGCATATCACGCTCCTTGAAGTTTTCGCTGTAAGCAACACCAGCCCCATCGATTTCATGGAATATATTTAAAAGTGTTGATGATTCTGTTGCATTTGTATTTTGGCGATTTTGTTCAGGATTCAATTGATTCACTACAAAAAATAGAATGGCTATACTAATAAGAGCTGTAATTAAAGTAATATGAACAAATCGTTTCGGCTTTCTTTGCTGAATTTTCGTTTGTACGGCTTGTTGAATTTTCTTTTCATGAAGTGTCGTATTTTTCAACTCTTTCAGTTTATAACGTGTCATTTTTTAGCACCTCCCATTCGATTGACTGTAATTTATCCTTCAATAAATCCCTGCCCTTTACAAGTCTCGATTTAGCAGTGTTTTCATTTGAATTTAAAATTTCTGCAAGCTCTTTTATCGAATAGCCTTCCAAATAATAATAGGCTACTACTTCACGCTGCTTTAACGGTAAGCTTAATACGGCCTCACTAATGAGTTGCTCCTCGTCCTGTATGACTAATGCATCACGTTGCTTGTGAGAAGATGTATGAAGCCATTTTTCCTGCATAATGATTGTTCGATAGTGCCAACTTTTTAAATAGTCTTTTGATTTATTTGTTGTCATCGTAATCAAATACCGTTCTACTGAAGTTGAATCGAGTTCAATATTTCTTTCATAAAATTTAATGAAAACATCTTGAACAATATCTTCGGCCGTATGTAAGTTTTTAGAATAATAGTAGGCAATACGAAAAAGCCTTGCTGTATGTTGTTGCATTAATAAATTAAGTTGCTGCTCATCCACCCATTTCACTCCCTTCTACTACAATAACGATTATAACTAGCGCTTAGTTGAAAATTAAGAAAAAAAACACGGAGTATTTACTTTCGTAAACGACTCCGTGCTGACTATATTATTGATAAAACGGTTTTACTTCATATCCGCTTTGCTCTAAATGATAGCGGATATTTTTGTCTACCAAAAAGTGACCTGCCCCAACTACTACAAAGAACGTACCTTGTTGTTTTTCCAGTACTTCTACAAGTTTGGCAGCCATTTGTTCGTCACGTTTACCGAATAGCATTTCGTTAAATTCCGAAGTATCTTCATTCATTTCTTTTAAGCTTTCTGCAAATTTTTCAATGTCGCCATTGACCCAGTTCGTAAACCAATCGGCCATGATCTTAACATCTTCATCTGTTTGCTCAGAAGGCTCTAAAATACTATCAAGTGCCTCTATTAAGGATTGTTCCTGTGATTCCTGAGACAAGCCATCAAACATATCGACTTGAGCATTCATCCCTTCCAACTCATAAATAGGCTTTTGCTGTAAATAAGCACTCAGTAAAAATTGGATATCTACTCCATGCATCGCCATTTCCTCTGGTGTTAAGCCAAAGACTCCATCTAACGATTGTGTTGAAAAATTACTGAAGATAAACCATGGTTTGTGTAATTCCAACTCTTCCATTGGCACTCCCAACTGTTGCGCTACCTTTTCCAGTTTCGCATACGTTTCTTCACTTACGACATCTTTAATTGTACGACCATCCGTAAACATCGCCTTTTCCATGTAATATTCTAAACCAGATGGGTCCAATGAGTTCACCTCAACAAATAAACCATCCGAATCATTAAAGGCATTTGTTAACTTTTTGTGCATTGGATGTAAATCTGGTGTACCTACATGAATCGAGCCCAATAAGTATACTTTTGTATCTTCATCCTCTACTACCCATGCAACACCTTTTGCACCTGCATTTGCCTGTTCAAAAGTATCTTGAATTAAACGTACGGCAAAAATTACAGCATGCTGAGTCGTTGCTTTAGCATCAAGCATTAATCCACTTTCAGAACCTTGCAATACTTTGCGCTCCTGCATATATTTAACCGCATCTTCTGATACATTCAAATCGTATTGTGCGACAATGTTATAAAG
The DNA here is from genome assembly GCF_037027585.1 of Solibacillus ferritrahens. NCBI lineage: Bacteria > Bacillati > Bacillota > Bacilli > Caryophanales > Caryophanaceae > Solibacillus > Solibacillus ferritrahens. Next base: position 184,854 of record NZ_JAXCLE010000006.1, on the reverse strand, counting down.
TTGGTTAATGATATCCCCACGTGTTTTGTCATTAGAGACTTTTAATGGGGTAAAGGCATCATTTTTCGCTAAATTTAAACCTGCAATTTTCTTTTCTGTTAATGTCATTAATGAATTTAAACGTTCAGTGGAAATGGTAGATCGAAAGCCATCATAATACCATTCAATTGGGAAAATGCCGAACTTTTCGCCATCATTTAATGTTTGGATTGCCCAATTACTAATATCGGGAATAACCTGCTCTGCTTTAACGACGGGCATAATTGTTGTAAGCATTAGAGTCGTTCCTAACGTTGTTGCAATAGCCGTTTTTGTAAACTTTCTCATGTAAACATCCTCCTAAAACGATAAAATCGCTTTTTCAAAATAAAAATATGAAAATAAAATTATATCTAACCGAATTATTGTAACATATATTTTTATAAATATTTCAATTGTTGGGAATTTTTATAATATTTATTTATTTATTTATTTATTCAAATAATCTTGGAATATTTTTTATACGTCCGATCTAATTTCAAAATCTGATTCACATTAAAAAGGCTGATTTGGATAAGATACTATTAAACACGCATAATTTTTTCATTAAAATACATCTTTTAAAATAATATTTTGATGATTATTTTTTAACATTCAGGGTAATTTAACTGTAGATAATCGAAAGGTGGTAAAAAAGATGAAAAAAATAGCTTTATTCCTAGCAATAGGTACCAGTGCATTCTTAGTAGCTTGTGGAGATAAAGAAGAAGCAACTAATTTACCGGACAATGCTCCAACAGAACAAAATACAATGGATCAGACAAGTAAAGTTACAGAAACAACGGACGCACCGTATAACTTTACTCACTTTGATTTGGATATTAAATATGCAGATAATAAAAGCTATGAAGTGGATTATGAAAATGAGGCATCCCGTGCTGAGGCATCCATCCATGATGAAGTAAATAATTCTAAAATTGAAGGAAATGAAGCTACAAATACATTAGTACCGATTTTTGAAAGCTTTACTTTTGATGCGAATACAGATTCAGATGCGGTCATTGATGAAGTTTTAGAAAAGTTCAATCAGCCTGACAGCTTCTTGGAAGTTGAAATTGAAATTAAGTATGCAGATGGCACGGTGAAAGAATACCATCGTACACAACAACCCCAATCATAAGTAACTGCAGCATAATTGTTTCAGTTCATGACAAAAGAGAGATTGCTTCCTTGCAATCTCTCTTTTTGAGGTATCCAGATAGACTTATTTTTCACACAAACTAAATCATCTTAGCAATTTGTAAAGTGCGGTGTAATACTTTCGCCATTTGGGATCGTGTTAATTTTCCATTTGGATCAAACTGGCCATTCTCTTTCCCTCCGAAAATGCCATATTCATATGCCAATGCGATATAGTAGCGCTCCGAAGAAGAAAGCTGTTTAAGATCCGTGAAAGGAATTTTACTTAAGTTTGGATCAGAAATTGTCACTCCTGCATGCTGCAGCATACGGATAGATAGTAGTGCAGCTTGTTTACGTGTCACCACTTGTTCAGCATTAAAATAATTTGAATTTTTATTGTCCAATATCCCTACCTCAAGTAGTGATTGGATAGATGCCTCAAACCATTTCCCATGAACATCTTGATAAGTAGAATCTTCATTAGCCTTTAAACCCATTGAGCGGGAAATCATTGCAGCATATTGCGCTAACGTAACATGAGCACTCGGTTTGAAATAGTTATTTTCAACTCCTGATACAATTTTACGTTTCGCTAGCTGCTCAATTTGATAGCGGTGACCGTCTCCCTGAATATCAAAGAACTTTGGATTATGCTCGGAAACGATATATTCTGCTGAATTTTTTGTCTTTAACACATGCTTGTTCGCCACTCTCGTATAGGGCGTTGCTTCAAATTCACCGTCATTACCTAAACGAAGTATTGTTGCTGATGCAGGGATATTTTTTACTTCAATATCAATATAGGATGAAAACTGTAAATTTTCGTTATCCATACTTGCTGAAAACAAAATGGACCCCCCTTTTACTTCATCAATACTCACCGCAACTACTCCATTATTGTAAGAAGCAGGTATTGCACTTCGAGGAATGGAAAGCGAAATGCTGTCAGAAACCGTTATTTTAGTTGGTGTATTCCACTTCATATCCGATACAGGAATTAACACTGAATACGAATTCTCTTTTTTTGAAACTTCAATCGACGTTGGATCTTCCTTTTGTCGATTATCTTCATAATAGTACGGGTCCCAACCAAACGCGATATTGCGCTGAGCTTCTTCTATATATAATAAATCTTCTAAATTTGTTACTAATCTTTGCTGCACTGTGTTTAAGGCATTATATTCCTTACGTACCGCTTCTACTTGCTGCTGTGTTGAGGAAGTGTTCAATTTCGATATGGCTGTCATTACCTTTTGCGCGATTGAACGATTGTAGGCAGGTGACTGTTGCTGTTCATACTCACGCATTTTTTCATTTGCAATCGGTGACAGTAAAGTACGGAAATCATAAGGCAATAAATTGTACGCTTGCATCGCGGATTGATAGTTCGATAGATAGTTCCAATCTTTTGTATTTAATTGTTCGAAGCTGAGTTGTACAGCCTCCATTTTTTTCAGGTTCTCTACATAATTTTGAAGTTGTATGTATAAATGGTTCGGTATAGCATTTTTCTGTGAATACGTTAATGAATTGTAATAACGATTCGCGTCTTCTATATCTCGAATAAATGTACTGTTTCTAGCTGAAATTGCATTCATTTTTCCAACAAATATATTCAAAATGTCTTGATGGTTTTCATATGTATCTAAATAATAAAATAATGTCGCCGCATTCCTTACTTGCGTCTGCTGGTAATACGTTAATGCATTGTAGGCATTTCGTGCTTCTTTTAAGTAGTAATCATATGTACTGCTTGCAGAATTAATCTGATCGATTAAGCTCTCTACGTTATATACTTGCCAATCATAGGAATTACTGCTATTTGCATAAGCAGGTGCATCCGTAATTACAATTGCAGCAGGAATGGAAAGAATGGAAAATAGTGCTGCTGATTTTTTATTAGTCATGAAAATCAACCTTTCTTAATTAAACTCGCATGTAAATTGTACCATGAAAAAGTAAGTTGATGTTAAATATTCTAAATAAGGGGTTCAACAAAACATGGGGTTGATTTTCTAATAAAACTTTCACTTGATAGATTGTTGGGCTACGGCAAGACAGCGCTAAAAACCGGTAATACGTGTTTTTATCATTGCATTGCTGCTTGTGAGGCACATTTCCCTCGTTATAAAATGATGGAACAAAAGTGCTGAAGCGTCCGACCAACGCCTTAGCAGATAGAAAGCGCCTTATTTTTGCAAAAAAAAAATAATTCGCCATCAGTTTTCAATAAGGGAAGATTTTACCGTTATTTTAATGTTGTTGCTCATTTTGGGATAAATAAGGGAACGTTTTACCGTTATTTTAAATAAAATCCCGAAATTTCATGTTTTTTAGGTCAATAACGGAAATTCCTTCCCTTATTTTCACTATTTTTTATGTTGTTTTCGAAATAACGGAAATTCCTTCCTCTATTTACCTGAACGGACGTGAGATTCAAAAACACTTGCTTCAACGCCTTTCCCCGTAGCGCAGCAGAACGGTTTTAATGAGAAAATCTTATTTTTTAAATTTTGTCATCCCGACTTATGGTGATGAACCAAATAAGGACTTAACAGGTGCACCAAAAAAACCGGAGCACTCAATTAAGAATACTCCGGTTACACTTCTATTATTTTGATTCGTTATAAGCGTTTAAAAACTCTTTAACTTTTGCGCTGTCAGCCTCTAGTTTTAATCCTGTGTCAATTAAAGGTGTAACTGTTGATACTGCTGGCTTTTTCTTGTCTTGATAGTAGCTGATGAACTCTGATTGATTAATTGAATATAGTACTGCTTTACGTAAGTCTGCTGATTTAGCAGTTTCACGGCCGCTTGTATTGAACAATAAATAAGATACGGCGTTACTGTCGGCAGTTTTCAATTGTAGGTTTTCATCGCCTTCTACTACGTCTGTTTTCGTTTCAGGCACTGATTGTAATACGTGAATTTCACCGTTACGCAATGCAGAAAGTGCACTATCATTATCTTGGATGAAACGAACGCTGATGTTTTCAATTTTCGGTTCGTTTTCAGTTCCTGCTTGATAAGCCGGGTTTTTCACGAATGTAGCTTCATAGTCATTTTTCTTCACTAAAATATATGGACCAGATGCAGCTAGATGGTTAGCGTAGCTGCCACCTTCCGTAATTGTCGATTGATCACCGTAAGCAATATCTGAGTTCGGGTCATAACTTGCTACATCAAATGTATTTACTGCTGTTACTGCAGCTTCCGATACGATACCGCCAGATTGGTGAGCTAAGTAATTTAATACTTGCGGGAAAGGATTTGGCGTTGTTAGTTTAACAACTTGGTACTTACCTGCTGCGTTGTCTACATCTTTTTCATCTGTTACAACTTCAGAAATAGTAGCTGGTAATTCATCCGATAATTCTTCTAAAATCGATTTACCATCAGCGGTTTTAACTGACTCCAATGAAGTAAGATCCGAAACGATTTCGACTGTATCGATATTTTCATGGATTGAATATGTGCGGTGATCCGGTACAGAATTTTCATCTTTTGCACGGTTTAGTGAGAATACAACATCTTCTGCCGATACTAAATCACCCGTATCAACCGCTTTCTCACCTTCTACTTTCGCGAAGTTAATGTCATCACGCAGTACGAAATAATACTCTTCGTTGTTTTCTGCAATTGCATGGTCATACGATAATGAACCTTCAGAAACGACATCATCTGTATCCGATAAATTTACTAAACGCACATACATATTCGTATTTAACGTGTTAATTGATCCGTCGTTTGCTTTTACTGGGTCAAGTGAAGTTAATGATGCAATTGCTTGGTGCAATACTAAAGTTTCAGAAGCATTTTTACCTTCATCATTAAACGAAATTGTTTCCCAAGCCTGGGCACGTGATTTTGGTAAACGCACTGTATCCGGGTTAACTTCTGTTTTATAAATTCCTTGGAACTTTTGAGAAATGTAAAGTGGTGCAATGTAAGCATTATCGAATACTAGTGCTTGTTCAAGCTCTTTATATTTTTCTTTCGCTTCATCACCTGTTAAAGTACTTGCTTCGTCGATTAATTTATCAACTGTTTTGTCTGCTGTGCGGCTGTAGTCGCCACCTGATTTAAATAGACCGCGCACTGCATAGTCAGGGTTCCCTGTAACTGTCGTCCAGCTTGAAATCGCAATGTCGAAGTTGCCTGCATCTTGTTGCGCTGTAAATGAACCGTAATCCGGTTGAATGTTCAGCTTTACATCAAAGCCGTTTTTCACTAATTGATCGCGTACGATGTTCATATCCTGCTCAGAAGAACCCATACCTAATAATTCAATAACTGGTTTCGTTCCAGTGCTTTCTGCCCCATCATTTTCTTTTACATCCGATTTTGTTTCTACACAACCTGTTAATGCTACTGCTGCTACTGTTGCTGTTGATGCTAATGTAAATAACTTTTTATTCATGAATAGTTCCTCCAAAAAATTAATTTGATTTCGGGTCTAGTGCGTCACGCAGTCCATCGCCAAAGAAGTTAAACGATAAAACAAGCAGCATGATGCACAGCCCAGGGAAAATCGCTAAATAAGAATGTGATTCCAAATAAGTGCTTCCTACTTTTAAAATATTGCCCCATTCCGGTATATGTGGCTCAATGCCGAGGCCAAGGAAGCTTAAACTACTTGTGGAAATTACCGCCCCCCCAATTGTTAAAGTCGCCTTTACAATCATTGGTGCTAAAGCATTTGGAACGATATGCCTGAAAATAATCGAGCGATCGTTTGCCCCTAATGCCCTGGCAGATTCCACAAATTCGTAGTTTGAGATTTGCATTACATTTGCACGCATCGTACGCGCATAAGTCGGAATCGCGCCAACACTTAACGCGATAATTAAGTTCGTCGTATTTGCTCCAAAAGCTGCGATAATGGCAATTGCCAGTAAAATACCCGGGATAGCATAGAGCACATCAAGTGCACGCATAATAATATTGTCTGTGTTTTTACCGTAATACCCTGAAATCGCACCAAGTGCCCCACCGATTAAAGCTGGAATAATCGTTGCACAAAAACCTACAATTAATGAAATCTGCGCACCAAACACAATACGTGAGAATAAATCTCGGCCAAAATTATCAGTACCTAATGGATATTCAAGGGTTGGTGTTTGCAATAACACAGCATAGTTGTTTTCAACTGCAAAGTCATAGTCAAATGTCCATGAGCTGACAACCGATAAACTGAACATAAATACGATGAAAAATAAACCGAACACTGCCATCGTATTACGCAATATTTTGTTCCACGTTTTTTGCCATTTCTCTACAGCAGACGGGTCCGTGTTACGTGCTTTCCGTATTAACGTAATTCCTAGAAGTAATGAAAAGAAATTACCTGTTAATGTTGGAATAAGTAATACGATCCCTAGAGGCAACATCCATTTTGGAGCCGTATCAACCGTTACATGTCTCGCTATTAAAATAGCTGTAACTAAATACAACGCCGCTAAAATGATGAATGTACCCATCGCGAGTATAAATGTGTCCACAACGTATGGCTTGAATATGTTTAAACCTGAAATCATTAAAATAAAGATTTGCGTTAGAAATGCATAGACGGCAAATGTGTATTCGGCCGTCTTATTTTTTGAAGCAAGCATAAAACCATAGCCCGCTGCAAAAACATTCCCAGCGAAAACTGTTAAAATAAGCGGAATGCCGAGCAATCGACTCCGTTTAGTCACTTCACGATGCTTCGCCAAATCCTTTTTTATAACTAGTGATGTGAGCCATACGTAAATGGTTGTTGCAGCATAGATTGCAAAGAACACCAATACAATCGGTCTCCAAACACCTTCTGAAAAGTTAAAACAATAAAGTAAAAACAGCAATGAAAAAATCGCAGAAAAAGCAATGGTAAACTGTGCATTTACATACTCTTGTGTTATTTTCAACAGCAGTTTTACATCTGATATAAATTTCACGTGTTACTCTCTCCTATGATTTTTTCATTTTTGAACGGATTCTTGGGTCAAAGAATGCGTATAAAATATCGATCAACATATTGACCACAGAAATCGTGATTGCAATATAGACAACCCCGCCTAAAATTGCCGGAATGTCGGGAATGAATTGTTTGTCGACAATATAGCTTCCAATCCCGCTAATATTAAATACTTTCTCTGTTACTGCAGCACCGCCAAGCATTCCGCCAAATAACAATCCGATTACTGTAATAATAGGAATCATTGCATTACGGATCGCATGTTTCGTAATGACTTTACGCTCACTTAACCCTTTTGCTTTTGCAGTAATAATGTAATCCTCATGAATGACTTCCAACATGCTTGAACGTGTCATACGCGCGATCGATGCGGTAATCGATGTTCCGAGTACAATAATCGGCAAAACAATCGACATCCAATTGTTCGGGTTGTACGTTGCCGGGAACCATTTTAATTCTAATGAGAACGTTAAAATAAATATTAATCCTTGCCAAAAGCTTGGAATAGATAAACCGATTAACGCTACAAACATGAATACGTAGTCAATAAATGAGTTCGGTCTTACTGCAGAAATAATCCCTACAGGAATCGCAATGGCAATCGCCATCAAGAGTGAAAACATTGCAATTTCCAAGGTAACGGGGAATTTATTTAAAATACTTTGTGTGACATCTTCCTTCCCTGCGAAAGAAGTTCCTAAATCAAAAGTAAAAAGCCCGGATAATGAATGCCAAAGCTGTACTAAATACGGCTGATCCAACCCGTAAAGCTTATTAAAGTTTTCGATTTGTGCAGGTGTTGCTTCTACCCCTAGTAAATTCCGCGCCGGGTCAAATGGTGAAATGTACAAAATTGTAAATACAAGTGTTGCCACCCCAATAATGACAAACACGCTTTGCAATAAGCGTTCAAATATAAAACGAATAAAAGGATTACTCGTAATAAGTAGTAGAGCGTACATAAAAATACCTGGAATTATAGTAATCAGTAAAAATAGTGGTTGTTTTAGAAGATTACTGAAGTAATTTTTATAGGAGTTTTTCAGTATACCGGTAGTAGTAAGCGTTTTTTCTGCTTCCCGCTCTAATTTCATTTGCGCTAACTGCTTTGCTTTCACTGCAATTTCCTGCTCTATAATACTTTGTTTGAAAAACTGTGCTTTCGTTCTTTCTTCTGCTTCATATTGCTGCTGCCATTGTATGACTTTGCCGCTGTCCATTATCTGCTGTTTCACATTCATTGCATTTTCAGCATACGTTGATTTAGAACGATTCACCATATAGATTGGAAAGGTGATAATGTGAACAAGCAGGCCGAGCAATACATAGGTAAAATAATAGCTTTTCCTAGAAGCATTTTTTTGAAAGCTTTCAAAAAACAATTGCTGCATGGAACTTAAAGCTCCTTTCTAACTTATAATCTTTCGACTCAATAAATGAAGAGAGTCGTATAAACTTTAAATATTGTATAATTCCTACCTGTATAGTAATGTATTATGTAGAACGAAAATCGATAAGTCAACAATATTATTTAATTTTATAAAGGATGAACATTTATGAGTGAGAAGTTGCTTGAAGTAAAAAATTTACGGGTTTCTTTTATTACTGGTGAACAAGAATTCGAAGCAGTAAAAGGCGTAAGTTTTCATGTAAATAAAGGAGAAACAGTTGGTATTGTAGGGGAATCCGGTAGTGGCAAAAGTGTTACTGCTCGTTCCATTATGCGCCTGCTTCCGTCTCCCCCTTCTTTTTTGAAAGACGGCATAATCCAATTTCAAGGAAAAAACCTAGTTACCCAATCTGAAAAAGAAATGGAATCTATCCGCGGAAAAGATATTAGTATGATTTTTCAGGATCCGATGACATCAACCAATCCGACTATCCGTATTGGTGACCAGATTGCAGAAGGAATTATTAAGCATCAAGGTGCTTCAAAAAAGGATGCATCTGCAAAAACAATTGAATTATTGAAGCTTGTCGGCATTAAGAACAGTGAAGAGCGCTATAATCAATACCCACATGAATTTAGTGGTGGAATGCGTCAACGGGTAATGATTGCCATGGCTTTAGCGTGTAACCCTTCCCTTTTAATTGCAGACGAACCGACAACAGCACTCGATGTAACAATTCAAGCACAAATTCTTTCTTTAATGAAAAATATGCAAGAACGATTTGGTACATCCATTATATTAATCACGCATGATTTAGGTGTTGTGGCGGGTATGTGCGATCGTGTTGTTGTTATGAAGGAAGGAGAAGTAGTTGAGCATGGTAAGACGGAAGAAATTTTCTCCAATCCAAAGCATCCTTATACTAAGCGATTATTAAATGCACTGCCAAAGCTCCATGAAAAGAAAGAACCAAAAGTAATGCCTAATTTATCGTCAGATCTGGATGTGAATGTTCCTTTAGTGGAAGTGAAAAACATTTCAAAGCATTTTGAATTAGCTAAAGGCAATGTATTAAAAGCAGTGGATGATTTATCCTTCTATATATATCCTGGGGAAACACTTGGGCTAGTCGGTGAATCAGGGTCCGGTAAATCTACAACAGGACGGACATTATTACAATTACATGAACCGACTGATGGAGAGGTACTTTATAAAGGTGTACCTGTTACCCGTCTTTCGAAAAACGAGTTGAAAAGCATGCGCCGTTATATGCAGATGATTTTCCAGGATCCTTATTCAAGCTTAAATCCACGGAAAAAGGTTTTGGATATTATTGGAGAAGCGCTTGATGTGCATAAACTATCCCCTTCTAAAGAAGCTCGCCGTAATCGAGTTGAAGAGCTATTAGAACTTGTCGGTCTGAATAAAGAGCATGCACTTCGTTACCCACATGAATTCAGCGGTGGTCAGCGCCAACGAATCGGAATTGCCCGTGCACTTGCAGTAGAACCACAATTTATTGTCTGCGATGAGCCACTTTCAGCATTGGATGTTTCGATTCAAAAGCAAGTAGTGGATTTATTAAAAGACTTGCAGCAGCGACTTGGATTAACCTATTTATTCATCGCTCATGATTTATCTATGGTAAAGCATATTAGTGATCGAGTAGCTGTTATGTATGGCGGGAAAATTGTCGAATTAGCAGAAAGTGAAGAGCTTTATGCTAATCCTCTGCATCCGTATACGAAAATGCTGCTTGATTCCATTCCAATACCTGATCCTGCGATTGAAAAACTGAAAAAGCGCAAAGTAATGACTGAAGAGGAGCTTATTGCAAATCGCTTTGATGTGGAAAATACAGAGCTTGTTGAAGTATCAAAGGGACATTGGGTTGCGATTTAATAAGTAAGAACGAAAAAGATCAATTTTTCTCACATTGAAAAAATTGATCTTTTTTACTTTTATTAAGAAATAGTTTGCGCTATGGGGATTTATTTTTATTGAATGGATCCTGTACTTTTCAGACCAGGAGTTACAGTTACATTTACTTTTGCATTTTTATAGGCTTTCATCCATTCCGTTTCGCTCATACGCCTGTTATGAAGAACCCTGCCTTTATAGTCAATTCCAAAGCCAAGCGGATCATAGCCGAGTTCCATCATCTCTTTAATAAACGCTGTAATTTTTTCCTCTGTTTCACGTTTAAGCTGTTTGTTATACTTTGGCAAATCTATATTTTTTAACGGCTTCTTTGATTCTGAAATTGAGCCTTTTAAGCTAGCTTTTATATCAAGCTCTATATTTGATTCATCTTTTATGATGACTTTGTAATTGGATCGAATTGTATCAATATTCGCTATAAATGAATCGCCATCTTCTTCTATTTTTAATTCCGCATTTTTTGATTTTTTTGTTAGCAAATTATAGATGGAGGTGTTTAGAGTTTCAAGTTCATGTGGCTCTTTTTTATTTGCTAATAAGAATGACTTATTAATTTTGAAATGTTCATCTTCTTTAACTATTTCGATAATTGGTATAACTGTATCTATTCCTTTTTCCTTCATGTTTCGTCTAAATTCAAATAAATACGTCGTCACGATAAATGGACTAGTCGTTCCATTTTCATCAAAATAGTTAAATAGCTCCGGATAGGCAGCGGTTTCCCCTTGTGGAATCAGTTTTATAATTTCTTCAGCAGATGGTCGTCCTATGCTGATCCAGGAAATCATTTGAATGTCCGGTCTTCTTAATAAAAAATCAATAATTTCCTCATTTTTATCCTCTTTTAATAAATCTTCTCCAATGACAATAAGTTTAGAATGCCCAAATTCAAGCTCCTTATCGGAATACGATTCCAATATACGAATGGCTTCTGACAATGTTTCACCCGTTTGTGTTAAATAAGAGTACTCCGGGGCAGTCGCTTCTTTAAACGAGCTTGTTGGTTCATATAGCTTTAACGTTATTTTATAAGGTTTGTCCTCTTCATCTGATTTATCAATCGCAATCATTGCAATAAAAACCGTTTTATCGATATCTTTAAATTCGCAACCTGCTATGAAAATGCTGCAAATTAATAACAAAATGAGAGCCTTCATTTTAATATTAAGATTTTGCATATTTCATTCTCCTTTTTATAAAAACAAACACTAGGACCATTAAAGGAAATACAAACACTAAAATGCTATAAAAAATACTTGTATAACGAAATAACTGGTACTCATTTAGTTCATTCACTAAATACAGTGTAATGGCTATGAAAAAAGGAATTGGTATAAATTTTCCGATGCTATTTCCTTTGAATTTTATATTTTCAAACTTAAAAATAAATCTTAAAAATTCCATCGAAGCATGCCAATGAATGAGAATACTTATAAATGCAATCCCTAAGTAAAATAACAGGAAAATGAACAGTACTCGCTCTATTACAAAAAAGTCCATTCTTAAGGAGTCTGTAGTAGAAATCCACGGGTACACAAGCTGATTAATATCTTCAAAACCATTAAATCCAATTGGTATAAAATATGTTGTAAATAATGTTGCGCCGGCTATGCATGTGATGAGACTAATTTGTTTCCAACCAAACGTTTGTTTTTCAGTAAAGTATCGATTAAATATAAACAAATTTGCAACGCCTAAAAATAAAAAAAAGCATGAAGAAAATGAATGCCAGTTTGGAATTTTGTTAATATATAAAGCAGCTTCTCTTACAAAATCCCATTCCAAATTAGGACTAGTATACGCTTTATAAAAGATGAACAGGATTAATGGGCTTGTAATTAACAGTATAATTTCCGTTGTAAATAATACACGTTGTGTTTTCATTAAACATCCAAAAATAACGGAAAGGATTATCGTTAAGCTAATTTGCATAATAGGCATTTCTGGACTCAAGTAACGAATTAACAGAAATGTAAAGGTGATTAATGTGATGAGCCCCGCAACAAACCATAAAATAGCGAGTGAAAATACAAACGGTAAATAAAACCATTTAGGTGTCGTTTTCTGTAAAAGCTCAGGTAAAGTCATACCCGGATAGGAATTAAAAAAGCGAGTATAAATTGTAACTAGAATCACACCTGCTATTATTCCCATTATCATAGAAGAAACCGTACCTTCTTTATGGTAATGTAAAAGAATAGCGGGAACTGAAGCGATAATATTTGCAACCATATTAATTAAAATTAAATAATAATAAAACCGGTTCATGATTCCTCACCTGATTTCATCTTATTTTTTTTTTCTATACTAAGTTTTAAATAAGGTTCCCCAAAGCTATTAATGCTTACTAAGTACATAACTAAAGCGTACAGCCCCAGTGTTAAACCAGCTAAGCCGAATATTGTTGTAACTAATATAAAAAATAGACGTAGCACACGAATAGAAAAGGCCATTTCATTTATCGGAATAACAAAAGTGGAAATGGCAACAGCAGATACGATTATAACCATTACATTTGATGCCAGGGAAGCCTCTGTCACAGCAGTTCCTAATATTAATCCACCTACTGTAGTAGCAGTTGCACTGACAGCTTTAGGGAGTCGAATACTTGCTTCTAGAAGCATTTCCATAAAGAAAAGCATAAATAGTACTTCTATAAATGAAGAAAAAGGAACACCAATGCGACTTCCGGCGATTGTTAATGCTAACTCTGTACGAAATACTTCCGGTGCATATGAGGTAATTCCAATATATAAACTCGGCAGGAGAATACTTATAAACAATCCTGTATAGCGGAGGAATTTCAGAAAAAAAGATATAAAAAATGTGTGGTAATTATCTTCCATAGTTGTCATGAAATCAAAAAAGAAAACGGGTGCAATAAGCGCCTGAGGATTTCCGTCTAGTAGTAAAACAACTTTTCCACCTGAAAGATTGTATGCGATACGGTCTGGTCTTTCAGTCATAATCATTTGAGGAAATAAGGAAAATCTCTGATTGTTTATATAATTATTTAACTGAGTTGTCGAAGTAATGATCTTGCGGTCAACAGTTTGAAGCCTTTCTTCAATTAGCTTCAATGCATTTTTATTTACATGTTCTTTATCATAAATGATCGCCAATTTTTGCTGGTTTACTTCGCCCATTACAACATAATCAACGAATAAGGTAGGCTGATGATAATTCGATCGAATCATATTTATACTCATTGTCAGATTTTCACTTAACGCTATTTGTGAACCATGTGTGGTCATTTCTACAGAGGTTGTATTTATTTGATCATTCGTAGAAAACTTTAAATCGAGTAATAGAGTTTCATTTTGAATAACGATTATTACATTACCGCTCATTACATCCTGTTTAAGCTGTTCTTTTGATTTGCTTTCTTGAAATTGCGGCAATGCCCGAATATACCGTACAAATTTAGTTTCGGAGGTCATTTCAAAAAAAGGCTTAATAATAATTTTTTGAAGTAATTCCAAATTAATAAGGGACTTAATATAATGTATTTCTGCTTTTTTTCCCTCATCTTCTAGCGTCTTCTTCGTTAGTTCGTTTGTATCCTTGAATTGTTCAATTGACTTAATATTTTTTTCAGAAGACATCGTAATTCTCCTATTCTTAAATAACTTCATTTCAGTATGTCCAATTCTAGGAATATTAATCATGTAAGGTTAATTTTGGTCAATAAAAAAACCATTCTCAAGTGATGAGAATGGTTTTACGCTATTAATCATTATTGATTTGCTTTAGTAAACGGTAAGCATTAATATTAATAGATTTTACAGGACTAATGCCTTCCATTATTTCAACTACATCTCGTAATAATGGCATCAAGTTTTCCTCAATGAATTCTTTTTTTACCGCATCTGTCACTTCGATTTCCAGTTTGTCCATACGATTAAGTAATTCATCACACATGATATGTAGTACTTCCTCTTCACGGTATGTAGACGTGTCATTTAAAATTAACTTGGCGCGTAAATCCAAATATTTATACCAGTAATCCCGCAAATCCAATTGCTGCTTAGTTTTATATTCCTGACGCTTAGAACGATTCGGGTCGAGGTTTTTCGTTATCGTTAACAGTCTTTCCATTTTATATTCGATCGTGGATTGACTTTCTTTTTTTAGCTTTAATTTAGCTTCCAATGCTTTTTGCAGCTGCTTTTCTTGTTTATACTTTTTAAACTTCTTGAAGCCAAAATACAGGACAATCGCCCCTACGAAAACCATCCAATTACTCATTAAAAGTAATATTACAAAAATTATTCCGAACCAACTCCAAAATTTCTTCACCAGCTACTACACTCCTAATACTTAAACATTATACCAGAATTATAGCATCGGCAAATTTCTGCAACAACCGGTAAAATAAGACAAAGCCTGTTACGAAAGGTGTTGACCCTTCATAACAGACTTGTTTTTTAATATGCTATACGCTTTTTCTCATATGCCGCTATTTGATCTTCATACTGGAATGTCAACGAAATTTCATCCCAGCCATTTAACAGCATTTGCTTATAATAATGGTCAATCGTAAATGAATACGTTTTGCCATAACCTGTAGTAACTGTTTGTTGCTCCAGGTTCACTTCAATGGCCTGTGCTTTTTCTAAGCCTTTTTCCAATAGTTCATCACATTCAGCTTCTGTTAATTTAATCGGTAAAATACCGTTTTTAAAGCAGTTATTATGGAAAATATCTGCAAAGCTCGGTGCTATGACTACGCGGAAGCCGTAATCAAGAATGGCCCATGGTGCATGTTCGCGTGAAGAACCGCAGCCGAAGTTATCCTGTGCGACTAAAATTTCAGCACTATTATATTCAGGCTTGTTTAATACGAAATCCTCATTTGGCTTGCCGTCCTTATCAAAACGCCAGTGATAAAATACGTATTGTCCGAACCCTGTACGCTCAATACGCTTTAAAAACTCTTTTGAAATAATTTGGTCAGTATCGACATTTTTACGGTCTAGTGGTGCATAAATGCTGTTGACGATATTAATCGGTTCCATACTAATCTCTCCTTATGCTTCCTGCTTTTGTAGCTTACGGACATCAACAAAGCGCCCATGGATTGCGGCAGCTGCGGCCATTGCCGGTGATACAAGATGCGTACGTGCACCCGCGCCTTGACGTCCTTCAAAGTTACGGTTTGACGTCGATGCACAACGTTCACCGGATGGAATGACATCTTCGTTCATGCCTAGGCAAGCCGAGCATCCTGATTCGCGCCATTCAAAGCCTGCATCAAGAAAAATTTGGTGAAGGCCTTCTTCTTCTGCCTGACGTTTTGTTGACCAAGATCCTGGAACAACAATACCTTTAACACCTGGAGCTATCTTGTCACCTTTAACGATATCTGCTGCTGCGCGTAAGTCATTAATGCGTGAGTTTGTACAAGAACCGATAAATACGTGCTGAATCTCGATATCAGTAATATTTTGTCCTTCTTGTAAATCCATATATTCCAGTGCTTTATTTAATGCTGCTCTATCAGCCTCGTTATTGTAGTCTGCAGCAGTTGGTACCGTTTTCGAAACACCTACACCCATTGCTGGATTCGTACCCCATGTTACGATTGGTTCGATTTCGTCTGCATCAATTTCAAGTACCACATCATAAGTAGCATCCTGATCAGACGCTAAGCTTAACCAGTACTTTGCTGCTTCTTCAAACTGTTCGCCCTGTGGTACATGGCGGCGACCACGAAGGAATTCGACTGTAATTTCATCTGGAGAAATAAGACCGGCTTTTGCTCCGGCTTCAATTGACATATTACAGATTGTCATTCGTTCTTCCATAGAAAGTTTGCGAATTGCTTCTCCTGTATATTCAACGATATGGCCAGTTCCTACGCCGATTCCCCACTTGGCGATAATCGCTAAAATGATGTCTTTTGCTGTTACGCCAAGACCTAGCTCACCGTTAACACGAATTTCCATTGTAGGTGGCTTTAATTGCCATAATGTTTGAGTTGATAGAACATGTTCCACTTCCGATGTTCCGATACCGAATGCAATTGCACCGAAAGCACCGTGTGTAGCTGTATGCGAGTCTCCGCAAACAATCGTTTTACCAGGTTGTGTTAACCCTAGTTCTGGTCCGATTACGTGGACAATCCCTTGATCCGGGTGTCCGATATCTGCTAATTCAATGCCAAATTCTTTCGCATTTTCAGCAAGTGTCATGATTTGCTTTTTGGCGATTGGATCGTTAATCGTCGGTAAATTTTTAGTAGGTACGTTATGATCCATTGTTGCAAAACATAAGTCTGTTCTGCGTACTTTTCGTCCTGCTAAGCGTAAACCCTCAAACGCCTGCGGACTTGTCACTTCGTGAATTAAATGTAAGTCGATATAAAGTAGGTCAGGTTTCCCTTCTTCACGATGTACGACATGCTGTTCCCACACTTTTTCAATAATATTTTTCCCCATAGTTTTCACCGTTCCTTACCCATATATAGTGTTGATTTCCATTCCAGGTCGGACACTTGACGCTGAGGATGGTGGCAATTTATTGCGACCACAGCAGAAGCGCCGACCCCCACACATTCCAATCAACAGTATCCTCAATCCAAATCTATTAATTATATGAAATCATAATGCTGTCCGAAACGAAGTTTGCATCGATTTCGTTTAGTACTTGTTCAGTCCATTCTTCAGTAGATAGTGAACGTGTATGTTCCTGTGCTAAATCTGCTGTGAAATACCCATCATTAAATACTGCTGTAACCGCACGTTCAATTTCTGCTGCTTCCTCTTTTAAACCAAATGAGTATTGGAGCATCATCGCTACTGAAAGAATTGTTGCTGCCGGGTTGGCAACACCTTGCCCTGCAATTTCCGGTGCTGAACCATGTACCGGCTCGTAAAGACCGAAGTTATCGCCACGAATTGACGCTGAAGGCAATACACCTAGTGAACCTGTAATAACAGAGGCTTCGTCACTTAAAATATCACCGAATAAGTTTTCTGTAACGATGACATCATATTGACCAGGATTTGTAATAAGCTTCATCGCCACTGAGTCAACTAAGTTGTGTTCTGTTTCTACATCTGGGTACTGCTTTTTCTTCTCTTCTACAATTTCACGCCATAAACGTGATGTATCAAGTACATTTGCTTTATCTACTGAGCAAAGTTTTCCACGACGTAAACGAGCTAATTCGAAAGCATTTTCGACAATACGCTCAATTTCTTCACGTGAATACACACATGTATCAATAGCACCTGCATCTGTTTTTTTACGTGGCTCTCCGAAGTAAAGCCCTCCTGTTAATTCGCGGACGATCATTAAGTCTACATTTTCCGCAACTTCACGCTTTAATGGAGAAGATGCAAGTAAACTAGGGAATGCTTTCACAGGACGTAAATTCGCAAATAAATCGAAGTGCTTACGAATTTTTAATAAACCTTTTTCCGGACGTAGGCTTGGTGCGTTATTATCCCATTTCGGTCCACCGACAGCGCCTAATAAAATGGCATCACTTGCTTCACACATAGCAATTGTTTCATCCGGTAATGGATTGTTGTACTGATCAATTGCTGCTCCACCGATTGCCGCGTAGTTTAAATGAAATGTATGTTTAAAACGTTTCCCGATTACTTGTAATACTTTTACTGCACTTGCAACAACCTCTGGACCAATGCCGTCACCTGGTAGTACTGTAATTTTCTTTTCCATTTGTAAAACACCTTTCTTTCTACGTGAAGTTACTTGATGTAGAAGCGCCATCTGCTGTGATGACGCTATTTTGCTCATAAAGTTTTAGCGGTTGTTTTTCGTTACGGCGGACGCTTTCCGGGGGCACGAGGCCGACACGATGTCGGTCACAAAAGCGTTGCCACAGGACGTGGCGTTCTTAGCTTTTGTTCCTTTCCTAGTCTCAGGAATCGTGCTATTCCCCCAGGAAGCTTTGATTGGCATCTTTGACTCCCTCTTCGCTCTGCAACGAAAGGCATAGCCGGCAGTTGCACTCGCCACCTTCACTCCAAACAACAATTTAGTTTGTATAATCTATTACACCATAATTGCATTTTCAGCGCGTACTTGCTGCTGAATCAGTTGGCGATTGACTGCATTTAAGTACGCTTTTGCACTTGCTTCTAATACATCTTGTGCTGAATCGCGTCCTGTGGAGGTATAGCCATTGTATTTTAAATTAACGACCGCTTCTCCAAGTGCATCGCGCCCTTTGCCGACTGATTGTACTCGGTAATCCAGTATGTTCACCTTTCCTCCAACAAGTAATTCCAAAGTATTGAAGATTGCTTCTACTGAACCTGATCCTGTTGAAGCGAGTGTTTTCGTTTCGCCTTCAGGAGTAACAATTGATGCAGTAGCAGTCGGAATATTCTCGGTACCGTACTGAACTTGAACTGATTTCAATTCAAATAACGGAACATCTTCTATTGAAACTTGCTGCTCAGTTAAAATCGTTGTTAAATCGTCTTCAGTCACTTCTTTTTTGCGGTCGGCCAATTTTTTGAACTCAGCAAATGCTTTGTTCAGTTTTTCATCCGATAGCTCGAAGCCCATTGTTTCAGCACGATCACGGAATGCTGCGCGTCCGGAATGCTTACCTAAAACTAATGGAATATCGTCTTCTCCTACAAGTGCCGGAGAAATAATTTCGTATGTTTCCGGATTTTTCAATACACCGTCCTGGTGAATACCCGATTCATGAGCAAATGCATTTTTCCCAACAACAGCTTTGTTAGGCTGAATAACAACATTCGTCAGGCGGCTTACCATTTGAGATGTACGTTTAATTTCTTTTAAGTTAAGCCCTGTTTCAACACCGTAAAAATCTTTACGAATGTGAAGAGCCACACCAATTTCCTCTAATGCCGCATTCCCGGCACGTTCACCGATACCGTTAATCGTACATTCTACTTGATCCGCACCATTTTGAACGGCTGCTAATGAATTTGCTACTGCCATTCCTAAATCATCGTGGCAATGGGCTGAAAATTTAACCTTCTCTGCTCCGATGACGTTTTCACGTAAATAGCGGAATAATGCGCCATATTCTTCCGGCGATGCGTAACCAACTGTATCCGGTATATTAATTGTTGTTGCACCTGCTTTAATTACTTCCTGGCAAATGCGTACTAAAAATTCTTTATCGGAACGGAAGCCATCTTCTGCGGAAAATTCTACAAGCGAGAACTTTTCCTTTGCGTATTTCACAGCGGCTACTGCCTGCTCGACTACTTCATCCGGATTTTTCTTTAATTTGTATTCCATATGAATCGGGCTTGTTGCAATAAATGTATGAACATGTGGTTGTTCTGCATGGCGAATTGCTTCCCAAACTGCGTCGATGTCACTTTTCACGGCACGCGCTAAGCCTGTTACAATTGAATTTTTCACTGTTTTCGCAATTAACGAAACAGCTTCCAAGTCACCTGGAGATGAGGCAGGAAATCCCGCCTCAATAATTGTGACACCTAAACGCTCTAGTTGTTTTGCGATTTCCACTTTTTCTGCTGTATTTAAATTAATACCTGCAGACTGTTCACCATCGCGCAATGTTGTATCAAAAATGTCAATTTTTCTCATATTATTTCACTGTAACCTTTTGTTTTCCTTTGTTGATGAATGGCATCATTGCGCGTAATTTTTCGCCTACTTCTTCAATTTGGTGGTTAGCGCCAGCTTCTTTAAACTTCGTATATTCTGGACGACCCGTTTCATTTTCTTCGATCCATCGTTTTGCAAAAGTACCATCCTGGATATCTGTTAACACTTCTTTCATACGTGCTTTTACAGATGCGTCGATAATACGTGGACCTGATACATAGTCTCCCCATTCAGCTGTATCTGAGATTGAATAGCGCATTGTCGCCATACCGCCTTCAAACATTAGGTCAACGATTAGCTTTAATTCGTGTAATGTTTCAAAGTAAGCTAATTCTGGTTGGTAGCCCGCTTCTACTAATGTTTCGAAACCTGCTTTTACAAGTTCAGTTGTACCACCGCAAAGTACTGCTTGCTCACCGAATAGATCCGTTACTGTTTCTTCAGCGAATGTTGTTTCAAGTAATCCGCCACGTGCTGAACCGATTCCTTTACCGTATGCAAGAGCTAAATCACGTGCTTGACCTGTCGCGTCTTGGTGGATTGCGAATAATCCTGGTACGCCAGCACCTTCAGTGAATTGACGACGTACTAAGTGACCTGGGCCTTTTGGAGCTACTAGGAATACGTCTACATCTGCTGGTGGTTGAATTTGACCGAAGTGTACGTTGAAACCATGTGCGAACATTAACGCTTTACCAGCTGTTAAGTACGGTGCGATTTCTGCTTCGTAAACTGCTTTTTGACGCTCATCCGGAAGTAAGATTTGGATTACATCTGCTTCTGCTGCTGCTTCAGCAACTGATTTTACTTCTACGCCGTCTTCTTTTGCTGCATCATAAGATTTACCTGGACGGATACCTACTACTACATCAAAACCTGATTCTTTTAAGTTAAGCGCATGGGCATGGCCTTGTGAACCATAACCGATAATCGCGATTTTTTTCCCTTTTAGTACTTGCTCGTTGATTTCATTTTCATAATACATTT
This sequence comes from Solibacillus ferritrahens, assembly GCF_037027585.1. Taxonomy (NCBI): domain Bacteria; kingdom Bacillati; phylum Bacillota; class Bacilli; order Caryophanales; family Caryophanaceae; genus Solibacillus; species Solibacillus ferritrahens. Next base: position 163,827 of record NZ_JAXCLE010000006.1, on the reverse strand, counting down.
TAGACATTTTCATTTCCTCCAATTAAGTTGAATTATATATTTTTTGATATACGGGCATCAGATGACATCCTCCGCCCCGTATGGAATGCCGGTTATTTTAAAATTGATAGTTGTGGACCTTCGATTTTTTGTGCTTCACGAATCGATGCAGTTGCGCCGGTACGTGTTAATTCTTTAATGCCGTATGGTCTAATCAGTTCGATAAATGCATCGATTTTTTCCGGATGACCAACAACTTCATATGTGACAACATTTTTTGAGGTATCTACAACTTGCGGTCGGAACGGCTCAACAATTGCATTCATTTCCATTCGCATATTCGGTGGTGATACTACTTTAATGAGTGCCAGCTCACGAAGAACGATTGATTTTTCTGTAATATCATTTACTTTTAATACGTCAATTTGCTTCGATAGCTGTTTAATTAACTGTTCGATTTTATTTTCATCTTCCACATGAACGATAAACGTCATTTTCGAGAAGTTCGGCTGTTCTGAGTGACCAACTGTAATTGATTCAATATTGAATTGGCGTTTCATTAACAAACCTGTCACTCGATTTAATACTCCGCTTTGATTAATTACTGTTACTGTGAGCACACGTTTCATGGTTTTTCCACTCCAATCATTTCATGTAATCCTTTTCCTGGTGCGACCATTGGGAAGACGCTCACGAGCTGTTTAACTCGACAGTCAATTACGACTGGTTCATCTGAATTAATTGCTTCGGCAAAAATTGCTTCTGCCTCCGATAAATTATCAATTCGATAGCCCTTTACTCCATATGCCTCAGCAAGTTTTACGAAATCCGGCTGAATCGGCATAAGACTTTGAGAGTAGCGCTCTTCATAGAAAGTTTCCTGCCATTGACGTACCATTCCTAAGCAGCTGTTATTCAAAATGACAACTTTTACAGGTAAATTGAATTCTTTTAATAGAATCAGCTCTTGGTTTGTCATTTGGAATCCTGCATCACCTACGATGGAAATAACCTTCTTATCAGGTTTCGCAAATTGTGCACCGATTGCTGCGGGGAAACCGAAGCCCATCGTTCCTAATCCACCTGATGTAACCCAGCCATGTGGATTGTTTAAATGATAATATTGTGCTGCCCACATTTGATGTTGACCTACGTCTGTTGTGACAATTGCATCGCCACCAGTTAGCCTATGGATGATTTCCAGTGCTTGCTGCGGTAAAATTTCCTCACCAGCATCTTCATACCAAAGTGGGTATCTATCGCGACTATCATTTAAATAACTCATCCACTCCGTTGTATCTGGTCCTTGGAAATCTTTTTTCAATAATGCATAGAGTGCTTCTTTTGCATCCGCTACAATTGGAATGTCTGTTGGAACATTTTTCCCAATCTCTGCTGGATCGATATCAATATGAATGATCGTTGCATTCGGTGCAAATGTTGCTAATTTCCCTGTCAGGCGATCGTCAAATCGTGCCCCGATATTGATTAATAAATCGCATTTTGTTATGGCATCATTAGCTGTTGCATAACCATGCATTCCCGCCATTCCGAAAAATTGTTTATGCTGCCCATGTATACTTCCTAAACCAAGCAATGTGTTTACAACGGGTAAATTGTATTTTTCAATAAATTCAGTTAATTGTTCACACGCATCTGCGAATAATACACCTGCACCTGCAAGTACTAAAGGTTTTTTAGCTAAAGTAATCGCCTGGATCGCTTTTTGAATTTGTAAATAGTTCGGTTTTGTCGTTGGTTGATATCCTGGTAAATAAATATCTTCAGGTGCTTTTATATCCTCAAGGAAGACAGATTGTGAAATATTTTTTGGGAAATCAATAACTACCGGCCCTTTACGTCCTGTATTCGCAATATGGAATGCTTCTTTAACGATTCGTGGAATATCCGCTACATCCTGTACCTGATAGTTGTGCTTTGTAATTGGTGTTGTGATCCCCATAATATCTGCTTCCTGGAAAGCGTCCGTACCGATGACTGACGTCGCTACCTGACCTGTAAAAATTACTAGTGGAATGGAATCAATCATCGCATCCGCAATACCTGTTACAAGGTTTGTTGCCCCTGGTCCAGATGTCGCAATGACTACACCGGGCTTATTCATAACACGTGCATACCCTTCAGCTGCGTGAATAGCACCTTGTTCATGTCGTGTTAAAATATGGCGAATCGGGTTACGGTAAAGTGCATCGTAAATCTGTAATACGGCCCCACCTGGATATCCAAAAATAATTTCTACTTCTTGATCATGTAATGCCTGCACTAAAATATCGGCACCATCTCTAGATTTAATTACTTGTGGCTGTTCCTCAGGCATTTCAATTTCTTTACTGATTGAAACATTTGTACTCATTTTTTAATACTCCTTCCTTTTAAAAAACTTTATATGTTAACTCATGGACTAATTTTATATAAAAAGAAAAAGCCTCTTATATCCGCACGCAAAAGAAAACCTCTTACGTAGGGATGAAAAAGACTTTTCATGGTACCACCCTTATTTATAGCAAAGATAACAAAGGTCCCTTTAAAAGAACCAATGTCCACCTTGCTACCTCGTGAACCGCTTTGACCTCTCTATTACCAAATTCCATAAGAAATTTGTGCAACTAATAAAGAGAGCGATTCATTAATAACGAGCATTTCGATTATGCCCGGAGCTATCTAATGGCGAATGCGTTTAATAGCTCACTCCGAGGGGATGTCGAATATAGTTGTATCACCGGCTTCCACCAGCACCGGCTCTCTGGTAAATACAAGACTCTATATTCTTTAACCTCATCAACGATTTATATTATTCTTTTTATATTTTCATTACGCCGCCTTGGGAAGCATTCGTTACTAAAGCTGAGTATCGTGCAAGCCAACCGCGCTTTATTTTTGGTTCAAATGGTTGTAAGTTTTGACGACGCTCTGCAAGAACTTCATCAGAAACTTGTAAATTAATTGTTCGACCTGGTAAATCGATTTCGATAATATCTCCATTGTTTACTAATGCGATTGGACCTCCTTCAGCAGCCTCTGGAGAAATATGACCGATGGAAATTCCGCGTGATGCGCCTGAGAAACGACCATCTGTAATTAAAGCTACTTTCGTTCCCAATCCGCGTCCTTGAATCGCTGATGTAGGAGCAAGCATTTCCGGCATACCCGGACCACCTTTTGGCCCTTCATAGCGAATGACAACTACGTGCCCTTCACGTACAATGCCTTCATCGATTGCTTTTTGTGCTTCTTCCTGTGATTCAAATACGATTGCCTCACCTGTAAATGTTTTAATAGAAGGGTCAACAGCACCTACCTTAATAACAGATCCTTCAGGTGCGATATTTCCGAATAGAACGGAAAGCCCACCTACAGCACTATATGGGTTATCTTTTGTACGAATAACCTTATCATTCGTAATCTCGTAATCTTTTACAAGTTCTCGCATCGTTACGCCTGCGATTGTTGGACGATCTGGATGGATCGCACCTGGAATTTTCGTTAATTCATTTATAATTGCCTGTACGCCGCCTGCTTTTGCAATGTCATCCATCGATATATCCGATGCCGGCATAATTTTCGCAATATAAGGAACGCGTTCTGCGACTTTATTAATCTCTTCAATGTTATATTCGATTTCAGCTTCGTTCGCGATTGCCAATGTGTGAAGTACTGTATTTGTTGAACCACCCATTGCCATATCCAATGCAAATGCATCATCAATAGCTTCTTTTGTTACGATATCGCGTGGTTTTACGTCTTCTTTAATCATGCGTACCAAGTGTTTGGCTGCTTCATAAATTAACTCTTTCCGCTTGTCACTAGTTGCAACAATTGTTCCGTTACCTGGCAAAGCCAAACCTAGCATTTCCATTAGGCAATTCATTGAGTTGGCTGTGAACATTCCTGAACATGATCCGCATGTTGGACATGCATTGTTTTCAATATCAAGAAGTTCCTCTGCTGACATCGTTCCTGCCTTATGTGCGCCGACTCCTTCAAATACACTCGTCAATGATAATTGCTTACCAGTTGATGAAATACCAGCTTCCATCGGACCGCCAGAAACGAATACTGATGGTACGTTCGTTCGGACAGCCGCCATTAGCATACCCGGTGTAATTTTGTCACAGTTCGGAATGTAAAACACGCCATCGAACCAGTGTGCATTAATAACTGTTTCGGCTGAATCTGCAATAATTTCCCGAGATGGCAATGAATAACGCATGCCGATATGACCCATTGCTATTCCGTCATCAACACCAATTGTATTGAATTCAAATGGAATACCGCCTGCTTCTATAATGGCTTCCTTTACAACGTCTGCAAACTGACGTAAATGCACATGACCTGGAATAATATCAATATATGAGTTACAAACACCGATAAACGGCTTCTCTAAATCTTTCGCCTTTACTTTACCTGTAGCATATAAAAGGCTACGGTGTGGAGCTCGGTCAACTCCAAGTTTGATCATATCACTTCTCATATTAAACGCCCCTCAACGCAAAGCTTTCACTCTTGTTGTTATATATTTCGCTTCCCAACAATTAAAAGTAAGAATTTTCTAACTTTTAATTGTACAGGGAATCGATTTGGTCACATCATTCATGTAACATGTTTGTGTGCTTGAATGATGTGGTGTACTAAATTGTTGTTATCATAGTACGGAATGAGTGCTACCGTCAACACTATTTTTTGAATTTTTTATACAATTCTAAATGTTCGATTTTTTTGGAACCGTTTTCATAGTGATTACTGTGCCTTTTATTCTCTTTCAGTTCAATTTTTATAAATTTGAATTTTTTAAAAATTTAATTTATTTTTATTTAAAAATTGTGTTGAAGCTCATCACCGTACTTGTCCTAAATGCTTACATGCCTTGTTAGCATTGTCGTTAAACAGTTTAAAATGATTAACAAAAAAACAATAACCTAGCAAACTGATGCTAGGTTAAGAATATCCCATTTTATTTGAGTAGTAGTAATTCAATTGCAAAGTTCATGATTATAAAGCTGTGGATTCCTACAAAAATAAGTGCCTGACGGTTTAACTTTCTCATTAATGCCTGATCCATCTTATCCACCCCATTTTTTTTGATATTCTTAATATACAGTATCGCACAAAATAAATCAAAATATTTTGAATATTTAGTTAATATTTTATTTTATCTTTATTTCTCTTACCATGGCATAATAGTTTTATAACACTTAAGGAGGATATTTATGGTGAAAAAAGCGTTAATTGTAATTGATTATACGTATGATTTTGTCGCATCGGATGGAAAATTAACTTGTGGAGCACCTGGCCAGGCTATTGAACAGAACATAAGCACGTTAATTGAACAATTTGTTGAACAAAATGAAGTAGTTATTTTCGCAAATGATTTACATGAGGAAAATGATCCTTACCACCCTGAAACGAAATTGTTCCCTCCCCATAATATTCGAGGAACAAAAGGCCGTGATCTGTACGGATCTGTAAAGGATATGTATGAAAAATACAAAGAACAAGTCATTTCTTTCGATAAAACCCGCTATAGTGCTTTTGCAGGGACAAACTTGGATATCCTTCTTCGTGAGCGAAGTGTTGAAGAAGTTGTTCTTGTCGGGGTTTGTACAGATATATGTGTATTGCATACAGCCGTTGACAGCTACAACCTTGGCTATAAAATCACAATTCCAGAAAAGGCGGTAGCTAGTTTCAATGAGGCAGGACATGCCTGGGCGCTGCAACATTTTAAAGGCTGTCTAGGCGCTACCATTCTATAATAATCCATAGCATAACAATAAAAATGTTTAACCCTTCTGAAGAAAGGAAATAACTAACTAGATGCAATTATCATTCACTATTTTCAGAAGGAGTTGGACAATTATGATGAGTTTCATTTGGTTTTTAATTATCGGAGGTATTTTAGGTTGGTTAGCAGGAGTTATTCTAGGTAAGGACGTTCCAGGAGGCATTATTGGTAACATTATTGCTGGTATTGTCGGTTCTTGGATCGGTAGTATGTTATTAGGAAACTGGGGTTGGAGAGTTTCAGACTTCTACGTATTCCCAGCTTTAATCGGTGCTATTGTATTAATTTTCATTGTAAGCTTCATTTTACGATCTATGCGAAAAGCAATGTAAATAACACTCAATCAAAATTAATTTCTGCATCTAAGATTTTAAAAAGTGTGACTTCACGTCACACTTTTTTATTTGGTATCACCCATTGCGATTTGCTTAAGCTGATCGCCATAATCACGGTATTGTTTGTAATAATATAAAACATCTTCTACATATGCATCGCTGTGATTATATTGAAAAACTGCTTTTTTCAATTCCCCATTCCTTACACCGGCAATTGATAAAAACTTTGCCGCACTATAGATCGCGTCTTCGATGTCAAATGGATCTGCAATACCATCGCCATTTGCATCTACCCCATACCCACCATATTTTTTAATTACCGCTGGATTTGTTTTATCCTTTTCTGGGATTTCCCCTAAACCTAAGTCTTTACATGATGGATGCTTCCAGCCGACAAATGTACAAGGCATAAATTGCATATGCCCTTCTGCTCCCACAGGAGAAATAAGTGTTCTCATTGTAGAAAAGCGTGTTTCCACACGATGATGTGCAGCGAGAAGTGTCCATGGTACATTGTACTTTTGTTCCGCAGCCACATATACCGGTATGTATTCGATTGGGATTTCTAAATCAAACTGATCCTGAATTTGCTGGTAGACCGACTTTTCGGTAAATCGTTCGATAAAAGGTAATCCACGAATTTGCTGCCAGCTAAAAAAAGCAAATATGTATATCGTTAATGATATCGGGATGAGCAGTACGATTATGTAGATTTTTACTTTGGGTGATAATAAAGGTTGTTTCTTTTTGCTTTTTGTCATAGCCTCCACCAATCTTTAACTTATTAATACCCTATTATTCTATTCATTTTACTAAATTTCAACTTTATTTCATAGTTGATAATTATAGAGGTAATCGTTAGTATAGTATACTGCATTAATAATTGATATTGGGAGTTGTTGAACATGTGGAAAGACTTTAAGGAATTTGCTATGAAAGGAAATGTTATTGATTTAGCTGTTGCAGTTGTAATTGGATCTGCATTTGGAAAAATCGTAACATCCTTAGTAGAAAATATAATAATGCCCCTTGTAGGGATGCTTACAGGTGGAATTGATTTAAAGAATGAGTGGAAATTTGGTTCAGGTGAGGCACAAATAGCGCTTGGAGTATTTGTCCAATCGATCATTGATTTTCTTATTATTGCGTTTGCCATTTTCATGGCTCTACGACTATTAACAAAATTAAATCGGAAAAAGGAATCGGAAATTGTAGAAGATCCTACACCGGAACTTGATACGAAGGAAGAACTATTAAAAGAAATTCGTGATTTATTAAAGAACGAACAAGCCAAATAATCAAATCTTAATCAGAAAAACTAAAAAAGCCATGAAATGTTATTGATTCAACATTTCGTGGCTTTCATAATGAATATTAACCATTGCTCTTTTAACTCTCCCCCGTGTTATTAATCAAAGTGACCTACAATTCTTCCTAAAGTTAAAAGTAAACAACACCAAATAATTGCACTGATGCCTACATAGATCGCATAGGTTTTTAATCTCATCTGAGAAACACCAAAAAAGTAGCCAGTAACATGCCGTATGCCTGGTATAAAGAAACTGATGACAATAGAAGACGGACCGTACTTATGAATCCATTTTTCGGTCTTTCCTATTCTTTTATCTGTTAATCCAATCCACCGGCCAATTCGCTCAATTAAAGGACGCCCCGCTTTTTTTCCGACATAATAGCTGAACATCATCCCGAGAAACGTGCCGATAATGCAGACGACAAGAGAATAGGTGTAATTCAGCGTGCCGATTTTAGTAAAATACCCTATCCATAAAACGAGTAATTCATCAGGAATTGGGAGTCCGAAAAGCCCTAATGAAAGAATTACGAAAATAGCCAAGTACCCATATTGCGACACAAGCTGATTAAGGACTTCCATTTGGCAGTTCCCGTTCAATCATGTGTTTTTTTAGATGTGGAAATGTAATCCGGCTCATAATCCAATACACTAATAAACATAACGCAACAGCTATTTGGTATGGCATTATGACAAAGGCTGTTCCAATGTAACCCAATGCCGCTATTAGAAATACATGTATCATTATATTACCTTCTCCTCTTCGTTGATTTCGAAATCCATATGTTTGTTTAGAAGGCTTACTGTCAAAATTCCTTATCCTTTATAAGTATATTGCTAGATTTTCTTGTTTCACGTGTTATTTTCACTATGTATCAATCATAAAATGTGGAATTACTTTTCGGTTAAGAAAAGGGAGTGAAAATTTGGGGGATGTAATTGCCTAACATTAAAGGTCCTCGTTTATTTCAAAAAGAAATGTCGATTGACGTCGTATGTTTTTGGAAGTATATGCAACTGTTTTATCAATTATTTATAAATGCCCATTGGTGCAGAGTTGCGTTATTGTTCTTTTTTACACGTTTTACTATCCATTTCGTTAATTCCTACTTTCCGCTATTGTCCCTTTCAGTTGTTCATGTTAAATTGATTTAATAATCGATCCATTTGAAATGTTTCGTAAATTAAGTGTAAGGAAGTGTTTTCATGTCACAGCGCTCTATAGAAACTAAATTAGTACAGCTTGGAAATTTAAGTGATGCAAAAACAGGAGCAATCAATCCTCCGATTTATATGTCAACAGCCTACCAGCATACAGGAATCGGTGAATCTACAGGCTATGATTATACACGTACAAAAAATCCGACACGTTCTATTTTGGAAGAAGGAATTGCAGAACTTGAAGGTGGAGATGCTGGGTTTGCCTGCAGTTCAGGAATGGCAGCCATTCAGCTTGTCATGTCATTATTTAAACCGAATGATGAACTAATCGTACCAGAGGATTTATATGGTGGGACGTACCGACTATTTAAAACATTTTCAGAAAATTACAACATTAAACCTGTCTATAATGCGTTTACGAATGTAAATGATGTAGAAAGTGCAATCAATGAAAATACGAAGGCGTTGTTTATCGAGACACCAACAAATCCTTTAATGCAGGAAATTGATTTAGTTCAATATGCAGCATTGGCTAAAAAGCATCAATTACTTTTAATTGTGGATAACACATTTTATACACCTTATTTCCAACGTCCGATTGAATTAGGTGCGGATATTGTTTTACATAGTGCGACGAAATATATTGGCGGACACAATGATGTATTGGCAGGGCTTGTCGTTGCGAAAGGTACGGAACTGTGCGAGAAGCTAGCCTATTATCATAATGGCATTGGCATGGTATTAGCACCGATGGATTCGTGGTTGCTTATTCGCGGACTGAAGACTTTGCACCTGCGTCTGAAGCAGCATGATGCAAATGCGAAGAAAATTGCGGACTATTTAAAGACTGAACCACTTGTTACGGATGTGCTGTATACCGGAAAAGGCGGCATGCTTTCATTCCGAGTAAAGGAAGCGTTAATGGTCAATCCATTTTTAAAAGGCATGAAACTTATTACATTTGCGGAAAGCTTAGGCGGTGTGGAGAGCTTTATTACGTATCCTGCGACACAGACTCATGCGGATATGCCATATGAGGAGCGTGTAGCACGTGGTGTATGTGACCGATTGCTGCGTTTTTCTGTAGGGATTGAAGAAGCGGAAGATTTAATTGCCGATCTGAAGCAAGTTTTCGATACGTTACGAGGTGAATTCGCATGACAAATCGCATTGAAACAGCGCTCATTCACGGTGCCATTCGAGAAGGCTATGCCGATAAAAAAGGTGCAGTAAATGTACCGATGTACTTATCTTCCACTTTCCATCAAGAATCGATCGATGAATTTGGCGAATATGATTATGCTCGCTCAGGCAACCCAACACGTGCCGCATTGGAAAAGGCTATCGCTGAACTAGAAGGCGGAAATCGAGGTTTCGCCTTTGCTACAGGTATGGCTGCCGTATCAGCATGCTTTATGATTTTATCTGCCGGTGATCATATCGTCATTACAGAGGACGTATATGGAGGGACGTACCGTTTTGTCACAAAAGTATTACCTCGCTATGGTATTACCCATACATTTGTAGACTTTACGGATATTGAGGCTGTTAAAGCAGCAGTTCGACCTGAAACGAAGCTAATTTATATTGAAACGCCATCAAATCCTACATTAGGCATTACGGATATTCGAGCTGTTGTCGATATTGCGAAACAACATGGTGCCATGACATTTTTAGACAATACGTTTATGACACCATTGCATCAAAAACCGCTTGATATGGGTGTAGACGTAGTCATTCATTCTGCGACGAAGTTTTTATCAGGACATTCGGATATTGTAGCCGGTTTAGTAGTAACAAAGGATGAAGAGCTCGGCAATCAAATTTATTTCGTCCAAAATTCTTTTGGATCTGTATTAGGTGTACAGGATTGCTACACGTTAATTCAAAACATGAAAACAACGGCTGTTCGTTTCAATGAAGAATCACGTGTTGCGATGCGAATTGCACAGTTTTTACATGACCATCCGTTAGTAGAAAAAGTGTATTACCCGGGACTGCCAACACATCCAGGCTTTGAAATTCATGCAGCCCAGGCAACTTCTGCCGGAGCGGTATTATCGTTCAGTTTACCGAACTATGAGATTGCCAAAGCGTTTGTTGACGCAATGAAGATTCCCGTTTTTGCTGTCAGCCTTGGCGGTGTCGAATCGATTTTATCTTATCCTGCCAAAATGAGTCATGCGGCAATGGAGCCGGAAGAGCGTGCGAAGCGTGGTATAACAGATGGATTGCTGCGTTTTTCAGTCGGTTTGGAAAATGAAGATGATTTAATTGAAGATTTCACACAGGCATTGAATATTGCTGGGCCATTTAAATAATTTATGGGACAAACCCGTTGATTTCCATTCCGGGACCGAAGCTTTCCCCGGTTCCTCCTAAGCATCTAGTTAAATTCATAAAAAGACAAAAGGCCTCGAGAGACAAACTCTTGAGGCCTTTTGTCTCGTGGGAGTAAAAATTTTTTCAACTTCCACTAGAATTGATTTCCGTTCCGGGTACGCTTTCCGCGGGCACGGCCTGAGCCTGTAGTATCAGGCATCGTGCGGTTCCCGCTGGAGTCGACCCTTCACTCCAATCAATTCATATATCCGTTTATTATTAAGTTGCCCCTATTCAACTTTTAACGCTGTTACATACGTTGCGCGACTTTCATTCCAATAGCCTACAATTTCCAGAATGAAAGGTCCTGTTTCCTTAATTTCTTCCAATGAATGATACGTTGAGATGATGCCCGCTTCGTTCCAAATGTTGAATTCTACCTTTGTCGGCTCACTATCAAAAGTGATCTCAACTGGTTCATTTAGATTCACTTCTATTTTCTGAACTGCCTCCATCATTTGATTGGGTGATGCGTGGTCTGTCATAGTTGTAGTCGTTTCTCCTGTTGATGCATCAAATGAGCTCCAGGAATATGCGCCTTTATAAGTTTTAATTGTTTGATCACCAATTATGAAGCTTATATTTGGAATTTCAAGCTTAGTAGATGCTTCTGTAGCTTTTTCAAATGACAGCAAATTAATATCAAAATCTCCATCACATCCTGTAAAATTATAATCGATTAAAGAACCTGTCACAACCTCATCCAGTTGTGTGCATCGATAGTTTTCAATCGTTTTACTTCCAAATGCATCTTCCCGGTTATCAATTTCAATCGCAAATTGCTGTCCATCATATTTGATTGTCCAGTAAATCGGGTCCCCTTCGATTGTGTAACGGATCATTTCAAGTAATGTTTCATTATTTGCTTCGATGTCGTTTAAAAACTTTTCAAACAGTTCTTCATTTTCAATCTGCCCGTGTCTATCAATGACCTGCTTTTTTTCATTTATCAATGGCTGAAGCAGCTCTTTAAATGGTTTGCCAAATTCAGCATTCAGCCGTCCGTATCCTTCTGTTTCAACATTACTCAGAATCGTTATGGACTGATCCTGCTCATACCAGATGCGGTACGTGTTAATTCGTTCGGGCAAGTTTTTCTCCAATTCAATAAATAATCTCAATACTACATCTTCTTTCCTTGCCATTTCGGCCTCGACATTTGGCTGCCATTTTGTTTCGGACAAATAACCCTGGATGTCATCAAGCTCCTCTTGATCAAAAACCATGATCTCTTCTGTCCCAATATTATTATCGCTAACTACCCGTTCAATTACCGCGCGCTGAATTAAACCTGAATCGTTCTGTTCATCTGTACATCCGACTAACAGCAGCAACACCGCAAATACAAGTATTCTTTTCATTCTTCGTCCTCCCCTAGTTGTGTTAGAGCTTTGCGGATCTGCTCATCGTATGGAATGGCAACATGTAAATTTTGTTCATGGACATAAAAAATGAGCATTGTATTTAGCTCATACAGTTCATAAGAGACGACATTTTGTGAGGCGGTTTTTTCGTAAAATTGCTGTTTCGCTTTTGAACGATCTTTGCTCTGGTCAAATGTATATACCGAGAGTAATTTATCATTCAGTAAATACGTTTTCGGCTTTTCCCCATTTAAATCCTGCGTGAAAATCGATTTTTCTTTTTTCTCCATTACTCTTACAGGTACTTGCAGTTCCTCCAGCGCTTTAATAAAACCGGATTGCTGTGGTGAATGACAGCCACCTAATAAAACAAAAACGCATAAAATAAACCATTTTCGCATTTGTCATCCCCCTTTCTATATTGGTCGCAAGAAAAGTAAAAAAGTTACAATTTATTTTATTTCGAATTCGAGATATTTTCATTGCATTATTATCATTTGAGTAGTAAAGTGATAATTAAGAAAGGACGTGTACGATGAAGAAAAATACTTTAGGCTCTCTTATATGGCTTCGTATGATGCGTTTTACTCATGAAAGTAATAATCTTTCAAATGAGTTTTTAAAACAGTTTGACTTAACGACTGCGCAATTCGATGTGCTCTTGCAAATCTCCATATTCGAGCCGATTACACAATCCGAGCTTGCAAAGAAAGTAACGGTTACACAAGGTGGTATTTCCCGAATGCTTACACGTCTTGAACAGGAACAGCTTATTGTAAGACATCAGGACTGGAAAACGAAATTTATCTCATTAACACCAAAAGGCAATGAAAAGTTAAATAATGCTTTCGAAGCCCAGCTCGCCTTTCAATCTTCTTTTTTTGATGAAACATTAACAAAAGAAGAACAAAAAACATTGTATAAACTGATCTCCCGTGTTCAAAAAAATAGTGAACAGCGGAGTAAGTAAAAATAGGAGGCAACATATATGTATACAATTCCAGGACATCACCATATTTCCATGATTACGAAAAATGCACAGCAAAATAATACATTTTACCGAGATGTTCTAGGGTTGCGCCGTGTAAAAGTAACAGTTAATCAAGATGAAACTTCAATGTATCATTTATTCTACGGAGATAAAACAGGCAGTCCAGGCACCGAGTTATCATTTTTTGAAATTCCACTAGTCGGACGCACTCATCGCGGTACGAATGCGATTACGAAAATCGGTTTAATCGTCCCTTCCGAAGAAAGCCTGAACTATTGGGTGAAGCGGTTTGATGAGTTTGGTGTAAAGCATGAGGGGCGCTCTACATTTACGAACCGTCCTGCTGTGCTATTTGAGGATGAAGAAGGTTTACGAATGGCACTAATTGCCGCGCCCAATACAAAAGTGCCCTATTGGGAAACGTATGAAAAGTCGGTAGTACCGGCTGAACATCAAATACAAGGTATGGGTCCTGTAGAAATGACCGTAAAAAGTATGGGGAAACTGATCCGTACGTTAACAGAAATATTCGGTTATGAAGTAAAGGAACAGACAGAAACCACTGCCCTTCTCCAATCCGTTAAAGGTGAAATATTTGGTGAGATTTTCATCAACGAACAGGATGGTCCTTCCGAAAAACCAGGTCGAGGCAGCATCCACCATTTGGCGATTCGTGTGAAAAATGACGGAGAACTCGCCTATTGGGATGAACAAGTAAAAAAACTTGGATTTATCTCATCAGGCATTGTAGACCGATATTATTTTAAAAGCTTATATTTCCGTGAATCGAACGGAATTTTATTTGAAATAGCAACTGATGGTCCAGGCTTTTTGCGCGACGGCGATATCGAAACACTGGGGGAACAGTTGGATTTGCCGGACTTTTTAGAAGAGAGACGCGAAGAAATTACCGCAAAACTAAAACCGATTTTTTAAGGAGAAATGAGTGATGGAACAATATCGAATTGATGAAAAAAAAGGAATGGAATTTGGGTTGTACACATTAGGTGATCATATGCCCAATCCATTAACAGGCTCTCGTATTTCTGCACAAGAGCGTCTAAAGGAAATTATTGAAGCAAGTCAATTAGCCGAGCAAGCTGGTATTGATGTGTTTGCTGTCGGTGAAAGTCATCAGCAATATTTTACAACACAGGCACATTCGGTTGTGTTAGGGCGATAGCCAATGCAACGAAGAGCATCAAACTTTCCAGCTCTGCAACGGTATTAAGTGTAGCTGATCCGGTTCGTGTATATGAAGACTTTGCTACGATTGATTTAATTTCAAACGGCCGTGCAGAAATTGTTGCGGGTCGTGGATCGCGTGTTGGCGCACATGAATTGTTCGGTGTGAGCTTACGAGATTACGAGGAAATATTTGAGGAAAAGTTAGCTTTACTAAAACAGTTAAATGACAATACGGTTGTCAATTACAGTGGTAAATTCCGTCCTTCTTTAAATAATGCCCATATTTTACCGCAGCCATTAAACGGCTCCATTCCTATTTGGCGTGCAGTTGGAGGACCTCCGGCAAGTGCCATAAAAGCTGGTTATATGGGGATACCGATGATACTAACGACATTAGGTGGTCCATCAATTAATTTCAAGGCTTCTGTTGATGCTTACCGGGAAGCAGCTGATCGCAGTGGCTTTGATGCGAGTACATTACCGATCGCAACGACAAGTTTATTTTATGTTGCAGAAACAGAACAAGAGGCAGTTGACGGGATGCATCCTTTTTTAAGCGGCGGTTTCCAGGCAATTCGTGGACAAGGTTATCCGCGCTGGCAAGTAGAAGAGGCTCCTCGAGTAGAGGATGCCTTAATGGTCGGCAGCCCGAACCAAATTATTGAAAAAATGCTGTACCAATATGAACTGTTCGGCATGCAACGTTTCATGGCTCAAATTGATTTCGGCGGCGTTCCGTTCGATAAAGTGATGAAAAACATCGAGCTTATTGGCAATGAAATTATTCCGGCTATAAAAAAATATACGGCAAAATAAAAGTAGTGTCAGCCGTGGCGGAATTGATGAAAAGCTCGTAAGTACTATTTTTTAATTATAAGGAGAATCCGTTTTGGTTAAAATGGGTTCTTCTTTTTATGTTCAATCAATTCAAACTATCCATTCCATTAAAACCAGATCGTTGTTAAGATCTTTAATTCTCTTAAAACCGCATTTTTTATAGCTTGATATTGCTCTGACATTATTACTTTTCACCTCTAATAGAACCTTTGAGGCACCTTTATTACAAAGGAAATTTAACATCATTTGTATCATTTTTGTCCCTATTCCTTGCCCCCATAATTTAGGTTCACCAATAAATTGATCTATTCCATAAATATTTTGGTTTCCTGGATAGCCGTACTTTTTAAGTTCAGTATCTTGAAGCTCATAATATTGGATATAACCAATTGATTCATTATTGTATTCTACAATACAGGGAGTAACATAGTGTTTGCCGTCTATTCTTGGTCCGTATTTATTTATCACTCGTTCTAAATTTGAAGGTGGTTCTTCATAAAACTCTAATACCTGCTGATTATTTAGCCACTTTACCATTAGATTGAAATCAGCCTTGTCCATAAGTCGTATATGTAGTTCTTGATTTGAAATCACGGCTATTTTTCTCCCCTACTATATTTGTATATTAAAAATATGAAAGCTTAAAAGTACTTAAATTTCCTCTATATCTTTTAAATCTATTTTTGTTCCTTTAATAATAAAAGCAGCTGTTCGTTTTGTTCAATTAACTTATCCATTTTTTCACCTAAATCATTCGAATTATTTGCTTTAACCGCGGAATTAATTAATAACCGTCTAATAAAAAGAGCGAAGGATATTTGGTTTTCTTGCAGCGTCAATACAACTTTCTTCACAAGCCCCAAATAAGACGTAATTTTTCTGTGCCTTTCTTAAAGATGGTAGATTTGCGCCTCCCTCATAATCTGGGTCTTCATATTGAACTCCATCATCTTCCCAAAAACAGATACTACATATTTCATATGTTCCTGGAGGTTCTTCATCTAATGTTTTATAGCCACAACAAGGACAAGTATATTTCATTTAATCACCTCAATATATATTTTCTTTATTTACAGGCAAGAATTCATTTATAAAATAACTTACCAATATTTTGATATAATAAAAAGTAAAAAATTGAGGAGGTATTATGAAGTCTGAAGATGTGAAACTTACAAATGAAGAAAAAAGTATGATTATTACAGAAGTTAATAAAGTATTGAACAGTGGCTTCCGAATATTAGGTTTTGATGGTGGAATGGCGTTTCCACAATACCCATATTATTTATATTTCGGGGATTCTGATAAAGAATTGAGACGGTATTCTGTTAGTATATTTACTATTTGGCTTGGGTATTGGAATTCAGGTTGCAGTTTCCGTTTTACTAAACAAAGTGAGTTATATAAGTATATTAAAGCTTTAGTTGAACAACAGGAAGAAATCGAAAAAGATTTCCCTGTAGTATTTAATTATCTTGTTTCCTTTTTAATAGAGCTTACTGAAAATTATGATTATGCAGAAGAAACTCGGATGAAACCTTATATTGTTGAAATTGTGCATAAAGATTTTCTCGGTAAAAAATCATATTATAGAGAAAAATATAGATATAGAATAAATTTTATTGAATTTCTAAAGGAGCTTAAAATTCAGGATTATGATAAACCATATGACTAAAATGGAAACTACTCAACTAAATTAAATGAATTTAACCATAAAATATACACAGGTCCTAGAGTTAAATAAGCGGAGGATTTACCCTTATTTGAAAAATTGCGCTCATTTCTATGAAAATAAGGGTAGAAATTCCGCTTATGGTACACTAACACCTCGATATTTTATGGATTTTTATGAAATAGAAGGAATTTCTCCGTTTATTTTAGTGGTTTCTTTCTTTCTTTACTTAATAAGCGGAGTTGCTCCGTCTAATTCTGTTATTCAGTAACAGTCATTCACCCATTATCCAAATTGAGGTACTGCTCACTAGTTTACGTTGTCTCCACATGTTCTTCCTTTTCGCTTAGTTCAATTAACTTCCCGTACTTCATCATTTTATAACAGTATATGATAAACATAATAAACCCAATAATTAATGCTATTCCTGCAATCACTACCGCAAATCCTAAAATAATATGTTGAGTAATTTCAAAAAGATAGATCGATGTAATGACAATCCATAAGCTCCCTACAACTAAATGCTTCACCCTTTTCGTGTAATTTACATGAGGTGTATTCTGAACAAAGCTAAAGAAAATCCAAAAAATATAATAATAAAAAAGAAGTTGAATGATGCTCGTTATAAACCCGTAAAGTAAAAACACTACTGTCGGGAAATTCTCTACTGCACTATATAAGATAGGCATTTCTATTATAGATATGACTCCTGAAATATATGAAAGCAGGACTGCGGTTTTATTGTACTTCGACTTGGCATATTTTTGAATCGCTCTTGCAATGAAAATATAGCCGATAATATCCGGTACAATATCAATTCCAAAGTTTAAATCAATAATGATAAAAGCATAGCCAATAAGCATCCGGGAAAAAAATTGGTGCATTTATCTGTTCCTCGCTTCCATTACAAAATCGTTTATCCATTTTTTAGGAGGGAGTTCATATATGTATTGTGCAATTCCCTCGGTAAATGGTTCTCCAGTCGCAAATGTGCCGTGAACAATAATATTCTTATATCTAGAATCCCAAATACGGTAGTTTGGCGAGATGTGAATCGATAGCTTTTCGCCTTTTTCTGTATTGTATGGAAGAGTCAGCTGCTTATCTTCTTTATATAACTTGATATTCGCCAATGGAAATACCGTTTCTATTTCTTCTATAGTTCCAGCCTCTGTAATAGTAAATATTGTTTCTGATTCACCTTCTGCTGTATCACTACTTTGTACTCCGACAAACAAGTATTCTTTCTTCTTTGTAAGAACTTCCAATTTCAAAGGGAATTCCTGTTTTACACCATTAGAAAAAAATGCCGTTGCATTTTTGTTGGATGCAGCAGTTAATGCACTGTATTCATTTTCGTTTACTTTAAATTCGACCGAATGAAGATCATAATATGGATAGCTTTGTATAAGGGAATCACTTTCTTCAGTTTCTGTATTCACAGAGAAGTGATATGGTTTCGTATACGGTACTAGCTCCAGTTCGCCTACTTGAATAGATTTGAGTTCTATATCCTCATTATGATTTGTAACATAGCTCATATTAATAAAGCTCTCTTCCTCCATATGCAGTGCCTGTGTACCAATTGGAAGAATAATAGGCTCTTCGATTTCCTTTTGAAGTAAAATCACACTGCTTGTTGTAAAAATAATGAACGTTACAGCAAGCATCAAAATAAAGCGTTTGCTCATAATTTCACCCCTCCCCGGTAAATTATACCATATTTTGGATATAGTGAGCTTTTTTATATAAAAAATCCCCGCAAAGTGAGCAACTCTTCGCGAGGATAATTATTTAAACAGTTTCTTTCTCGTGTGGTGCAACGGTTTCCCTCACCTCTTCTATCCTTCCTTTTGAAATGAGGAACCTTGCAAAAAATCAAGTATATACAATGTTCCACAAACTTTTATTTACGAACGTTATTTTGAATTATAAAATCAACTTGATACTAGATACATCTATACTGCATTAATAAAGAAGCGCCCTGGTGAAGCTTTTATTTCAAAAAAGTATTTTTCTTTCCTCTTCAAACCTTCTAATTTAACCCCTTTTCCAGAGGATATTGGAAATTCATCAATAATTACATCGCCCTTTTCATCTTTTACTCTTAGATACACATTACTATCACTATTAGCATCATTAATAATCTCCTTCTTCCAAAAAACGCTATCATATATCACATAATCTTGAGTATTAATCCCATCGGCAGAGAATCTAATACTTTGCCATTCTTCCCTGTCATTCGTTATATGTGCAATTGCTGTAACCTTTGGGAAAAAGAATTGATTAACAACCCCTACATCTTGTATTACTAGAGCACTTATTGTAGTAATCATAAAGGTCATCAAAATAGCTGTAATAACTTGAAATCGGCGCTTTTTGTTAATGAGGTTAAACGGTTTTTTCGCAACCTCTACATTTGTTTCGACTATTTGTATGGTGGGTTGCTGCATCAGTTGCATAGTTTTTTTACAATCTTGGCAATGCTCAATATGTTCTTCCACTGCTGCACCTGTTTCTTTACTACAAATTCTATCTATATAGGACGGCATCAAATCCTTTATAATATTACAATTCATCCAAATCCACCCTTTCTGCTAATTTGCATTTTGCACGATAATATGTAACCCTTGCCCAGTTTTCACTTTTCTCATAGATGTCACCTATTTCTTTAAAACTTAAATTCATAGTTATTCGAAGTAAAAAAATTTCAGAATACGGTTCTTGTAATTGCCGAATTTCTTGATGGATTTCACGTAGAGTACTTTCTTTAATCATTGCGATATCAGGCAAATCTTCTTTTGAACGTATATCTACACCTGTTTTAATTAAGTAATCAATACTCGTATGATTTCGATGCTTTGCCTTCTTTAAATAATCAAAATAGCTGTGCTTAGCAATTTGACATAACCAAACTGAAATTTTGCATTCGCCATTGTAACGATGAATCGATTTAACCGCTTGATAAAACGTTTCCTGTGTTAATTCTTCTGCTAAATCCTCACTTGATGTTAAACAAAGAAGAAAAAGTTTTACTTCATTTGCATAGGATTTATAGATTTCACTTAAATCCTCCACTGAATACCTCCCTCCAACATCCTTAAATTGAGTTCACTTATATATAGAATGAAACAAAGATTCGTTACAATTAATGCTAAATTAATTTAATGAATTATAATCTAATATGTATGGAAAATTCCCAAAGCGTCGTTTCGGGACATAAGCAGCTAAAATTTAACACCTTATTCACTTGAATGAATAAGGTGTTTAAGTGTCACATTTAGGAACGTTATTTTGTATTGATTTGTAGTTAACTATTAAATTAGTTTTGAATAAATAACCATTGTTAATGGGATTGATGTACCCATAATACAAGTTAAAACAATTAAAACCTGTGTAGCACTTAAATTAATAAATCCAAGTGAGCCCCACGAGAGTTAAATAAGCGGAGGATTTACCCTTATTTGAAGAATTGTGCTTGTTTTCATGAAAATAAAGGGAGAATTTCCGCTTATGTACGTAAAAATCTATAAATTCTATATTTTTTTACTCAATAGACGGAATATCTCCGTTTATTTTGGTGATTTTTATTTTATTTTTTTTCATAAGCGGAATTTGTCCGCCTATTTTGGTTGCTTCTCCTGGTTGCCCCTTTATTCAAAACCCCACTATCTGCAAAATTATACCATAATTTGAATTTACATTAAAAAATCCCCGCGAATTAAATTACTCTTCGCGAGGATGATCATTTATACGGTTTGTTTCACTTGTGGCGCAACGGTTTCCCACACCTTTTCTATGCGGTCTACTGCTGCTTGATCCAATGTAAAGCCGTTTTCTGTTTTTGTCACTTGAGAATCTACTATATAGATTGGACTCGATATCGTTGTAGCTCCTAAAATGGAAAGTATCGGCTTCAATGAGTACTCCAAAGCCAATAAATGCGCAATTGATCCGCCTATGGCTACCGGTATGACTGTCTTATTTTCCAGCCCTTTTTGCGGTAATAAGTCGATGAAAGTTTTTAAAATCCCTGTAAATGAACCTTTATAGATTGGGGTTAAGAAGAATACAACATCCGCCTCACCTACTTTTACGATTTCCTTTGCAATTGCTTCACTTGCATAGTTGGCTGTAATTAAATCCTGTGCAGGCAGTTGGTGTACCTGTATTGTCTCATGTGTAATACCTTGCGTATCCAATAAGTTTTCGATATATTGCTGAATTCCCGTTAATCGTGACGAAATACTATTGCCGCCATTAATTAATATTGCTTTTGTCATTTTTCACTCCTCCTAAACTTGTTGTAATGCATATCTTGATGGCACTTGCTGTAAGCCTAAATTTTCTCGTAATGTATTGCCCTCATATTCTGTACGGAAGACTCCGCGTTTTTGGAGTTCCGGAATGACCAGATCAATAAAATCCGTAAATCCTCCCGGGAAGTATGGCGGCATTAAATTAAAGCCATCTGCCGCATCGTTTTCCACCCATTCTATTAGCTGATCGGCAATTTGACTAGGCGAACCGAAAATAATTCGATGTCCACGGGAGCCAGCAATTTTTAAATACAGCTCACGGATTGACAGGTTCTCACGCTCAGCAAGCTCGATAATAAGCTGCTGACGACTACGGTTGCCGTTAGTTGGCGGAATATCTTTTGGAAGTGGACCGTCCAAATCATAGCCTGATAGATCAATACCTAAATAATCTTCTAAAAAGTCCAAGCCAATTTCCGGTGTGATTAATTGTTGCAGCTGTTCATATTTTGCACGTGCCTTTTCTTCTGTTTCCGCTACATAAACCGAAACACCCGGCATAATTTTTATATCATCACGATCCCGACCTGCTGCGACTGCCTTGTCTTTTAACTTTTTATAAAAGCTTTGTGCATCGGCTAATGTTTGCTGGGCTGTAAAAATGACATCGGCTTGCTTTGCTGCTAATGTTGTCCCTGCTTCAGAAGATCCTGCCTGCACTAATACTGGTCTTCCTTGCGGTGGTCGTGATGAATTTAATGGACCGCGCACCGAATAGTATTCGCCTTTATAATTTAACGTGTGTAGCTTCCCTTTTTTAATATATTCGCCTGTTTCTTTATTACGTGCGAGTGCATCATCCTCATAGGAATCCCATAAACCTTTGACCACTTCAACAAATTCATCTGCCCGCTCATAACGTAATGAATGGTCCAAATGCTTATCTTGATTGAAGTTGCTTGCCTCTGCCTCATAATAGCTCGTAACAATATTCCAAGCCGCTCTACCTCTACTTAAATGATCCAGCGAAGAAAATTTACGGGCGATATGGAAAGGCTCATTATACGTAGTCGAAGCCGTACCTGTTAAGCCGATATTTTTAGTCACCGTTGATAGCACACTTAATAATGTCAATGGCTCAAAGCGTACTTGTTCAGCAGGATGTGACAGTTCATTAAAAGATAGGCCGTCACTCAAAAACAGCATATCCAGTTTTCCTTGCTCTGCTTTTATGGCTACTTCTTTAAAAAACTCTACATTCTCACTAGCATCTGCCTGGGCATCCGGGTGACGCCAAGAAGCGATGTGATGACCAGTTCCCATTAGAAATACACCTAGTTTTATTTGCTTTTTCGTCATGATGATCCCCCTATACTACTTGCTTTTCGCGTTCAGCCAAAATTTCATGCACAAGCGGAATTACTTTTTCACCTATGTCCGTAATGACCTCTAAATGAGGGAATCCACGAAGCAATACTTTATCAAACCCTAAATCTACAAACTCCACGATTCGTTCTGCAACTTGCTTCGGCGTTCCGACTAATGAAATCGAATTGCCTGATAATACTTGTGTTAAGCCAGCCCAAATATTTGGTGCAATGACAAAGTTATTATCCTTTGCCTCTAGCATTAGCTGATGCAGACGATTTACGCCAACTGCCCCGTTCTTTAATGTGTTTTCATGTTTTGCTGCTAACACTTCTGGTGCAATTTGGCTAATAATTTTATTGGCATTTTTAAATGCTTCTTCTTCCGTTTCACCTAGAACAACCTGGAATGACACACTGTATGATAAATTGCGTTTTTTCTCTTTTGCGAGTTTGACAACTGATTCTAGCTCTTCTTTTGTTGTTTCCAATGTTTCACCCCACAGCATGTAGACATCCGCAACATCTGTAGCGACTTCTTTTGCAATTGGTGAGGAACCCCCAAAGAAAATTGGTGGTGCTTCTTTTACCGGTAATGGCAAGTTCGCACCTTTTAATGTGTAAAACTCACCATCATAATCAAATGTCTCTCCATTGAATAAACGTTTTAAAATTTCGATATATTCACGCGTACGCTTGTAGCGGTCCGTATGTGATAAAAAGTCGCCGTCATTTTCCAGTTCCTTTGGCGCCCCACCTGTGACTACGTTTACGAATACTCGATTATTCGTCCAGTAATTAACTGATGCGAACTGCTTTGCTAATTGTGTTGGAGCTGTAGAACCGGGACGTACAGCAAACAGGAAATTTAGTGTATTAGTATGTGCAGTTAAATGAGATGCTGCGACTAAAGAATCGACGCAGTTTCCGCCAATCGGTAACAGTAATGTTGAGAAGCCGGCTTTTTCAGCAGCTTGAGCGATCTGTGTAATATACTCAACAGAAGGTTCACGATCAGAATCTACGCCAACACCAGACCATGTTTGCTGGCCTTTATTCGAAACTTGATTCCCTATATACTCACTGTCTCCAGAAGTTGGTGCCATTGTAATGAACTCTACTTTTGTCATGTTTTTTCCTCCTTATTGTACAGCCGGTGCGCTTGGTACTACTTCATCAGCCGGCAGTTCCTTTGAAATTTGAATTTCACCTGAAGTTACCTGTTCTATAACCTGTGCAAATGATTGGTTTGCTGCAATATTAATAAACGAAATCTGTTCTTCCTGCGCTTTTTTATAAGAAAGTTCACAAAACGTTTCAGGCGGTGCGATAAATGTTGTTGCCCCTTGCTCAATGGCTTTACGTAATGTGGCACCGCGTCGACCTTCTGTTAAATCGAGTGCCGGGTTGCGAAAATCTTCTATAGAATGGTCTTTTTGAATAATTCGTAAAATCGTTCCTTCCACGATTGGTGTTACAATACCTTCATCATTAACTACTACTGCAATTGTCATTTTCAATTCCTCCTATTATTTTGTAATTTGCGCGACTTCGGCAGCCTTTTGAAGACTTTGTGCCAAGTCTGCTTTAATATCTTCAATGTCCTCTAAACCGATGGATAAACGGATTAACCCAGGTGTTACACCACTTGCAAGCTGCTGCTCAGCCGTTAATCGGGAATGCGATGTACTTGCCGGATGAATGACAAGTGATTTTGAATCACCTACATTTGCCACGTGTGAAAGGAGCTGTACATTGTTGATAAATGCTTTCGCCGCCTCTAATCCACCTTTAATGCCGAAACTAAAAATTGAACCTGCACCTTTTGGTAAATATTTTGCTACTAAGTTTTGCGGGTCATTTCCTTGTAATGTCGGATAATTTACCCATTCCACTAATTCATGCTTTGCTAAATACTCGGCTACTGCCTGTGCATTCACAACATGCTGGCGTACGCGAACAGCCAAAGATTCAAGCCCTTGAATAAATAGCCAAGCATTAAACGGTGACAATGTTGCCCCTAAATCATGACCTAATTCAAAACGGGCTTTCGCGATAAACGCTTTTTCACCGGCAGCTTCAACAAATGAACGGTTATCAATTAATTCATTTGGTCGTACAAACGTTGGGAAGCGCGTCTCTTTCCATTCAAATTTACCTGAATCAATAATTGCTCCACCTAGAGAAGTTCCGTGTCCACCGATAAATTTTGTCGTTGAATGAACAACGATATCAGCGCCAAATTCGATAGGTTTTGATAAATAAGGTGTAGCAAACGTATTATCAACAATCAGTGGCACGTCATGGCGATGTGCCACTTGTGCCAATCCCTCTATGTCAGCAATTTCTAAGCTTGGATTACCGATTGTTTCTGTAAATACGGCACGTGTCTTTTCATTGATCGCAGCTTCAACTTGCTGTAAATCAGATCCTTCGACGAAGCGTACTGTCACACCAAAGCGGGGCAACGTTTTGGAAAATAACGTATAAGTACCACCATAAAGCGCATTTGTTGCAACAATTTCCTCTCCCGCCTGTGCCAAAGTTAATACGGCAATTAAAATGGCCGCCTGACCTGACGAAACAGCAAACCCTCCAACTCCCCCTTCAAGTGCAGCGAGACGCTCTTCAAAAACGGCATTCGTTGGATTCGCATTGCGGGAATATAAATAGCCGCTGCCTTGTAGTTTAAAAAGGCTTGCCGCATGCTCTGTATCATCGAATACATAAGATGTCGTCTGATATAGCGGAACGGCACGTGATCTTGTTACTGGATCTACTGTTTGCCCTGTATGTAAGGCAATGGTTTCTTGATTAAAAAATGTCATAGTAGGTGCTCTCCTTTAGTAAAGAAAATTTTTAGTAAATGTAAGCAATTGCTGTTCCGTCAGTTCACCCTTGACGGTGTGTACGACTTTTCCATCTTTCACAAATAAAGTTGTAGGTAATGTTAAAATTTCATAGGCCTCTTTTAGTTCGCCGTTCCGATCCAACAAAATAGGAAACGTCAGATTAAATTGTGCTAAATACCGGTTAACGAGTTTCGTTGGTTCTTCCACATTCACCGCATACAGCTCGATATTTTGAGCTTGCAGTGTTGCGTAAGCTGCTTCAAACGCCGGCATTTCCCGCTCACATGGAGGACAATACGTTGCCCAGAAATTGAGAATATAACTGCCTTCTGAAGGAATGGTAACTTGTTGACCAGTAGTCGTTAGAAGTTCAATATGATTGATTTTTGCTTCAGCATGACTGCTCGTTACGTTTGATATAATGGCGTAACTGAGCGCGATGATTAGTACAATGACAAGGGTTAGCTGTGTAGCTTTTTTCATTTCAGCGTGACCTCCACTTCAGGCATTTCATGTAATTCTCCGTAGCTGACATGCGAAATAATTTTGTAAGTACCTTGACCATCAAAGCTCGTTTCAAGTGAATATAGACCATTGCCCTCATTTGTAGGCTTAACGGTTCCAATCGAAGTACCATCTGGATTGAACAATTCAAAATCAAGTTCCACCCCGCTGCTAATCGGTTCGTTATTCACTGTTACATGCGAAGTAATTTTCACTGGCTCAAAGGCTGCCACCTCATGTTTTGTTGCTTTTATCGTCACTTCAAGTGTTTCGGCAGACGGTGCGTTACAGCCGGCAAGCAGTAACACGAATAAATAAAGTAATTTCTTCACTTACTATCCGCCTTTAAATTCGTCCAAAACAGCAAACGTTTTTTAATCTTTTCAAAGGCGATCATGACTGTGACGATAATAATACTGTTAAAAATAATGCCGGCTAACACATAGTGGTATTGTGAAAAATCACTGTAGTATTGAATGAAGAATCCCATTCCCGATGAAGCACCGAACATTTCAGCAATCGTTAATATGAGGAAGCTCATTGCCAGTGACGTACTGGCACCACTTAAAATATGAGGTGCACTCGCTGGTAAAACGACTTTCAATAAAAATGTTGGACCTTTTAAACCAAGTGATTTTGCATTATCCAAATAATGCTTTTCTATTAAAAGAACTCCGTGAATCGTTCCTAAGAAAACGGGCCAAAATGCTCCGATAAAAATAAGGGACATTGATGCTGTTTGAAACGTCGGTAAAATCGCAATGACATATGGAATAAACAATGTCGGTGGAATTGGGCTTAATGCATGGAAATAAGGCATTAACACTTCACGCGATCTTCTGTTTAATCCGAAGAACAGCCCCCCTACAACTCCTATGATCAATGCTCCGAAAAACCCTGGAATGAGCAGCTTCATCGAACTCACCACACCGTTTAAAAGCTCGCCGATTTTTACACCAAATGACTGGATAACCGTTATTGGCTGCGGGAATATAACCGGATTAATCCACGTTGCATATTTCGTGACGATTGTCCAAACTGCAATGAATATAATTCCTATCAAAATAGTAAGATTATAGCGTTTAAAAAATGTGAGCATTCACTCTCACTCCCTACTTAAATGTTCTGTTCATTGAAACGAACTAATTGTTCTTTATAATACGAATCGTCCGGATACTGTTCGATTAATTCACTTAATGCTTTTTCATAAAGGTCGATATTGACATAGTCATTCACATCAATGTCGTCAACATTTTCTACATAGCCAATTTCCTTCATTTGTTCCCACATTTGAACGACCTTTTCTTTACTTGGATCCGATGAATAAGTTGAATGAGTTTCATTTACGATTTTATTGATTACCTCTTCATCAACATTCATATATTCTTTTGCTGCGGTAATGGCAGTTTCCGGATCTTCAATTTTTTTACGCTCTGCACGAATTAAAGCTTTTAAAAATCGCTTATACGCTTCACCATCGTCTTCAGCCAATAATTCTGAACGGGTTACAACACGGCAGCAAACATGACCTTCCTGCAAGTCATTGCTCCAAGCAACTGCTTCTAGCCCCATATCAACACCCTGTGCATAAAATGAGTTGGCAGATACGGCAACATCTACTTTCCCGGATGCTACAGCTTCAAGCAACATACTACCTGTTTTAAATTCAATAATTTCCAAGTCTGTTTTCCAGTCAATGCCTGCATCTTCAAGCGCTGATCGGAACACGATATCCGAAGTGAAAATACGGATTGTACCGACTTTTTTTCCTTTATAGCTTTCTAGAGATGTATACTGTCCAGCATTTTCCTTTTTCGTTAAAATCGGATGACCGCCTTCCAAATGTCCTCCGATAATCGAAAAATCAGAGCCATTTGCGATAAATGTTAAGGGACCTGCAGTACCAAATGTTAAACCTACATCAATTTTTCCAGCCTGCAATGCATTTAGCCCATCTGCTGAATTCGCAAAGCCAACCCGATTCACCTCGATATTTTCTTCTTCAAAATAGCCTTCCTGGTGGGCAATATCGACTAACACTCCACCCGCAGATTGACTTAATCCAACAGTAATTTCGTAATCATTCGAAGCCTTGCCTTGTGAAATTTGCTTTTCATCCCCGCAGGCAGCAAGTATCCCTGCCGTTATTGCTAAAGATGCCAGCCATTTCAGTTTACTTTTTTGCATTATCCATCCTCCTAAATTCCTGCTCCATCTGTTATTTCCGTTTTTAAACTGTTAACGATTTGCTCATTCATTTCGTTTAATAATGATTCCCGGAATGCCCTGAATTGCTGGTCCTCAAACAGTTTTTGACGGTTTGTTCCTTTTTTCTGAACCGGTACTTCGATACTTTTTGTAACTGCACCGTTTTTTCCAGGGGCAAAAATGATAATTCTGTCCGCTAAGTAAATCGCTTCATCGACATCATGTGTTACAAAAACTACTGTGCGTTTTTGCTCGGCGCTAATTTGGACGATTAAATCCTGAAGCTTTATACGGGTTACCGGATCCAGTGCCCCGAATGGTTCATCCATTAACAGCAAATCCGATCCAAAGCTTAAAGCTCTTGCAATAGCTGCACGCTGCTTCATGCCGCCTGACATTTGACCAGGATACTTTTTAATGGCATGCCCTAAATTAACGAGTGTTAAATATTGTTCTGCAATATGCGCGAGCTCTTTCTTCGGCATTTTTTTATTCCGTTGCTTTAAGGCTAGCATGACATTGGATTGTGCAGTCAACCAAGGGAATAACGAGTAATCCTGAAATACCACACCACAATCTGGGTGCGTTTGCCTCACAGATTTTTCATTAATTTCAATGTCACCGTCGGAAAACGGCTCAAGTCCTGCAATCATTCGTAGTAATGTGCTCTTCCCGCATCCGGAAGGTCCCATAAATACAAGGAATTCACCATCTTTTACTTCAAGCTGTATATTATTTAAGATTTTTGTCTTGTCATCATAGCTAAAATCAATATTATGCACTTTAATTTTTGTTTTTTTCTGAGTCTGTTCTACACTTGGTATTTCCGGTTCTTGCACTTGGCGCTCTAATAGTTGAACCATTAAATCACTCTCCCAGTAAAAATTTTTTACCTAATGCTTGAAGCGATGTGTCGACAGGAACATGCAATGTCATTGTTCGAAGGTTGCGCCAATAGCGATCAAATCCATAATGACTCGCAGTAGACCTGCTTCCCATCACTTCAAATATTTTCGAAGTAATATCTAACCCAACCTGCGTTGTAAAAATTTTCGCTGTCTGTAGCGCATTATCCAGTTCACTTCGGTTGTTTGCTGTTATCGTTTCAGGATGCTCCCATAGCTGCTGCAGTAAATGATCCGCTTTTTTTACAACCAAATTTGCCGCTTCAATCTGAACATAAAACTGTCCGTAGTGATGCTGAATAATCGGATCTTCAATTGCTGAAGTCTGTGTAATCGTACGCGGTCTTGTTTGTTCTCTTGTATAAGTAAGCGCGGATTTAAGTGCACCTTCTGCAATACCAAGATATACATGGTTTAATACAAATGTTGCAATATTTAAGCGGAGCTGTGAAAACTCGCTTGCATAAAAACCGCGCTGCAATACTTCTGATGGAAACACTTCCACCTGCTGAAATTGTATAGACCCACTATCAGTTTGACGTTGCCCCATATTATCCCAGTCTGCATTTATTTCTACACCTATCCGATTACTCGGAATAACAGCCAACAAAGGTTCATTCTGGCCATCCAGTAAAGCCGATACTAATAAAACGTCCGAATCGACACTGCCTGAACAAAATGTTTTTATTCCGTTTAATACATAACCAGTTGGAGTTCTTTCAGCTTTTAGCTTAATATCTACTGGATTGAAAGCATTGCCCCAAAAGTAATTATGCTTAGCTGTCTCTCTGTAAAAGTGTTCCTTCTGCTGTGTAGTTCCACATAAATGCGGTGTGACTAAATTAATAAAATGGTAACCAAATACATGTGCAAGCGAGCTGTCTACACGGGCAAAAGTTCTTATAACATTAAATACGTCATGCCAATTACCACCTAAACCACCATATTCAGTCGGGATTATAAGTTTTAAAAGCCCGCTTTCTCGTATTAAATCACGCTCGTGCTTTGCATTACCCCCATCTTTATCCCGTTTCACTGCAGTTTTCTCAAACTGAGCGGCGAGTTGAAGGGCTATCTCTTCAAAGTGTGCAACTGCTGTCATCATACCTGCTCCTTTAAATAAGTAATAGAATTTTCTTGCAATTCAGTAATCTTAATTCGTAAGTTTACAGAGGCATTTACCCAAAGTCAATAGCGAATTTAAACAATTCATACAGGAATAATATGTTTTTAGCGAATCAGCGTATTAAAACGCTTTACTATGTAATTTTTAACAGTGTTTTAATTTTAATGGTGCTTTGAATAAAGTAAGATTATCCCCACCTTATTATCTTACTTTTTTATATGGTAATTATGAGGAAGAGAAAATGCTAAGTAAATTAAAAAGATATTCTTAACATTGAACCGTTGATTTCCATTCCGGGACCGATGCTTTCCCCGGGCACGGCTCCAGCTAAATAAATTGTGCCTACAACGGCAGGCACAATTCAGTGGATCTTCCGCGCGGTGCTCCTGCGGTTACTCGTCGCAAAATAAATTTTGCTGTTCCCGGTGGAGTCACGGTCCCTCCACTCCAATCAACTTATTCATCTCTTTAAATAAAGTGAGATACGATATCTACGATTAATTAAATCAACGAACGTGAACATTGTAGCTTATATTTCATATTTAGAAGATAATTTTTAAAAGATACCAACAATTAAAAAGATGAAAGTAAGAACTACCCCGATCACTGCGCCAATTAAATGAACCGTAAATGCACCTAAATTATAAAAATTCCCGATGATGAAATAGCCGATAGTAAATTGAACTGGATAGGATTTGAAATTTAGATTTAAAAAAGTTGAATCCTTAAAATATAAAATAATAATACAAATAATCAATGCATAAATTCCTGGTGATGCACCGTTTCCGTCCGTATAAGATATAAGCATCGAATAAATTATGTAAGTACCGATATTACTAATCAAATAAATAAGTAAAAAACTCATATGGCCAATTTTATCTTCTAAAATTAGGCCTACATAGTAAATACCAAAAACATTTGCTAATAAATGCAACATATTTTTATGAAAAAATGAAACTGTTACGATTCGATACCATTCATTTTGTTGCATCATATCAAAGCTTTTTCCGCTTCCATGTTGAAAAAGAAGTCCTTTAAATACGAGCCTGTCTAATACAAATATTGAAATATACAGAAAGGCAAGTACCAAAGAAACCATTGGTAAATTCACATTTTCAGTCACTATAAATCAACTCTCTCCTTTCAATTATCGAGTAACATGATTATATCATTATAATTAACATTTTAACATAATTTCCCATAAAAAAGCACTGCATGTTAGAATAGTCTGCTTTTGTATGGCTTGTTAGATGCTAATCCATCTTTTGACTTGGCATCATACAGCGAAATTTCAGCGTCCACTAGAATTGGTTGTGTCAAATCGGTTGTCGTTGTATTTCCACTTCCCGCAATTGATTTTTTAACTAAGCTCGGACTAATCGATTTGGCAATTTCGCTTAGTGTAACACCTTTGGCAAAACGTTTTTGTTTGCCATTTGGACAATTCTAGATCCAATTAGTTTCCGTAGCGATACTGATTATTGAATATCACTTTAAAAATGCCAATCGCTCTCCATATGCTGAATTATTTTATTACTGGCAAATTCACTTGAATGACCCAGTCCTGTATGAATCTTTCTTGATGAGGGTTCAACTGAGGCAGGTTATTTCGTGAAAAGAACCGATGCTCATGACTTTCTTCCGTGCTTTGAAGTAATTCTCCTGAGAAACAATTTGAATAAAAAATGATCTGCACACTGAAAACCTGATCCCCATTTTGATATTCTGAGAATCCTTCTTCACCTGAATAAAGACCAAACAACTTTAAATGTTCAATCTTTAATCCTGTTTCTTCTAAAGTTTCACGCATAGCAGTTTCAAAAAACGTTTCTCCCGGTTCCATAGGGGGCGGCGTGGCTACAAAGCTTTTGTAGATTGAATTGCGTAATGAGAGAAATAGCGGAAGGAATTTCCGTTATTTCGATAATGATATAAAAAATAGTCAAAATAAGGGAAGAAATTTCCGTTATTGACCTAAAAAACATGAAATGTCGGGGTTTCATTTAAAATAACGGTAAAACGTTCCCTTATTTACCCCAAAATGAGCTACATCCTTCAAATAACGGTAAAATCTCCCCTTATTTTAGGTGGGCACTGAAAATTTTAAATAAGGCACTTTCTATCTACTAAAGCGTTTTGACCACTCGAAGTTGGACGGACGCTTCAAAATCAAAATTTTCGGATTGGTGGGCCTCGCAAACGGCAATAAAGGCAGCGCTAAGTCACGTCACGTGGCTTTAGCGCTGCCTTGCCGTAGCCCACCAATCAAGTGAAATTTTATTAGAAAATAAACCCCATGTGGTGATGAACTAAATTAATAAATTTAATACAATATTCTGTATTTAATGGTACAATTTAATAATTACATTTAAAGGAGAGAGGAATATGACAGTCTTTACTTTTACGATTATCAATGAATCGGAGGGTATGATGGTTTAATATAGTTTTGTCACTTATTCTCCGATTCGAGGGTTAATATTTACTCGATAAATTCGGAGGTCATTAAATTGAACATTAAAACTGCTTATTATGTAATGACGAGTTCTCGCTCGTTTTGTATTCAAATCGTTTTTACACTAAATGCTATTTACTATGTATCGCAAGCAGGTCTAAATCCACTGCAGTTAGTATTACTTGGAACAATTATGGAGTTGGCCATTCTTTTTTTTGAAATACCTACTGGTTTAGTTGCTGATATTTTTGGACGTAAAAAATCACTAATTATTGGGACTTTCATTATCGGTTCAGCTCATCTTTTAGAAGGTAGTATTCCTTCATTTTGGGCAATTGCGATGGGTGCTGCTTTGTGGGGCATTGGATGGACGTTTATTAGTGGCGCAGAAACGGCTTGGATTGCAGATGAATTAGAAAATAAAGAACTTGATATTACTTTATTAAAAGGAGCGAAATTCAGCTCGCTAGGTAGTTTCTTGGGCATCATTATGAGTGTGTTGATCGCTATTGTTTTTACAGTGCAAATGGCCATATTACTTGCGGGCGGCTTCCTTATTTTAATTGCGATTATTTCGTTAAAAGTTATACCCGAAACGAAATTTATAAGTATAGTGAGTGAGGACTCTTCTAGTATTCAACAAATGAATGGCGCGCTAAAAGACAGTCTTTCACTAATTAAAGGGAATAAAATATTAATTAGTCTTGCGGCAATTACGTTATTTACTGGTTTTGCTAGTGAGGGCTTTGATCGACTTTGGGGTCCTCATTTTATTGAAGGCTTTGAAATGAATGAAGAACATGCAATTTATTGGTTTGGTGCATTTTATGCAGTTGCCTTTTTACTAAATATTGGCTTACTTAAAATTATAGAAACATATGTAAAAGAGCATTTTGCCACTATTTTAGTGTTACTTAATAGCTTGCTTGTGATTACAATGGTATATTTCGCAATTACTGAACTATTTTTAATAGCGGCAATTTTATACTGGGTAATCGCATCACTTAGAGCAGTGAACTATCCATTAATAAGTGTCATGACGAACAAACAACTACATTCACAAGGTCGAGCAACTACGCTTTCGTTGTACGGTCAATTGGATGCATTTGGTC
Organism: Solibacillus ferritrahens; assembly: GCF_037027585.1. Lineage (NCBI taxonomy): Bacteria > Bacillati > Bacillota > Bacilli > Caryophanales > Caryophanaceae > Solibacillus > Solibacillus ferritrahens. The sequence continues at coordinate 130,021 of NZ_JAXCLE010000006.1, read as the reverse complement.
AAGTAACTGGAGGACCATTAGTTGGCATTATTGCACTTTATACATCGGTGCAAGGTGGAATTATCACCTCTGCTCTTTTAATTATACCTACATTATATTTTTTATGGAAATTAAGAAAAATCGCTTAATCACCTATGAATAATTATTAATACAGAACACTTTAAACAATTACCAAAAGTTAAATAAATAAGCGGAGGATTTTCCCTTATTTGAAAAATTATGCTTATTTCAGTGAAAATAAGGGTAGATTTTCCGCTTATGTACATTAAAAGCTCTAAATTTTATGTTTTTTTAATCAATAGACGGAATTTCTCCGTTTATTTTGGGGATTTTTTAGTTTATTTTCTAAATAAGCGGAATTCCTCCCTCTATTTTAATCGCTTAATCTGGTTTCCTCTTCCAATAATAGGGTTCGCCTGAATATAGCAATAAAATAGCTGTTTGATCCCCCTTTCGCTGGTCAAATAATCGTCTCATCACCCAAATGTTTCTATTATTATATATCTTACAATAGTTTTATCGTAAATGAGCTATTCTACAATCTGGACCTATTACTGAAAATCTAATTTTCAATTCCTATTTAAGCGTTTCACTGTTAATATGTCTCGATCTTTATTGTCATTTTGATTTTCTCTTCGCTAGTTGTTTCTGGTTCAGAAATATCTTTAATCGAATCTTCAACTATTTGTTGAATTACCTTACTATCAATATTTGAATCCTTCGGGAAACCAACTGATATTGTATATTTATCAGCACCACCATCTAACATTATTGCTAGTGAATCACTTTCAATTTCTGTTTGCTCTGTAATGGATACTATTATTTCATTTTGCAATTCAGAAAATAATCTTTCCTGAGAAACTACTACTTCCTGCTCGCTTTCTATTACCTCGATATTATTACATCCAACTAACAAGGCTGAACAAAAAATAATACCCGATAGGATGGCCTTTTTCATCATTTCTAAATTCCCCCTTTAATTATTATTTAATATTGGTCTGTTGTTGCTCCTAAAGTAGCACCGCGAACCATGGACTCGTCACTAAACTTTATTAACTCACTTGGTTTTCCTGTAACTACCACACCTATAATTTTTATATTCTGAGGTTCTAGTTTTACTTCACCGTGATTTGTGATGTTACTAACAATTCTTTTCGCATCTTCTTCATAATCTCCACCATCTTCCATCATTTTTTCTAAAGTTGTTATAAAGTTCATTACCGGAAATGTTTCTGACATTCGATGATAGGAAAAGCCATATGCTTGGAAACCATGAACAGTAGCGTCTCGTAACTCTTCATCCTGGTTCAAATTATTCTCATTTTCTATTTGATTTTTACTAAACGTATCGACCCAATACCATGCTAATTTGTCTTTAAATACTTCATTTACATACTTAATGGAGTATCCATCATCAAATGAAAAAGCCATTTCTACAACTTTGTTATCATCAATCTCATTAAGCAATGTTCGATCATCAAATAGTTGTTTATAGTTAACTTGCGGATGAAAAAATTCAACGACTCTTTTGCCTTCATAATACATAGGAATTCGCTCATCATCTATGTAGCCTAAGCTAGAAGGACCATTAATTGAAATCAGTCGAGATGTTCCCAAAATCGTAAAAACTTTTTCCTGTTCCCCCCAAGGAATTGGTACGCCTCCAACAACTTTTACGAATGATGATTTTGCTGTTGCTGATGTAAGTGAATAATTATAGATGGTACCTCGTTCTTCCACATTGGCCCCTATAATTCTATTCCAAGATGTATCTAATTCAATTTCCTTTTCCATCTTTAATTTCATGACTGTGTCCCCAATGAAATAGCTTCCAAATAAAACAATGAGACTAATACTTAATGAAATAAGTACCATTTTTATTATTGAGCGTTTCCTTGCTTTTTTCACTAATTTCTCAAATTCAAAATCCTTAGGGAAAAACTCTTTTTCATTGTTCATGTTCATACCTCCTATATTGTTCGATAAATTCTTTCCTAGCCCTATGGAGTACGGTTTTAATTGATCCTTCTTTCATGCCATACAGTACTGCGATCTCTTTCATTTTTAAACCTGTGCTATATTTCAGAAGGAGCATTTGCCTATATTTCGGATTTAATTTAGATAAGATTTCCTGTACATCTCTTTCTAGTTCATTTTGCATAAGTACCTTTTCGGGAGTTTCTTCTTCAAATATTTCCTGTACGTTAAACTTCAACAATATATCTCTTCGCCTTGATTTCTTGCGGGATAAATCATAATATTGATTGATTGCGACTCTAAAAAGCCAGCTTTGAATATTATCAATCTTGACTGATTCTATGTATTGTAAAAACTTGTACGCAGTATCTTGGATAATATCTTCTGCATCCTCCTTTGAAGCTCCCATTTTTATCAGGTAAGAGTACACAAATTTAAGTATCTCGTTTAATTTTTTTCCCATTAAAGAATCATTCATTTCAAACCTCCCACCTTTAAAACGTTCCAATACTTAAAAGGTTAACAAATAAATTACAAATTACGGTTAATTATTTCCATATAATTAAAGATTTGAGCATAAAAAAGAACTTGGCTCGAAGTTTACGCTTCCCACCAAATTCATTAACAGCCAACCGTTATTTAAATTTGAAAAATAAGCGGACGATTTCCCTTTATTTTGAAAAATGTGCTCGTTTCAATGAAAATAAGGGTAGAAATTCTGCTTATGTACATTAAAACCCGTAAATCTCATGTTGATTTTAATCAATAGACGGAATTCCTCCGTTTATTTTCGTGTTTTTTTAATTTTTTTACTTAATAAGCGGAATTTCTCCGTCTATTTCGGTAGCTAGTACTTCTAAGACGCATTTTCACTATATCCTTGTAATGCTTCTTATTGCATTAGCCTGCACCATTACTTTATAGTTTACATTAACATAAATATCCATTTCCCTTTTCAAGTGTTACTTGGGGAAACGGAGAAAATGAGAGGTGTTTTAATTGAAGTACTTTATAAGATTTTTAATTGCACTTGCTTTATGTGGAGTGGTTTGGATCGTCCACCCTGCAAGAGAACAAGTAAGAGAATTAGAAAAAGATATTAGTTATCAATACGATTCTGCAATCTTATTACTAAGAAGTACGGTTGAAGAACTCCTAGAATGGAATTTTAGTCAACCTTTAACTAATGGAGATAGAGCGTATATAGAAGGGCTTTATTTGGACATGATGAATTTAACAAGTTTACTTTTTAATGGCAATGTGGTGCATTTTGAATGGAGACAGCGAATGTATGATATTCAATCTCATATCCATCTTTATATGTTGGATTCTTCCCTTTCAGAGGAGGATGTTGCTGATTTAGAACAGGCGTTACAGGCAACTCGATTTATTACGAGAGATTTTCAAGACATTAGGCTACCTGATTATGACGCTATGCATGATGAAAAACATGAAATGGTTGAAAAAATTAAAAAACGCCTAGAAACTCAATATTAATTCACATAATAACTCTAACTTTTCGATTTGAAGTTTAAGAACATTTTAAAAAGTCACGAAATGCTGTTTCACCAACGTTTCGTGACTTTCCTGTTCCTCTTATGTAATCCTGTTACTGCATTACTTGATAATAAAAATAAATATTATAGAATGCTGGGACAAGCAGAGCAAAAGCGAGCGATAATACAGCGCCCCACTTGTTATAATTTAAAAGCTGCTCGTTACCGCTTTTCATATGCTGCAAAAACGAAAGCGAAAAATACAGACAGCTTATTAAGAAAATCGGTGTAACGAATGACATCCATATTGCCGAATTAAATTGATTTACCATTTCCATAAAATCACCTCGTTTTCCAGTATACTGTATGAAGTACTAATTGTGTTTACAAATTAAAAAAGCGCGCACCTTTTCATGATGTGCACGCCAAAATAATGTTAATTCGATTTCAAAAAACTCGGATCCATATAGGCAGGGTTTGGGTATTTGTAGAAGCCTTCACCTGTTGAAATGCCCATTTTGCCTTGATCAATCATTTCACGTTTAATTTTGTCGGCAACAAATTTGGCAGCCGGGTCATGCTCGGCACGCATTAAATTCAGGTTATATGGTGTTTCCATTCCGACGATATCATAAATGGCAAATGGTCCCCGAGGTGAACCCGTTGAAATCATCCAGTTTTTATCAATTGTCTGCGGATCAGCAATATCTTTCACCCAAAGCTCCATTGCCGCAGATAAAAATGGAACTAGTAATGTGTTTAGGATGTAACCAGGCTGCTCTTTTTTCAGCACAAATGGAATCATGCCGATTGCACGAGCGAAATTTGCCACCTGCTCTACGTACTTTGCATCTGTTCCCGGGTGTCCCATTATTTCGGCCGTATTGTTTTGCCAAATTGAGTTGGCAAAGTGCAATGCGAGGAATTTTTCAGGACGACCTGTATACGCTGCAAATTGGCTTGGCAACAAGGTGGAAGAGTTTGAAGCAAATACTGTTTTCTCAGGCGCCACTTTCCCAAGATTTTCATAGAAACTCTGTTTAATTTCGATGCGCTCCGGTACTGCTTCAACAACGATGTCCGCATCTTTTGTTGCCTCCGCTAAATCAGTAAAAAACTTCAGATTGCTGAATGCTTTCTCAGCACGGTTAGTATCATTAAAATACTCACCATATGTTGTTCTTAATGTTGCCATACGCTCTTTTGCTGCCTCAATAGCTCCCGAATTTATATCATAAACACTTACATTAAAGCCGAAAAATGCGGACTGAAATGCTATTTGACTCCCTAAAACACCACTACCTGCAATCGTTACATTTTTGAAATGCATAAAAACCGCTCCTTTTAGTAAAATTATTTCTAATATTCAAGAATAATTTATCTATTTTAAGGCGATTTATCGGTATTATATACATATAAAGAAATGTTAATTTAAGGAGAATTGATGTGGGGATTATTTGAAGAAATCTGTTGCTTACTATTAGCCTTTGTGGAAAGTTTAAAATAACGGTGGGGATCGTCAATCGGTGTGACGCCCCCCCTAGTTTCCAAATGAATTATTGAATATCCACATGCAAAAGTTCAGTGAATAGAAATTCTTCTTCGTCATCAAAAATAAAGGTCCATGGCATTGAAGTATGTGGAGGAATTTTCAGTTTTGGAATGGTGAATGCTTTTGCAAAAACACCCTTAGCTGTTGTGCAGGTTACTTCTCTATTTTGAAAATTTAGCACTTCTTCACTTCGATTATGAATGAGTACTGTCAGGAGCAGCTGCTGCCGATGATTCAATGCTTTTCGTACGAAGCAGCACGAAATCTTCCCCGTGTCCTCATCCTTAGATTGATGAAATAATTGTTCGATTATGAGGCGGTCTTGTTTTGCAATCGTTTTATCCCATGCCGCTTCAAATTGTAGTTTTTGTACGATAATAATCTCTCCTTCCCGTTTTTTCAGCAAATAAGCTAGAATACAACCTTTCTTACAACATCCGTGTTACAGTAGAGTTGAATCTTAAAAGATAGAAGGCGAAAAAATGATTGAAATAAAAAATTCCCCAATTAGTGAGGGAGAATATACTCGCGGCGTTTTTGCGATAGAAGTAATCCCAGCAGGCACTTTATTCCACCAGGCTCCTGTCCTTAGTTACCCGAATGAGCAGCATAAACATATTGAAAAAACAAGTCTTGCAGATTATGCATTTGAATTCGGTGTAGGCCGATCTGCCATATTATTAGGCTACGGGATGTTATTTAATCATTCTTATGAGCCTAATGCTACGTATGAAATAAATTTTGAAAATGAAACATTCGATTTTTTTGCCCACAAAGATATTAAAGCCGGCGAAGAAATTTTTATTAATTATAATGGTGATATCGATGATAATGATCCATTATGGTTTAATAAAGAAGAAGAATAAACATTATGATCAAGAACTGTCTAAAGGTAACTTTAAACAGTTCTTTTTTCTATTTGCTTCAGGAACGTCAAAATATCTTCAGCAAGCAATTCGCGTTCTTTTCCTAATGAGATAAGATGTCCACTATTGTTATATAGTTTTTTGCATACAATATTTCCATTCACTGTCTGTTCGATTAAATCGATGCTTTTATGAAATACATCTTCATCCAACGCACCCTTTGCCAAAAACAACGGCTGCTTCATCGCTTGTACTTCCTTTCCAGACTTGACGATAAATTGCTGAAAGGCGAGGAATTTTTCGATAGGTCTTGGAAAGTGTTCACTCATAAACTCCTGAATTTCCTGTTCCGTTCTTCCATTATTTTTTAAATAACGCTTTGAAAAATATGCCACTCTCTTTTCCAACTCTTTGGCCGGTCGTTCCAATAAAGGCGAGGAAATAATGCAAACTGCTTTTATTTGCGGAATTTCATTTGCCAATCGAATACTTAATACACCACCTAAAGATTGGCCAATGACATAGATCGTTTCGTATTTTTTCTCGATTAAAAAATTAACGGCCTCTTTGCTGCAGGCGGCTACTTGTTCAATGGAACTGGCGAATAGATGCTCCGGTGACCCACCGTGCCCGGCCAGGTTTGGGGCATAGCATGTGTATCCTTCATGATGAAGCGCTTTTGCTAAATACTGCATTTCTTTCGCGTTACTTGTAAAACTATGTAATAACAAAATGGCTTTTTCATTGCCTTGTAAATAGATGTTTTCAATCAACTGCATAATAATCTCCCTTTCACTAGTTAAAATTATTATAGCATAGCGCTTTAGTTATTTATTTTAATAGGTTTCCAGCACCGTAATGATGAAAATAATTTATGTTTCAGCTACAATAGTGGATGAGTGAAAATAACCTGAAAGGAGAATCATTTTAATATGAAAATAGTATTATTATCGATTCTTGCGGCTCTTTTTTTATATGTTCCAAATGCCGCAGCACATACTTACTTAGATACGACAAATCCGGAAGATGGCGAAGTGGTAACAGAACCGCTGCAATCCATCGCCCTCACATATGCCGGAAAAATTGAACAAGGTAGCATATTTAAAGTAATTGCCAGTAATGGCGAACAAGTTGAAACAAGCGATATAACATTAGTGGACGGTGTCTTAACAGGTAGTTTTGATAACCCTTTACCGAATGGGGATTATACAGTTCAATGGAACAGTATAAGTGAGGACGGACATCCATTATCAGGAGAGTTTTCTTTTACTGTAAATGCACCTGAGACAGAGGTAGCTGTTTCAGAAGAGAACGTTGAGCAGGCTGAAGTAGAAGATTCGGCACAAGTCGATGTGCCTGAATCTGAACCCGTAAATGTAGAGAATGATAAAAATAATACACCACTGCTGATCGTTGGCGGAATGTTACTAGCTATTATTCTCATTAGTATAATCATACTTTTAGCACGGAAAAAGACTAAATGATAGCTATAACGATTTTTAGCCAATTTCTGCTCTATATAGGCTTATCGATATTAATGGGGACTTTTATTCTAAGCTGTGTCCCCACTTCGTTACGTCCGCAAGTTTATATTTCAAAAAAATGGTTAATGATCAGTGCGATTGCTTTACCTGTTGTATCGTTTGTTCCTAATATACAATTGCTTACGATATTGATGCCGCAATTCGGCTTTTTCGACTCAATTTGGATGCTGCTATCAAAATTTAAAGTCGGACATTCATGGCTTGCCATTGTTGGCTTCACGATTATTTTACTATTAATCGTTCGGATTTATGTAAAACAAGAGTCGAAGCTTAGTGCTGTTATGGGAATTTTAGTACTTATCGCAATTATGGCAGCAATTGGCTATATAAGTCACGCAGGTTCGATGTCAGGCATTGTTGGATCCATTTTCGACTTTGTTCATTTGTTTGCTGTAAGTGTTTGGCTCGGTATTTTAATCATGATTAGCTTTTTTTCAAAAGACGCGGCGAATTGGGAAGCTTATTTAAAGTGGTTCTCACCTGTTGCACTTGTATCTCTTACAGCAATTGCATTAAGCGGTGTGATGATGACTGAAGCAATTGTTCCGAGCTATGTAACGAGCTGGTCAAGTAATTACGGGCAATTTTTATTTATTAAACATGTCCTGCTCGTGCCCCTTACAGTAATTATTTTGGCAAATTCGTTATTCATTAAGCTGAAAATAAACAAACCATTATTTGAACCGCGCACTTGGGTTATAATGGAAACTTCTTTGCTCATTATGATTCTGTTCATTACTGCGCTATTCAGTGAACAACAACCCCCAAGCTTTACGGTACAGGAAATCTCGCCGTTTTTCGAGCTTTTCTATAGTAGCTCGATTGAAACAGGCATGCGGGCATATTTGCAAATGACTGGAATTGGTTTAGCCTTCTTCCTGCTAACGGTGCTATTTATCGTACTTGGTATTGTTAGCTACATTAAGCAGCTTCCTGTTATTATTTCGGTAGCTATGACAATTGCCATTGCTTTATGTTTTTATATGGGCTTTATGTCGATTGTGTTTTTTAAATGATTTACAATTGAAGTATATGGCAAAATCGAAAAAACCATCTTCTCCATGAGAAAATGGTTTTTTCTGTTTATCCCGCAATTGATTTCCGTTACGGGTACGCTTTCCACGGGCGTGGCCTGAGCCTGTAGTCTCAAGCGTCATGCTCCTGCGGTTACTCGTCGCAAAAATAATTTCGCTATTCCCGTAGGAAGCTTTGCTTGTAGCGAAAGGCGCTAGCCGTCAGCTACACTCGACCCTTCACTCCAATCAATCATAAAGTATCTACTTTAATATTAATATTCTCTCATTTATTAGATATATCTAATTCTGCCTAATCCTCTTAAGCAAATTTCTTATTTCGCATATAGCGAATGAGCGATGCGATAATTAATATTGCAGTTAATGCAATAGTACCGTATTGCATCGTCATGTCATCAGTTCGAACAGCAATCCCGATTAATGCCCATACTATTACAAATACAAAGAATATATCGTTTGAAATGGCGATTGCCAAATAGCCGAGGATAACTGCAACAGCTACAAGTACAAGTGATCCTGCTACTTCAGAAATGCCGAGGTCTACATCATAATTTTTTAATACATAGCTCATATTGGCAATTGTTGCCACTGAAATCCACGCTAAATAAAATGAAAATGGAAAGCGTTCAGATAAACCTTTTTCTGTATTTTTGTACTGCAAATATATCGTGATGAGCGTGAACAGTAATAAAAACATGATGATAATAGATAAAATAAATTGCTCATAATGCCAGCTAAACAGCCATGCAATATTTAACACACAGCTTATAATAAATAATAATCCGACTTTTGATTTAAAACGGTTTTCTTTCACTTTTTTGTATATAGCAATTAACCAGATAACTAACAATAGATAAATAAGCGACCAAATTGAAAATACATAGCCAGCTGGTGTAAAGAGAACATCTAGCCTATTGGAAATTTCCGATGTTGTCAATCCGTTGAATGGCAGCGCATTAGAAAGTGCATTCACTACAATTACAGCAATCAATGCCAGCCACATTACAATATATAATCCCATAACGTCACACCCTTTTTCAAGATTAGGTACCCATACCCTTCCTTCTAAAAAAATATGCGAACGTAACAGGCTTTATAAATAATCCAGTTGTTAAATTATCAAAAGAGCTTGGACTAACCCTTCTCCTCTAGAGCAAACTGTTCGTTCTTCTTTTTCGTACTCTACATCAATAAGCCCCACAATTTGACCATTTAACTCTGCGACTAGCTCAATTGCCGGATTTTGATAGTGTTCCTTCTTATTGAGTACGTTATCAAAATAGGCTGTCTGTAAAAATGCTAGTGTTCTGCATCTTACCCATCCAATTTCGTCTGTGACTTTATAGTCTCTAATAATCAATTTTATACCTCCAAATTTTTGTACTACGTAGTATAGAGAGAATTATACGCCCATTAGATAAATTACAACTATGATAGCGTATCTATTTCTATTTTACTTCAGAAAAAATAAAGTTAGTTTTTGTTTGTGCAAATAATAGTAATCCATCAATAAAGGTTTCTGCATCTTCAAATGTAGAAAAATTTGCCTTCAACATAAAACAAGCATTTCCTGCAATTCTATAACAAAATTCTACATTTGAAAAAGACAAAATGTGTTGTTTGAATTCCTCATAACGATTATTTTTAATTGTCGCTTCGATAATCGCTGCAATGGGAAATCCTAAGTTTTTTGCATTTAAATTAACGGTGTAACCCGTAATAATTTGCTTATCTTCTAATTGTCGTACCCTCTCTCGAACTGCAGGAGAGGTTAAATGAACGCGACGACCTAGTTCGCTCATGGATAATCTGCTATCTTGTTTAAGTTCATTAATAATTAATTCATCAATTAAATCCATTTCAAATAATCCTTTCTATTTTTAAATAATGCACATAAAAATACTTTAAATTATTTATATGAAACCTTTTATATTCATTCTATACTAAAATCAGGAGGGATGAATAATGACAATTATAAAAATCAATACAATTGGAGATACACCATTCCAACAATTATTAGGATTCAATCAACAAGTTCAGGAGCAATGGTCTAGTTTAGGAGAGACACTTGAAAAGGATGGTTTCTTATCGGCCACATTAAAGGAACAAGTCCGCAGAATACTTGCACAAGAAAATGGGTGTCAATATTGTAAAGCAAAAGGAAAACCAGACCCACTACTTTACGATGAAAAAACAGCTATATGTACAGGTTTCGCTCAAGCTTTTTTAAAAACAAAAGGACATACACCATTAAATGTTACATTAGTTTTAAAAAAATATTTATCGGATGAAGAAATTAGTGAACTGCTTGCTTTTATTAGTTTTACTACAGCTTCGCAATATTTTGGCGCTTTAATGCAATTGTTACCTACTAATTAAAGAGTAAAATATTTTCGGAAAAATATAAGAAATATCTATAATTAATTTGAGGAGGTGGAACATGATTAATTTTTTAGGAACATCGAAAATTGAAACCGAGCGATTAATCCTTAGAAGGATGGAAATATCGGATATTCAAAAGGTCTTTGATCACTGGCTTTCAGACGAACGGGTATCTGATAACCGAGCAAGCGCCGCACATAAGACCGTTGCAGAAACGAGCGAAAGAGTAGAAAAAATTATAAGTAATTATGCCAGTAAAGAATTTTGTTGGTGGGCGATTGAACGAAAAGTTGATAGAGAATTGATCGGAGAAATTGATTTATATGATTTTGATATTACTACGGGAAACTGTAAAGTAAGCTATTCTATTGGATACGAATGGTGGAATCAGGGGTATGGGACCGAAGCGTTAAAGGCGGTTGTTGAATTTGGCTTCCAATATATGAACTTACATAAAATTTCTGCTGCACATAATACCGACAACCCTGCCTCAGGAAAAATAATGAGGAAGGCTGGGATGGTTCAAGAAGGCATCATCCGCCATATGATTCGAAATGCTAAAAATCAATACAAAGACTGTGTTATTTATGGCATGCTACAGGAAGATTATTTTAAAATTAATGATGTGACCAAAAAACATATCGTTAGGTTAATATAATAAACAATGGTGAAATAAAAGTCGTTATAATCCAAATCATCATTTATGATACAGGGAAAAAAACTATCTTATCACCTAAAACCTGCACAATTCGTTTCTTCTCATCTTCAAACATCTTTTCCCACTTAGGGTCATATTCATTAAGATTAACAATGGATCGATCCATTTTATTCCCACCTATAAAATACTTCTTCAAACTAATTTTCTAAGCAAATTAAAATAACCTGCATTTACATGCAGGTTATTTAATAAAAAGACCACAGCCTGAACATGTAGTATCAGGCGTTGATGCTTCTGAGATATAAGGTTAATTCACTTATTAAAAAAACTCTACTTATGCCCCACCTATTACTGCTTTTCAAATGCGAGTTTCATGCCAAATCCAATTAACACAGCACCAGTTAACCCTTCTATAGCTGATTGTGTAGCTGGTTTTTTCATGAAATTGCGTATTTTGTTTAATAAGAATACATAAACAGCAAACCATACAAACGTGAGTACAATATAAATAATACCCATTGTTAAGAAAGGCCAAAATGGCTCACTGCCTGCTGATAAAAATTGCGGTAAAAACGTAAGGAAAAATACCGCCACCTTAGGATTTGTAATATTCGTTACCAACCCTTGCCTGAAATAGGATTTCCCCTTTGCTTCGATGGTCGGAACTTCATCAATCTCTGTTTTTTTCACACGCATAGCAAGCAATGTTTTTATACCCAAATAGCATAGATAAGCGGCACCCACATACTTTAACACTGTAAATGCTACGGCAGATTTAACGATAAGGGCTGATAATCCGGCAACCGCAGCAATCGTATGAACGGTTAAGCCTACACATGATCCGAGCATCGTCTGAAAGCCACCATTTTGTCCATTGACGACTGTATTTTTCGTCACAATTGCTGTATCAGGACCCGGCAAAATAATCAACAGCACACATGCAATAATAAAGAATACGATATTCTCCATTTTCTCACCTTCGTTTTCTAAATTTTTAGTTATTTTAACATAATTAAGACGAAGGAAGCTACATACATTTTTAAATGACTTGTATTTTGCTGGCTCCTCACTATAACATGTGGAAGATTTTCTAATAAAATTTAACTTGATTGATTGGTGGGCTACGGCAAGACAGCGATAAAGCCACGTGATACGTGTCTTTATCACTGCCTTTATTGCCGATTGTGAGGCCCACCAATTACAAAATTTTACCCACGTTATAAAGTGAAGTAAAAAACACCCAATCAAGCCGCTTGCGCTATCGCGAGGCGGCGGAGAGCGGAAGGGTTCTCTTTTATATCTTCAATTATGAAGAAATTCACTTTATGCCAAAGCAGAATGACGCGGAGCGGAGGGGAGCAGAAACTATTTATTTGTTAGTAAGCTGATTTTTTCAGCAGCCTGATCTATTATGACATCTGCTTTTACCTTTCCATTGTAGGAAATATACATTACGGCATTATCTTTTACGAAAATAAATTCTTTAACTTCATCTCCTTCATGAATTAGCAGTTGGTCAAATTTTTCATGTGTTGTTTCTGTAAAAAATTTTTTATCATTGCTTTCATAATTACTTTCTTTTATTAAATCTTTAACTAAAGGATCCACAAGGAATTGAAAACGTAGCTGATAAATATTTGAGTATATTATTGGTGTGTAAGTGTTATTCGGATCAGTCCATTCCCCCGTTTTTTCTTCACCATTCTCTACAATCTCATATATGATTGGGGCAAAAGCACTCCAATTAACGCTAACATAGTTACCCCATTCCATTCTTACTAAATGCGGATTATTTTCAATCGACTCCAGTCTGACAATCGGTAATGACGTATCCTCCCTCGGTAACGTCAAATGATCTATTTTAGTTATTTGGTAAATCGGGATAATCAGAGCAATTATGGTAATTACAATATTAAATATATAGGTAATCTTATTATATAAAAAAGAGAGTTCCCAAGGTTTATGATGATCGATCAATTCACCTTCTATAAATTTTTTACGTACCCGAGTAATTCCCCTCCAGCTTTTAAATGCAGTTATTATATAGAAGGAATTAATTACAGCTAAAATTAATGTAACTTCTAAGCCCCCGTCAATTAAAAGTAATATTTTAGTATTATCAAGGAACCAAAATCTGTATAATACAAAAATTATTAATGCTACTCCTCCTACTGTTACAAGGAGATTCAGCAGCATTTTTCTCTGAAGTGATTTTAATACAGCCATATATTCTACCGAATGGACTTCTATCTCTTTCGTCTTTCTTTCAGTCGGGGCTGCAAAAATATGAAAGTAGCGGTCACTTGCTATATAATCCCAGCCATTTTCCTTATATAAATCGATTTTGTCATTTGAAATATATTTGTCCTTCGCCAGTTCCAATCGGTATTCCATCTGCTTACGTTCACCTTTTTTAAACTTAGCAAAATGGGTCCCTATATCATATATATGTAGGCCTTGTTCGGACATATCCGAAAACCAGCTCTCATGTTCTCCGACTTTCCAAAAATCAGCAGGTCTTAACTTGCGTACAGTTTTCGTCATTCTTTCAACCTCCTTCTTCTGGATCTGTTCTACTTAAATAATTGACCGATTACTTTAGGTATCATCTGTATCACTTCAACAATTGAAAATGAGTTCTCGACTTTATCAAATTTTCCTTCAGAATGATCTTTAAAAGGCAGTGGCTTAACTGTATCCCCCTGTATTGGCTCAAAATCATCCTGAAACTGAATTCGAATCGATTTTGCTTCGTTCATATCGGCTTTATCCATTATTTGAAAATGAATGTGCGCTTCCGATGAATTGCCTGAATTCCCGCATTGACCAAGCAGTTGCCCTTCTTTTACTGTATCCCCCGGCTTTACAACGATTGAATCTTTCTTAAAATGAGCAATCATACTGTATTCCTCATTAGGGTGGGCAATGACAACATAATTGCCTGCAGCATTCTCTTCATCCATTTCCCCAGGAATATTGTCATTAATGTGTGAGACGACTGTTATGACTTTCCCTACATATGGAGCTACAACATCTGCATTAAAGGCATAGTAACTAGCATTCAATGTCGGTGAATCCATATAGCTTCTGCCATCTTTCATGATAATAAGATCATAGGCATAGCGCTGCTGTTCATATGGATAGTGGTAATTGACGAATTCATTCGTACCTCCCCAAAATACAAACCATTCCTGTTCAATGGGCATACGATATTTGTTTTTCGTAAATTTCTGATCGGTTTCTGGAAATATAACATATGGCTTTAAATAAAGACTTTGAATGACATTTTCCACATCAAATGCAACGACAATTGCTTTTTTCTTCTGATCATCCAACCAGACAAATTGAGTGATGTCATCGTATTGAAATTGATGGGCGATTTCATAATGTGTTACACCTTTATTAAATTCCTTCCCAACTTCAATAAAATCATCAACAGAAATTAAGGTATGGAAATCCGCTGTAGAAGCATTATAAATCTTTTTAAATTCATTATTGATAAAATATGTACCAAACGAAAGTGGATCCTGAACCGACATAAAAATCCCTCCTAAAAGTTCTTACTATTTATACGGCTCAAGCTCCGAATTCGTTTCAAAATTCGTTATTTTTAAAAAAATCAAATATTAGATATTCTCTTTTTCAGCAAGCACTTCTATTTTTCGTGCGACGTTTTCTATTAGATGATCAACCTCCGCATAACCGTAATAGCGGACATACATGACTACTTTACCTTTAACAGCAACTATTTGTTTCTTTTCTTCCTTTTCATAAACGCGTAATTCATCAAGTGTGGCATGATCTATTTCTACGTACGAATCAATTTCCTCTTCATACGAATTCCACTTAATAAGATCGGATACTAATGGAGCTGCAAAAGCTTGAAAAGTGAGTTCATAAACTTCCGATGAGATACTAGGTGAATATGGGCCGCTTTCATCTACCCACATCCTCCCCTCAACGATGCCACTTTCATCTACCTCGTATTGCACAGGTGCAAAAATACCCCAATTCGTCGAGTAGCGGTTTGCCCAATCCACTTCATCGATATAATATTCATCTCGTTTAAGTAAAGGATTCTGTTCAATATCTGCCAAACGGACAATCGGTAAGCCCCCATCCTCTTGTGGCAGAGTATAAGTATCCATTTTTATTAATTGCATCAATGGCAATATAGCACTTATAAATGCAACTATTATCAGTATAATCGGAAAAACAGCATTTTTATGTAAACTGCTTTGCCATGGAGCGTGATGATCGATTGCTTTCCCTTCCTTTAAGTCTCTTTTTAATGAACGGATTGCCCGTGCTGCTCGTATGGAGTAATACACATAGTAAAGAAGGATGATACTCATGATACTTTGCTGAATAATACGCCCTTCTACTAGTCGTAAAACCGGTGTTCCATCCAAAAACCATGTAGCGCTCAGCATACCGATTGTTAATGCTACCGTCAATGACATTGCGATTAAATTAATAAGAAGGATCTTACTTAGGCGCTGTAACGTATAAGCCTGTTCCGCCGGGTCTGTATGAATTTCTGGTGCATTGCTCTCTTCCAGGGATGAGAAGACATGAAAATATTGATAGCTTGTTACATGTTCCCAGCCATTCTCTTCATACAAATCTATTTGTTCATACGATATGGATTTGTTCTTCGTCACTTCCACGCGGTATTCGATCCGCTTCGGCTCCCCTTTTTTAAAATGAATAAAATGAGTCCCTATTTTATGAAGATGCAGCCCCTTTAAAGACATATCGGAAAAATAGCTTTCATGCTCCCCGATCCGCCAGTAATCAGACGGTCGAATTTTACGTACAATTTTACTCATCGGCTTCCCTCCTCTAAAATGCTGCTGTCTATAATTAAAGATTTTAGACGCTCATATTCCATTCGCAATGCATCCTCGCCTTGTTGCGTAATTTCATACGTTTTTCTTCGGCCATCATCCTTTGCCAATACTATTAATCCGTCCTTTTGCATACGTGAAAGAACTCCGTATAATGTGCCCGGCCCCATCTTTAACCTTCCGCGCGATACATCTGTAATTGATTGCATTAATTGATACCCGTGGTTTGGACGTATTAATGCCAATAACACATAATACATTGCCTCTGTCATCGGTCCACCATTATAGGACATATTTATCCCTCCTTTTTATTATGCGTCGCGATATATCGTGTAACATAATAGTAAAGTAATCGGAAATAATTGTAAACACTGTTTTCACTTGTAACTTTCAGGGAGTTAACTCCGTCTAACTATTATGGAGGGATTATTATATGAAAAAAGTTATGTTACTTGTTTTATCACTGACTATTACATCAACGATTCTTTTTGGTTGCCAAACAAATGAAAGCAATACAATAAACAGTGGTGAAAATAAACCTAAACAGCAGTCAAAGGTAGAGGCGGTTTCAACATTAAAGATCGATGGGGAAATTAAAGAAGTTAGTATTTCAAAAACGAAAGGAACCAACAAAATCGTTCTTGAAGATATTAGTTCTATCGAAATGTTAAAAACTATAATTATGAGTGGTGTAAAAGTAAATGGCATAGCGGATATGACTAATCCAGAATATTATATGAACATTATTTATGAGAATGGAAATGTACAGTATTTTCATCTATGGATAAACGAAAAAGGTGAAACAAGCACTTTTATAAACACCGAAGATACCCATACAGCTTATACAGTTGGGA
Organism: Solibacillus ferritrahens; assembly: GCF_037027585.1. Taxonomy (NCBI): domain Bacteria; kingdom Bacillati; phylum Bacillota; class Bacilli; order Caryophanales; family Caryophanaceae; genus Solibacillus; species Solibacillus ferritrahens. The sequence goes on along the minus strand of NZ_JAXCLE010000006.1, from coordinate 112,808 downwards.
AAGAAATGACGGAAAAATTAATTGAGTTCATTAAATAGGTATAAAATCAAGCCAACCCAAATAAAAAGAGCCTGGGACAAAACAAAAAATACCGATTTTCCAAAAGGAAAGATCGGTATTTTTCTGCTACTCCCAGAATTGTTTTCCGTTACAGGAACATGGCCCTTAATAAGGAATTTCTTCTATTCAATGAGATCTCTACTTTTGTCCCACCCTCAATGTTTTACATTACCAATATTTATTTTCTTTTATTTTTTCCGGATTTTTCATTTCCATGTTTAAAGTTACCCGTAATTTTCGCTAATAATAATTGTACTTCTAATATATTATCTTCAACTGCTTTAATTCTTGCTATAAGACGTTCTGCCTCCTTATCCTTTACTATTTTAATTTGCTTACCTTTAAAGTTAATTGCTACCGTTCCATTTTTAGTTATTCGATAAGTGAATGGCTCTTCTTTTAATCTGTTTCGTTTATCTATATCGCTCAAAACACCATCTCCTTGATCACTATTTTTTAAACTCCACTGTTAATTTGATAATGGAAATTTTAATAAAACGTTTTTAATAAATACTGATCCGGTTGCTACCATTAAGGAAACGATAATAATTACTAACCCTGCTACTGCCATGATCGGCGGGAAAGCATTTGCCGTATCAAGTATAATAAATCCTGCTACGTACAAAGCGATGATAATGAATGCACAATATTTAATATAATTTAACCCTTTTATAATGCTGCTTGAAAATAATGATTTCCGTTCAATCACATATATCATATTCAATGACTCATAAAGCGCGTAAAAAAATGGGATTGCTGTTGCGTATAATCCAAGTAAAATAGGATATTGCAAGTAGGCGACTTCCGGATGAACAGCAGCTGCTTCCTGGGCAAGGATAGGTAAAAGATATACACATAAAAATAATACGATTATGCCAATCGCTACAATACCTAAACTTAAAAGAACGGAATTGATTTTCTTCATAGTGTCCTCCCTTATTTTCCAATGTTTTTCATTAAAACGAATTATCTGGATGAAGGTTTCCGTGAAAATGAAAATGGGCTTAAATAGAGGGAGAAATTCCGCTTATTTATATATTTTTTTTAAAGTGGTCAAAATAGACGAAGAAATTTCGCTTATTATCCTAAAAAATAAGTGAGTGAGTGCGTTGTTCTATGAATAGACGGAAAAGTTCCCTTTATTTTCACCTAAAACTAAAGGTCAACAGCATCTAAAGGAAAAATTCTTCGCTTATTATATTTTCGTTTGCTCGACAAGGATTTCGCAGCCTTTACACACTATCGCTAATATACTTTTTAGTCATTTTCTGTAATCTTAAGTTTGTGTGATTAACTGCATGCCTAATCCACCTACTAAAACACTGCTTCCCATACTAAATATTTCCCTTTACTACGTAACAAAGTTGGAATATCATCCTCAAACGGTAACAGTGTCTAACCGTTTCATGGACGATTAGCTTCGTTAGTATTTTTGTTCAATTTCGTACGGTTAAACCTTCGGAAACAATAACTTCATTGTAAAACCACGCTTATATTCTGAGTCGACCTTCATTTCAATTTGCAAATCATCACATAATTTTTTCACTAAAAACAAGCCCATTCCTGTAGACTGCTTTTGATTGTGAGTGTCTCCAGTAAATCCTTTATCAAATATAAATGGTAAGTCTGATTGCAAGACACCCAGTCCATTGTCAGCTACTTTCACATAATAGCTGTCTTTTTCATGTTCAAAGCCTGTTTCTATCCAAATGAAACTATCACTATCTACGTTTCGATATTTAATTGCATTCACAAGTAACTGGATTAAAATAAAATGAAGCGCTCTTTCATCAGATATAACGGGAATGTCCTTGATATCCGTATGAACACTTACCTTCTGCTCTTCCAATAATGATTGTAGCTCTAGTAAGACGTCTTCAAAGCATTCCAAAATCGAGACCTTTTTCAAGCTATAATCCACATGCACTGCTTGAAGCTTGGCAAAAAATAATATACGTTCTACGTAATCATGAATCGTTATATTTGCATGATCTAGCCGTTTATAAACTAAAGAAGACATTTCGTCTTTCCGATTTTGTAACACAAAATGAAATAATGAAAGTGGTGTTTTAATTTCATGCACCCAGCTTTCGATAAACGTTTGATATTCTAATGACTGGTACTTTGCCTCTAGTGCTTCATCATGCAGGCGACGTAATTCATTGGCTAAATTGTGCACGACTTCTTTATAGGAGTTACCTAAAATTTGTAATAAATGTTCTTCCTTCTCAAGAGAGGGCTCTTTTAAAAACTGATAAAAAGGATTTTGTTTCTCTTGCTGTTTTTTCAATGTAATAATTACCCCATACAACATCGTAACCAATGTGATAATGAGCATCGTCGGTACTAATATTTTAAATTCTTTTGGATAAGCAACCCACGCTAAAAATATAAATAAAGCACTATTCACAAAAAGGAGTAAAATCCAGTGATGCGAGTGCTGAAATAGATGTAGCCAATTGACTTTTTTCATGAGGTTTCGCCCCCTATTAATTGATAGCCGATACCTCTGACCGTTTTAATTGACCGTGACATTCCCACCTTATCTAACGTTTTTCGAAGTCTCGTCATATTGACTTGTAAAATGTTCTCGTCTACAAATTCACTACTTCCCCATAGCTCTATAAAAAGTTGCTCCTTTGTCACTATTGCTGGTGAATTGTTAATAAATAATTTCATCATAATGGCTTCATTTTCTGATAAGGCGACAGACTGCTGAGCAGCATATAAAATATTCCCTTTTTCATCTAGCGTGAATTGTGCCCATTTTAATAGTCTAGGCATTGTAGCGTACAGTTGCTGTAGCTTTTCGATTCGGGCAATGAGTCGCTTCGGATGACACGGTTTATTTAAAAAATCATCCGCCCCGAGCTCTAATGCATGCAGTTCATCTCGTAACTGATTACGTGCTGTTAACACTAATATTGGACCAACGCCCTTCGCCTTTAACGTACGACAAATTTGAAAGCCGGACATATCTGGCAAATTTAAATCCAATAATACAAGGGACGGATTGGCTTGTATAATCGCTTCTACGGGGGCATCAAAAGTAGAGATACTCACAACTGAGTACCCCTCCTTTTGTAAAATATGTTGTAATTCTTCACGTAGAAAATGGTCATCCTCTACTATGACAATGTTCGCCATACAAACACCTCTAGTCAATATCGTTTAGCTTTTGAATTTCTGCGTCGCTTTTTCGTTGTATCATACGAATATATATCACTTCGATTATTATAAATAGTAGCACAACAAGTCCAATCACACTGATGTTACGAACATTAAACTCAGCCGCTGGCAAGGCGGTTAATAAAGACCAAATCCCAAAACTACCACTAATAAGTGCCACTGTAATCGCTAAAATAAAATATAACCAAATTTGCTTGCGTGCAGACAGACAGATAGAATGTACATTTGCACCGAGCATCACCAGTGTTTCGTAGCGACTACGCGTGCTTCGTTGTTGCATTAAAAAGTTCAAGCCTAGCACCGTATTGGCGATTAGTAAAAACATCACGCCTAAGTAAAACGTTGTATAGGTTGCTGCTACCGTATAAAATAGCTGTCTGCCCATACTTGCAAGGTAGCTTTCAAATTGCACATCCATTGTGTTGAGTACTTGATCGACTTCAAGCATCGCCTGCATAAGCCCTTTTTCTTTTACGAAATCACTTTTTAACGTCATATTCCACAGCCACGTATCAACTACATCAAAATATTGAGTGAACAATGTATCTGGTACGATAAGTGCATACATTAACGTAATCGCACGGTCCGCTACAATATTATCTGAGTATAGATTTGACGCTAATGTATACTCTTTATCCGCAATTTCAATTGTCGGCTCCTTTTGTAATAAATCCTTTAATACATCATAAGGAGCACCTGTAACCTCACTTGAATACATCGCAACTTCATTGTCAGCGAGTACAATTTGTTCCTTACCTGCTGCTTGTAGCATATCATTATAGCTTGATAATGAAATAAAATAAGGATTACCTTTCTGTGAAAAGTTATTAATTAAAATATTTTTAGCCTCTGAATCAGTTGCACTCGATATTTCCTCCATTAATCCTGACCAAGCAAAATGAAAGTTTAATGTTGACTCATCTTCGCTTGCGTAAAAATTGTGCAACGCCATGCCGTAAAATTGCTCGATATATGGTGCTAATTCCTCTGATTGCACAACCGCTTGAATTTCTGCCTTTTCATCATTAAACGTGTAGTCCACTGTTCGTGTAGATACTGCATCATTCGTTAACGCAGTAAATGTCCCGAACGCAAAGCACACCATCGCCATTAAAATAAGTAGTGATGAAATTGCCAGTGAGCTCCATTGATGCAGTACGTTTTCCTGTAGCTGTCTCGCTGTAAACATTGATATACCTGTTGTGGACTTACCTTTTTTCATCACATAAAAACCAATCAAGCTGCCTAAACCGCGGAACATTATAAACGTCCCCATTATACCGATTAGTAAAATAAGTGCAAATATGCTGTAATCAAAATTTCTTAAATATAAAATCGCCATGCCGTATGCGATACATAAAAAGATTGTCCCAAGCAGTAAAGTAGCACCAGATAGTAGACTGACTACACCCCATTTAGGTGTCATTGTACTTTGCGACTTATCTTTATCCTCATGAAGTAATTCATTCGGCTCTTTTCGGCTCAACTTAAAGCTCAAAATCAGCATTGCTAGTAATTGCACAAGAAAGAAACCACAAATCGTTAATAGTATGCCAACCCATGAAATTCGAAATGCATGTCCTACAATCCCCATGCCAACTAAACGAGACGTCGTTAAATTAATAAGCTCCGTTATAAACAAAGCAATCGGTAAGCCTATACAAAGAGACATGATACTATTCAATATCGCTTCTCCCATCGTCATGAGAAATAACTTACTTTGCTTCATCCCCATCATTAGATACATACCGAACTCATGACTACGCTGCTGCATCTGATAGCGATTTGCAAAATACACAAGGAAGAACACGAATACTAGTGAAACCCCATAAAGTACGGGAATTAATAATAGTAAGCGATCTACTGCATCACTTTCAATTGTCTTCAAATACCGCATCACATCTTGTTCACCTAGTGACAAAATCACATAAAACGCCATAATCGATACAATCAGCGATGCAAAATACACCCCGTTTTCCTTTCGCGTTTGTCGGCTATTACGTTTCACAAAATCAAAGAACATTGCTACTACCTCCAGCAAGCTGCGCCATCACCATCACAATGCGCTCATAAAATGCCTCTTGCGATTCGCCCAGTACATTTCTGCGTAGTTCATGGAAAATGACCCCGTCTTGGATAAACAAAATTCTAGAACAATAGCTAGCTGCATTCGCATCATGCGTCACCGTTAAAATCGTAGACCGATGCAGTTGATTGTGTTCAGATAGCTTCTCCATTAAAACTTTTGCATTTTTTGTATCTAGCGCTCCTGTGGGCTCATCTGCTAGGACAATACTAGGATTGGAAATTAATGCCCTTGCAGCCGCAACCCGCTGCTTTTGACCGCCAGACAACTGTGACGGAAATTTATTTAACAGTTCTTCAATATCAAATCTGTTCACTAATTCCGACAACTGTTGCTCCTGTGCACTTACATGAATTCCATGAATGGCTAACGGCAACACGATATTTTCTTTCACCGTTAAATTATCAATCAGTTCAAATTGCTGGAATAAGTAACCAATGTGATTGCCTCGATATGCAGCAAGCTGCCCCCCTTTGAACGACGAAATATTTTGCCCCTCTAGTAATATTTGACCTGATGTTGGCTTCAACATTGTAGCGATTACATTTAATAGCGTTGTCTTTCCTGAACCACTCGCTCCCATGATGCCAAGAAACTCCCCTGGTAAAACATCAAAAGTGACACCTTTTAATGCCTTTGTTTCACTTTGTCCTTTCCCAAAAACTTTATGAACTTCTTTCACTTCAAGTAATTTATTCGACGCATTCACCATTACAGCCTCCTGTTTGTTTCCTTAGCAATACCTTACTACAAAAATAAGCAAAATTACTCTTACAGTTGGCGTAAGGTTTGAAATAGAAGGAATTGATTTACAATATAGTTCCATTCTCTTAGTCATTCAATTTACGATTTCAATACGCCCAACCAATATAAATGAATTAAGACGCACATATCAAACATCGCTTTAAGAACCATAAACTTACAATTTATATCTATATTGAAAAATGAAAGTATGATGGAGGTATTATTATGTGGGTAATATTAGGTCTTATTGCAGTAGTTATAACCTTTATAAATCTTTATATGTATGCAGCAGGAAAGGACTATAAATTTGCTATGGCGATGGCATTATCATTAACAGCATTAACAATTTGTGCAGCTTTCAGTAATTTAAATCGGTGGGTAAAAGTGGAAGACTGGTCGGCTTTAAGTGAACTGCCTGGTATGGCAAGGGCATTTTGGTTTTTGACAATTGTTTCTATCTTGCTAAATTTAGCACCTATATTTTTAGAACGAAAACGTAAGAAATTATGACCTAAGTCTTATTTATAACAATTGCGCCCGTTTGTTGATTAAAGCCACAGTAAGTTCAAAATCATTTTAGTGATTTTCTTCCTTATTATTCTTTCTACTATTTTGTTGTTTAATCATGCTTATTGTTAACGTAGATAGAATAATAAACATGATAATAGTATAAGTTCCTACGATTAAACTATTTACTCCACTATAATAAAGTGCAGGCAAAACTAGGATAGAAAAGCTGCTTAAAACAACAATAGGTACCTCGTTTTTCTGATTTCTTGTCATATTATCATCACTCCGTTACGCCATTATGTATATAATATTAAGTATTCACAATAAATAAGTCTAAAAGCGAAGTAGCCCCTTGTTTTAGGTACTACTTCGCTTTTATTTTTGGAAATCCATATTATATGTATATTTTTTACGTTCCTAATTTTTATAATTCGGAAGCATACTTGTTTAACTCTTTACTCATAGATTCAATCTTAGTAATAATGTTTGAAATTTCGTCAGTAGAGGATGCTTGTTCACGTCCAACAACCACAACCTCTTGAATAGAAGCTGTAATCTCATTCACGGAATTTTGGATGTTCGTTAGTGTTTGTCTTATTTTTTCTGTGGAAGAAACGGTTTCAAAAGAAAGTTTTCTTATTTCATTAGCAACTACTGTGAAGCCAAGACCTTTATCCCCTGCCCTTGCTGCTTCAATAGCGGCATTTAACCCTAAAAGGTTTGTTTGATCAGCAACTCTCTTAATGAAATTTAATACTTCATCCGTATTTTTCACTTCTTCCATTGCTTGAGTGGACTGTTCTAACAATTTATCACTGATTTTTGAGAGACCTTCCGAGCTATCTGTGATAGACACGACACGGTTACTAGCTTTTTCAAGTGATTGTAAAATCTGATCTGAAATAGCTCTAAGTTGTTTTTCATTTTGTTTTTGTAATTGAATGGCTAGTGCTCCAATTACCTGACCATTATCTAATATAGGTGCAGCTATGCCGGTGAAAGGAAGTCCAAAGAACTCCGGTGGAACTTCATCATTTATTATTACCTTGTTTTTAATACAATCTGCTAGAGGTTCTTGTGGATTTATTTTAGTACCTGCTCTTGCTCCTATATCTATTTTTCGCCCCGGAAAGTAAGCAATCCATTCTTGTGTATCAGTTAATCCAATAGCTAGGTCTGGTAACATTGAGTGGAATAAAGGTAAAATTTCTAAATAATTTTGTAAAGTCGGATGAATGGCTGTGTTTAAATTTATTTTATTCATTGTTGTTCTCCTTTGAGTAATTGCTAAATTTCATCTTACAATGCTATTGAATAACAAGCTGTTTGCTTGTATGTATAGTATTTCTTTCAATAACATAACACGGTTTTAAAATATATGCTACACAAGTCCTATAAAATAATATTTTGGGAGCAATCTGGTCCTCTAACGGAAAAACGCGATCTTCTTATTGAAGAATCGCGCCTGATTGTTGAATATCATTTATCTAAAGGTTCGTTATTCAAGTATTAAATGTTGTTCCATCAAAATTGTATTCATCCATTGATCGTTTTTTCTAGCAATTCCTTTACGTAACCCTACAATATTAAATCCGGACTTTTTGTGAAGTTGAATACTAACTAAATTCACTTCAAATATAGATGATTGTAGCATCCAGTAACCCGAGAGTTTGGCTTGCACAATTAATTGTTCAAGTAGTTGAGTACCAACCCCTTTGCCTTTAGCATGAGGGTGTACATAAACACTTACTTCTCCTACTCCTTTATAAACCTCTCTTGAAGAAACAGGCGTTATAGATATCCAACCTAAAATGTTATCATTTTCTTCAAAGACATATCGAAGGTTTGGGTGAAATTTTTGGTCCCACTGTTCTAAAGAAGGTGCCATTGTTTCAAATGTCGCGATACCTGTGTCAATCCCTAATTGATAGATTGTCAGCACGTCAGGTATATCTTTCTTTTCTAAATAACGAATCATCTAATATAAGCCCCTTTTTATTGACAGCATCCTTCAATCCCAGTATGACAAACGCCTGTTTCTGGTAGTGTTAATTTCACATCAAGAGCAGCAGATATGTCGCCAGCAAGGAACGCAACAATTGAACGTACTTGCTCATAACCAGTAGCCATTAAGAAAGTTGGAGCGCGTCCGTATGACTTAGAGCCAACAATGTAAAAGTTCGTTTCTGGTTGCCGTAACTCTTTTTCACCATGTGCTGGTACACTTCCACAACTATGAAGGTTTGGATCAATTAATGAAGCAATTGCAGAAACAGCTTCTGTCGATGGTTCCACCTCATAACGTAATTCACTATGGAATGAAAAATCTGGACGATTGCCTGTGTTGACAATTAGCTCATCAAAAGGACCAATTTTTTTATCTGTACCTTTAAGGATCAATCCTTCTTCTTTCTCTAAAATAGTTTGGATATAGAAAGGTGTTTCCACATGAATCGTTTTATCAGAGAGTATTTGTTTCATTTTTAAGCCAAGCTCACCACGCGCAGCTAATTCATCGGAAGTTCCGCCACCTAAAGCATCTTCAACACGCTTTTTACGCAAAATCCATGTGATTTCCGTTTGTGGGTATGCACCTTTTAATTCTACTAGTTGAAGTAGGGAATTGATGGCTGAATGTCCACCACCTACAACACCAATGCGTTTATTTGCATAGCGTGAAGAATCGGCAGATACGTTAGGAATTTGATAATTTATTTTATGACTGGCTGCGTGTTCGTTCGGTAACCATACCCCATGGCTAACAGCAGGATTGGAATGTCCCCATGTACCTGTCGCATCAATAATAGCGCTGGCCTTATAAGTTTTTGTCGCTTGCCCGTTCTTTGTGAAAATCAAGAAAGGCTTATTTACTCGGTTGGTCGATTTCATTTTATCGGTATCTAACTTTGTAATCGCAATAACCTCTTCATTCGTATGGATCTGCTCTTTAAACAACTTGCTTAGAGGAATTAAGTAATCTTCTCGTAATTCTTTTCCAGTTGGAATAGTGTTTTTATTCGGCATCGTCCACCCAGTGTTTTCTAACAATTGTTTAGCAGCACTGTCTACATTAAATTCCCATGGTGAAAATAGTTGCACATGTTCCCAAGAAGCAACATTTGCAGCCACCTCATTTTTCTCTAATATGATAAATGGCAATTTGTAAGATTTTAAATGGGCAGCAGCGGCTAACCCAATAGGACCTGCACCAATAATAGCGACTGGATATTTTGGTTCGCAACACCCTGTATTTGGTGTGCAACAAGATGAATTTGTTAAAATATTAAACTCCATTTTTATTCCTCATTTCTTATAAATATTTTAAGCGCTTGTTTAAAATTAGCAAGCGTAATTGTACCGAGTGAAGATATATCATTTTGAAAAAAGTGTTGGACCATGTATTTTTCAAGATTTTCAACTGAAGTGATGTTAGCTTGTAAAACGAGTTGCATATAAGCCGTGAAAAATGTGACTGACTTATCGCCCGATTTGTGTATTTGCATCAGTTTTGGTCACTAGCAAACAACTGAATTCTTGTTTCTATCGCATCGCGCACTGTTTGAAATACAAGCCATTTTTCTTTTTCAGTTCCACTCGCCTTTGCAGGATCATCAAATCCCCAATGTTCACGTTTTACATGCGGTGGTGTTACTGGGCATTTGTCGGCTGCATCACCGCACAGAGTCACAACAAGTGTTGCGTTATTTAAAATCTCTTGGTCAATGATATCTGAAGTTTGTTTCGATATATCAATGCCTTTTTCAGCCATTGCTTTGACAGCATTTGGATTTAATCCATGCGCTTCAATCCCAGCACTTTTGATGTTCCAATCAGGTAAATACTTTTTGGCAAAACCTTCAGCCATTTGTGAACGGCATGAGTTGCCGGTACATAAGAAATATAACGTGTTTTTCATATAAAATAAGGCTCCATTCCTCAAAAAATATAAAGCGTGATATAAAGACCGAATAATGTAAACAGTAAAATAGGTATCGTTAATAAAATCCCTGTCTTGAAATACGTCCCCCATGAAATTTTAATGCCTTTTCCTGAAAGTACATAAAGCCACACAAGAGTCGCAAGAGATCCGATAGGCGTAATTTTTGGTCCCAAGTCAGAACCAATAACATTGGCATAAATGAGCGCTTCTCGTAATGTGCCATTGGTAGTCGTTTCAGCAATTGCTAATGCATTGACCATCACAGTCGGCATATTATTCATAACAGATGATAGAAAAGCTGCAATAAAGCCCATACCAACCGTTGCGACAAATAAACCTTGGTCTGCTGTCCATTCAATAAGTCGAGCAAGTACAGATGTCAAACCTGCATTCCCTAAGCCGTAAACGACAATATACATACCAATTGAGAAGAAAACAATATTCCATGGAGCACCTTTAACAACTGCTTTTGTATCGACAGCTTTACTTCGACGTGCCATTACTAAGAAGAAAATTGCAATTACCCCTGCAACTAGTGAAACGGGTACGCCAATCCATTCGCTTGAAAAATAACCAATCACTAATATTGCTAGGATGAACCAAGATAACTTAAATAGTTTCATGTCATTGATGGCAAGACGTGGTTCTTTTAACATTGCTTCGTCATATGCCCGTGGAATCGACTTGTTAAAATATAGGAGTAGCACAACAATGGTTGCCACAAGTGAGAATAAGTTAGGAATAAACATACGTGAAGCATATTCGATAAAGCCTATGTTAAAGAAGTCAGCAGAGACAATGTTTACTAAATTACTGACGACAAAAGGTAAGCTGGTTGTGTCAGCGATAAAGCCACTTGCCATAATAAACGGGAAAATCATTTTCTCACTGAATTGTAAGTTACGAACCATCGCTAATACGATCGGCGTTAAAATCAGTGCAGCCCCATCATTAGCAAACAATGCTGCTACAATAGCGCCAAGTAAGCTAACATAAACAAACATTTTGATGCCACTGCCTTTTGCTGCACGCGCCATATGTAAGGCAGCCCACTCAAATAAACCAATTTCATCTAAAATCAATGAGATTAAGATAATAGCTATAAATGAGAGCGTAGCATTCCATGTTATGTTAATTACTGAGCCAACATCAGAAAAATCAACAACACCAAGAAGTAATGCCATTACAGCGCCAGCTATGGCAGACCAACCAATATTCAGTCCCCTAGGCTGCCAAATAACGAAAATTAATGTTGTGATAAAGAGAATGCTTGCTAACAAGAACATGTATTTCCTCCACAACGACACCCATCATCAGCTTCTAGTTGGTTAATGACAGCTTCTACAATAGGGGAAAGTTGCTCTGCAATTCGGTAATATTTCCACGTCCCCTTTTTTCTTTCTAAAATAATACCTGCATCTTTTAATTTTTTTAACTGTTGACTAACAGCAGGTTGCGAAATGCCAAGCACTTCAACAAAATCACAAACACATACCTCACCATTTTTCATGCATGCTAAAAGCGTAAGACGATTTTTATCTGCCAATGCTTTTAGTTGTTGTTCTAATAAATCCAAAACGACCCCTCCAATCTTTTACATAAGTATTTACTTATATAACGTATCATTTCTTTCAATATAAGTAAATACTTATGTAATAAAAATAAAATTGTCACCTTCAACTAAGAAGGTGACAATAAATAAAATGTTCTTAAAAATATTTTTGAACTTATTGAGAATTCAAATTTCCATACCTATATGTGTTTGGAAACTATAAATGAGTGTTATTCAACAATATGGTCCTTTAACGGAAAACGCGACCTTCTTATTGAAGAATCGCGCCCTTTAATTTAATAACTGAAAAGCTTCTATTAACTAGTATGAAACTGCATTTATATATCTTAATGAATAACCAATTTTGAAACAATTTGATACACAAAATATGATGTACCAACTAAATCTAAAATTCCAGTTATTATAAGCATAGATATTTGGTCTACATACACCCTACTTAAACTAAACAATAAAAAAGAGAGTATTATCCCTGCGAAAGAGGATATATTTTCACAAAATGGCTTGTAAGCTATTTTGTCGACAGGGGGTAATATGGTGAGTGAAATAGATAAACGCAACAGATTAAGGGAAGAGCCATTCAATTACCAAATAACGAAAAAAGGGACAGTGATCATCTATTTTGAAGGCAAGCAAATCAAAATTGTAAAGGATGGGAAGGCTGCGCAACTTATAGAAAAATTAAATGCAGCAGAAAATATAATGGAAGTACAGCTTTTATTAGCTAAAATTACAGGGAACTTTAAACACGGCAATGAAAAAACCGGTAAAAATAAATAAACAAATTCATTCTTCGAACATTTGGCAATGAAAAACACTGCTAGAAATTTATAAATAAGGATCTATTATATTCCAATGCTGATTATACAAACGGAAGTGAAAGAAAAGGGCCTTTCCTTATTCAAGGAAAGCGCCCGATTGTTGAAGATCGACTTTAGATTCCCCAAACTTGCATTTGAAAACGTTTTTCTTAAAACACGAATAATATCAGAAAGATTAAAAAGGTATAACACTCTGAATTTGCGAAAAGTTGTATAGGAGGTGTGTTATGAATAGAAAAATGGGGATTTTTATATTTGTATATTTCTGTTTTTTAATATGGTTATACTTTGCCATATATGAATCCTCAATCGATAACTGGTGGACAGTACTTGAAATAACACAGGAGACTGATCATATTGTGGATATCGAGGTATCATTAGTAAAGGTGTTGATAGGGATGATTATATTTACTATCAGTGGTTTCATAATCAATTTATTGTTGTCTAAGCGTCCAATTAAAGATTGATAAAGCATACAGAATCATTCTAAATAATGTTTCCAAATCAAATTTGCGTATGCACGAAAAAGGCTTTCCGAAAAGATACGATTTCGGAAAGCCTTTTTTAATCATTATGCCTTGGTATGACACATAACAACATCTAAAACAACTTATTTAAATTCGCCATTTCTATAGCTGACATCGCACTGTCATAGCCTTTATTCCCTGCTTTTGTCCCTGCGCGCTCAATCGCCTGCTCGATATTTTCAGTTGTGACAATCCCGAAAATAACCGGTACCCCTGTATCCAAGCCCGCTTTGGCAATTCCTTTAGCTGCTTCATTGCATACATAATCATAATGTGTTGTTGATCCGCGAATGACTGTACCTAAGCCGATTACTGCATCATACTTATTGGCTTCTGCCATTTTCTTTGCAATAAAGGGTACTTCAAATGCACCCGGTACCCAGGCAGTATCAATATTATCTTCATTTACACCGTGTCTTTTTAATCCATCGATTGCACCGCTTAATAATTTATCATTAATAAATTCATTGAACCGGCCGACAACGATTCCGATTTTTAAATCTGTACCTACTAATTGCGCTTCAAATGTTTTTCCCATTTCATATGCTCCTTCTTATACAACCATTGTGTTTATTTTTATATATTGAACTAAATCTTCTATCGTAATAAATTTCAGCTGATGTTTTAGTGCGAGTCTTTCAAGCTGCGGCATCCGCGCCATCGAACCATCTTCATTCATAATTTCGCATATGACCGCCGCTTCCATCGACCCGCATAATTTTGCAAGATCTACCCCTGCCTCTGTATGACCGCGGCGCTCTATTACCCCGCCTTCTTTTGCGATAAGCGGAAAAACATGCCCAGGACGGTGGAAATGTTCCGGCTTCGCTGCTGGTTCAAGTAATGCCAATATCGTTGCTGAACGTTCAAATGCACTGATTCCTGTCGTTGTGTTAATATGATCGATACTAATCGTAAAAGCCGTTTGATATGTATCTGTATTACTCTGGACCATTGGGTGAAGACAAAGTTTTTCAGCGATGGCTAGAGAAATAGGTGTACATATTAATCCCCTACCATGAAGTGCCATAAAGTTGATATTTTCCGGTGTTGCAAATTCTCCTAAAACGAGAAAATCTCCTTCATTCTCTCGATTTTCATCATCAGATACAATAATAATTTCACCATTTTTTAATGCTTGAATTGCTTCGTCAATCGTATTCATCTTTTCCCACTCCTTTAAAACCCTGTACGTTGCAGAAAATCTTGTGTAATCGTATTTATCGTTTGATTTTGTAAATGCTTTTTCACATATTTCCCGATCAAATCTGTTTCAATATTCACAACATCCCCAGCCTTTTTATAGCCCAACACGGTCTGTTCGTAAGTATGGGGGATTAAGGAAATGGTAACGAGTGTATCTGACACATTAAAAATCGTTAAGCTTATGCCATCGACTGTTATAGAACCTTTTTCGATACACTGTGCAATTAAAGTACGGTCCATCGCTAAATCCACATAGACCGCATTAGCAACAGGTCTTTTCCGCTGTATGATTGCAACACCATCAACATGGCCTGATACGATATGTCCGCCAAATCGACCGTTCGCCAGCATTGCCCGTTCCAAATTGACATGCATACCAACAGTTAATTGTTTCAGGCTTGTTGCTTTAACAGTTTCAGGCATCACATCTGCCAAAAATGAATTGGACGAAAATTTTTTCACTGTTAAACAAACACCGTTCACCGCAATGCTGTCTCCGAGTTTTACATCTTCTAAAATTTTACTTGCTCGAATGGATAATTCCATCGTTTGTGTGGACTGACTAATCTTCTCCACAGTTCCTAACTCTTCAATAATTCCTGTAAACATCCTACTCACCTCTTTTTAAAATTAAAAAAGAACCCCGATTGAATTCGGAGTTCGATGAGAGGGAAATTTAGCAGCATCAAATAAGCCTTTTGAACACAAATTTCAAAAAGCGAATGACATTGCTTCCTTCTCCCATCCAGACTATACTGTCGGCTTTGGACTTGCACCAAATCCTGCACACAAAAGTGGCTCACGGGCTTAGAGTTAAACTCATCACCGTCGATTGGGAATTTCACCCGACCCCGAAGGAAATTCATATAAAATTATCAATAAAAAAATCCCGTCACTTGGTGCGACGGGAAAAGTGTATAGCAAAAAAGCACATTTTAAATCAAATTTTTAAAAAATGCGTGGCTATTCCTTCTCCCATCCAGACTATACTGTCGGCTTTGGACTTGCACCAAATCCTGCACACAAAAAGCGGCTCACGGGCTTAGAGATTAACTCATCACCGTCGATTGGGAATTTCACCCGACCCCGAAGGAAATTATTTTATTTGAAAATTATTGTAACATAGATAAATCAGAAAACTAATAGTAAATTCGCACCTTCTTGCTACCCTCTTTCTCATTCCTTTTACCTTTACTTGATCTTATAAAATTAAATACATTGAAACTTTTATAAGTATTTTCCGTATATACAAATATCCAGAATATTTAAAAACCATTAAAAGAAAAGGTGTCTATAATGAAAAATATTGTCAATATAGCATATTCGTATCACAACTCAAATAAAGGCATAACAAGGATATGGACTACTTTACCGATGGATCACCCTGACGTGACTTGTACTCATTCCCCTGAAGAAAAAACAATTGATGACGGCAATAATGAACTCTTTTATTTTACTTTAAAAGAAAATGAACAGTTTCAAATGAATTATTCTATCGATACGTATAAACAAAATGAACAAAAAATGCTTACGGATAAGGAAAAGGCATTTTATTTGCGCAGCGGTACACTCGTTGTTGTGGATGAACAGATGAGGAATCTAGCACATGAAATAACGGCTGGGGCTGTAACGACAATGGAAAAAGCGAAGGCTATCTTTAATTATACAGTCACTCAATATAAATATGTTTATCCCCCTAAAGGACGTGGCACAAAGTCCTTTTTACAAGCGAAGCAAGGTGATTGTGGAGAATATTCTTTTCTATTTTCTTCACTATGTCGTTCCATCGGGATTCCTTGCCGTACGCTTATCGGTAGTTGGGCTAATGGTAAGATGGGAGCTCATGTGTGGAATGAACTTTATGATGAACAGGCAGGCTGGGTTCCTGTCGATTGCAGTTTAGCATCACTTCAAAAGAAGAAGAAATTCCAGTTTTTGTTTAGTAATATCCGTACATTAAAATGGACTGCATACTTCGGTCAATTAGAAGGACAGCGTGTTGTCTTTTCTTATGATGCAGAGCTCTATTTATCCCCTAAATATAACGATCTGGATAAACTAACAATAGTTAATTCGCCATACCCGCCCATTGCGTCTTTCCAAATTGATGGAGAACCTTTTTACTGGGGTTATGAAGCAGTAGATGGGTGTGCACCTTATTTGCAGCCCGTATACATGCAGTTTGATCAAGAGAATTTATCACTAAAACCTAATAAAAACGAACATAACTATTTAGGTAAATGGAAAATTACCGAAACAGGTGCTCAAGGGGTATTTTTAAAACTAAAAAACTGGTCCTATGCAGCTTTCTTTGTTTTCTTTACCTTAAGCCTTCTGTTAAGCAGTCCTTTAGTTTCTGCATTGGCAGCTGGATCAATTATTGTTACGTGTATTTCATATATTGCCAGAAAAGAAAGAATCCTATTGTTCACATTTGTTACGCTGTACTTTTTATTATTCTTCATGTCAAATGTAATCAAGTTAGTCTAACAATTACTTTTTTATATTAATTCTTTAAGAAATAACGTAATCCATTTTATGTAAATTCAGTTTATAATTGTATTTATATTGTTATATTGGAGGATTCTATGGCAAAAAAACCACAGTCGAATAAAAATTCTATTTTACTTGAGCTGCTATTTTATGCGGCATTACCCTATATTATTTGGAATTTTGGTAGGGAACCTTTAGGGGATTATGTTGCGATGCTGCTTTCAACCGTTCCTGGTATTGTTTATACCCTTTACCGCTTTATTTTTGATAGACAGTTTAATATAACAGGAATATTTATTTTAGGTTCGCTGTTAATTGGCACAACGGTCGATTTACTGTCAGGTTCAGCAGAGCAAATGATTATAAATGGCATTTATTTAAGTCTCTTTTATACTTTTTTATACTGTATTCTATTCATCGTAAAGCAGCCTTTTTCATTATATATCGCGGTCGATTTTGCCTATTTACAGGGCTATGACAGAAAAGACAGCAAAACTTTATTTTTTCAAAAGGGCATTTTCAAATGGTTTCAAATCATCCAAGCGGTGTTTATTATTCGGGGTCTCTTTATGGCAGGTTTAACGGCGTTTCTGCTAAATAAATATGGTATCGATGGATATGGGGACATGCTTATCTATAAAAAAGTAGCGGGCTGGATATTTTCCATTATTGTAATGGGACTTTTCTTTAATATTAATAACGTTGTGCAAAAACATACGAAACAATCACATGAAAACAAGCAACCGGAGACACAAAGTTCGGAAGTAGTAACGGAATCAGTATAGCAAAACGAGGAGTGAAGAAATTGATCGATTCTACAAAGGTAAGTGAATGTCCAAAATGCGGTTCGACGGATTTAGGAAAAGGTCAGCACAATGGCTATAGCGTCATGTCCGTCGTCAATAAATTAGGGTTCGGGTCCAAGGTTGAATACATTATTTGTACGGAGTGCGGGTTCGTAATTGAAGGCTATGTTAAAAAGCCAAAACGGTTTAAGGACACGTATTAATTTTATAGGCGGATGGTCTTTAATTTATGCTCTAACCGAAAAATATCCATTTCCCTAAAGAAAATGGATATTTTTTTCTTATGCTAGAATTTAAATCCTTTCAAAGTTCTATATATAAGACATTTAGAAAAGCCACTCAAAAAATTTAGCAATCAAGTATAGTGGTGCACCAACGATTATTGCGCCAGCAAAAAAATAACAAATATATTTAAAAATATCAAATATAGCTCCAGCCATATCATCGATATATTTAAACATTTTCATCCCTCCTTTGAATTGGCATGAACGGCTAAGTATGTATTGCTATAAAAAAGCATATGCAGTCTCTTTACATCCCAAAGTCTTTTAAATTCTTCGATTGGAACTTTCCGATTATAGCTCTTGTGTTCACCTTCACTATTCACCAGATGCTTTAAAGACTCTGAAAGGTAAATATACTCCTTGTCGTAGCCTACAACCGGGACAAAATGCAAGTTATTGAGATTCTTATGTACTTTAATAAAAACAATTACAGGAGTTCCTTTACTAACTTCGTATTTTAATGTGTGCATATTCCCTTTATAATAGTTTGTTTTAAAGCCCTTTTTATTTAACACCGTCCGGATTCCCTTTGGATATACATTGCCGGCCATCGTTTTACTAGGAAAATGTGTGTATAACGCTTCCCCCTCCGCCTCCAAACCAAAATGGCGCAAAATATACGCTGTTGAAAAGGCCGCACATTCCGAATTGTTTTGGAAATCTATTCGATTATTTTCTTGAATCAGATAGTTGGCAGGATAAGCTCTTTTACGTAAAACGGGTATAGGAAATGTCATTAAATATGTATTAATAAGTGTGGATATAACGATCCATAAAATGACTGTATTAAATATAAATATAGTACTTCCCCCTTAGCATAGAGTAAAAAAATCCCCACTACTAGTAGGAGGATTTTGAGCTAGTTATATGTGGTTTCAATCGATTTCTTCATTAAATATTTCGCCTTGATCCCCTTCATGCTGGATGATTAAGCGAGATGTTTTATAAACATAAATAGATCGGTAATTTTCACTATCCGCTTGAATAGAAATGACGCGCTTGTCATCATTGTCGGTTACAGTATTAAAATCATACTGCTCGGCTTCAATTTCTTCAAGAATATACAGGTATTCTGGTAAATTTGCATAATCCCCATGCAGCTCAAATTGCGCTTCAATTACTTCCTTCTCAGCATCGGCGCTGTTTCCGCATGCAGATAAAATAGTAGCTGCACTAAATACGATTAACATTTTTTTATACATCAAATTCACCCTTTTAAAATTCATCTCTGTTTCATACTAACAAACATATATGGTATGTATCTAGGAAAGAGGCTTATATAATTGGACTTTAACGGAAAAACTGTTCATTATTTCGCTACATAATTTGTATAACTCTCTCCCAAAATCTCAAAATTCGTTTCGGCTCCTCTAGTTTAGAAAAGATCCATTCCTTTTCCTGTTCAAGCAGATGGCACATAAAGCGTGCCGCTTCTTTATGAGTATGGATGGCAATATGATTCATAATGACCTCCTTGTCATAGCAGACTGGATTGGGATTCATTGATCGTATCTACAATACCTATAATTTCATCTAAATCATCAATTATATAAGGTGTAGTTACTGAACCAAAATATGGATCTCTTTTCCAGATAGTTTTCATGCCCACACTCTGAGCCCCTTCTATATCGTTTACTGGATGGTCACCTACATATATGCTTTCTTCAGGCTGAACGCTAATTTGCTTCAGTGCCTTATAAAAGATGTCAGGCTGTGGCTTTTTCATTTGCTCCCACTCTGATACTAAAATGGCATCAAAATAGTGTGCAATACCGAGTGCATGGATATTATCCATCTGGAATTGTCCGAAACCATTTGTAATGATTGCTAATCGGATGTTTCTCTGTTTCAGCTCATCAAGCATTTCATACAAATGGGCAAAAGGGATACAGTGGGAATGGAAATGAGCTATATAATCTTGAAGCAGGACTTCCCAAGAGATTTCAATACTGAATTCCTGTACTAGCTGCTGGTAAACTTTATCCTTCCATACATAACCTCTTTGTTCCAGTTCAATAAAGCGGTTTAAAAAATCTAGCCGATTAATAGAATGTAGTTGGTGATAGAAACGGTCATATTGATTCGCTATGAATTGCTTAACTGATGCATCCCTGTTTAATAATGTACCGTCCAAATCAAATATCACTGCTTTGACCATTTATATTACCCCTATCGAATTTGTGTGAATAACTGTTCCAGCTAGGAAATTGTTCAAAATCTAGAAACCTAAATAATGAAAAGGCGCTGGTATCTGTTGTATCTATTTCAATAGAGACCTTCTTTATTCCTTCACGCTGTAACAGTTCCATTTGTGTTTTGAAAAGAGCTGTCAGTTTCCATTCATCTTCGGTATTTCCTTGAAACCCAATCCATCCGACTTCATAATGATTGCCTAATTTATGCAACAAAATATACGCCTTTACTTGTGCTTCTTCAAATACAACATAGCTATACTCTAGATCAGGTTCATCATCGAGCAATATTTCTCCCCACTGTTGCCATGTATATGTTTGCACAGGATTATGTAAATGTGTGTTC
Source organism: Solibacillus ferritrahens (assembly GCF_037027585.1). Taxonomy (NCBI): domain Bacteria; kingdom Bacillati; phylum Bacillota; class Bacilli; order Caryophanales; family Caryophanaceae; genus Solibacillus; species Solibacillus ferritrahens. The sequence continues at coordinate 92,034 of NZ_JAXCLE010000006.1, read as the reverse complement.
TCATAGTTTTCCTTTAATTGTGTAAGAAAGGCTTGTTTCTTCTCCTCATTTTGCAGGACATCATTTAGAGATTCATATTGCTTAAAGGTTGGAACAGTCGGCATTTGCTGTAATAAAGCTCGTACTTCTAAATCAGGCATATACGTTTTCCTAAATAGCTTAAAACCTTGCTTTTCCATAAAAGAAATAGCATCTTTTTTCTCATCCCAACATGAAAAGATAAGCTGCTTCTGCGGATAAGTATCATTGAATAATTGCTCATATAGAGCTGTCGGCCACTTTGTTTCTTTACAGGCTGAAGTTGTATAGACTCTTACATATTTAGCTTTTGGATGAAAGCTGTTTAACCAACTAAGCGAGAGCCCCATGATTTCGTCATTTTTTTCTACAATAAATAACTCATGAAATGCCTTTTTTTCAATACGAGGCTTTACCTCTTCCAATTGAAGCCTTAATTCATCCATTAATGTAGATAGATCAATATGCTGTACTTGTTTGATTTGCCACATATTTTATCACTCCATTTCCTTATAAATCTGGTGTTAGGAGATCGATAGTTTTTCAAGTACCTTCTCAGCACTTTCCCACTCATAAATAAGCTCATCAAGTGCTTTGCCGCCTATTTTGATTTGGACTTCCTTTACTAGTTGAGCGCCGTAATGTTCATAAAAATGGCGGGTTTTATTATCCTTTAGCACTTCCACAAATATCTTTTCATAACCATTTTGAGTGAAATAGATAAACAGTTCTTTCATTAGCATTTTCCCGATGCCATAACCTTGCATATCAGCAAACAGGTAAATAGAGGTTAAATCAGCTGCCTTGTCAGTTTGATTTTCTTCCCTTTTCCCTGCAGTAGCAAAGCCGACAATGTGCCCATCGCTATTTTCGGCAACAACTATGTAATTATCGGGAGCTGCCATATTTCTCTCCCACAGTTCTTCTCTTTGTTCGTAGGATAGCCCATCCAAATATTCATCCGGAATAATTCCTTTATACGTCGTCCGCCAGCTATCCACATGTACTTTGGCGATTCCTGCAGCATCCTTTAACTGAGCTTGCCTAATTTGCATATAAACCCCCTCCTGTTTACATTTATTTTACCTTATATTGGGATTATATTTTTAAAACTTTCGTAATTTATTTGTGGGAAAATTGGATTTAATTTTATAATGGATAAAGCTGGTATTAAAAAACAAATTCTTTCGGGGGAAAAATACTTGAGAAAAATCAACTTATCAAATGGGGAAACAGTAGAAGTTGAGTGTCTAAGTTGTGCAATTACAAGCGGGTTAGTTGAACCTGAAGGCGGTGTGGTTATTGAAACACCGTATTTTCACGCCCATCAAGATGTAGCTTATCCAATTAGAGGGTTAATAATTTTAGCTTCTAAAAGACATATTAAATCTTTAGATGAATTAACCGAGCTTGAAAGATTAGATTACATAAATATTTTATCAAGGATAAGAAAAGCACAAAGAGAGGTTTTAGGAATCGAATATGTCTATTATTTTTATAACGAAGACACAACGCATCATTTTCATACTTGGATGGTTCCTAGATATGAATGGATGTATGAATTCGGACGTTCAGTAGAGTCAGTTCGACCGGTATTACTTCACGCTAGAAATAAAATGAATGATAAAGGCAATGTTGAAAAAGTTATGGAAGCAATCCGCAATCTTACCGAGGAGTTAAATAAATAATTCAACTGCCTGATTCTTTTCATTCATTCGCAGTATTAGAAGGCTCTCATTTATTCTCGATCGAAAAGTTTTTCTAATATCTTACCGAAATGTTCTAATAAATTTTAAAATGTTCTAATAAAATGAGGATTTGCTAATATATTCTGGAGTTCTTCTAATATACTGCGAAATCCGCAAATAAAGTTACCTGATTTGCTAATAAGTTCATGCGATTTGCTAATAAAATGAAAAATCTTCTAATATCTTAGATCACCGCTGAAATGGGTTCAGCTATTTTTAATATCTGTTGCAATTGTTCTAATATATCCCTCCGATTTGCTAATAAAATGAAAAATCTTCTAATATCTCAGATCGCCATTGAAATGGGTACGGCTTTTTCTAATATCAGTTACAATTGTTCTAATATATCCCTTCAATTTGCTAATAAAACGAAAAACCTTCTAATAACTCAGATCGCCACTACAATGGCTTCAGCTATTTCGAATATCTCCACCTGATTTTCTAAAAAAACCAAAATCTTCTAATAACCGCGACCTTATCCCCGGCCCAGCCCCATACCCCGCTCAAAAACTACAAAAAAACTCACTAAAAGCACTTCCACCTTTAGTGAGCTCAAACTCAAACCTACGTTATTATTTTAACCGTTCTTTAATTAATGCTTCCATATCGCTGGCAATTGTCTCGTATTGAACACCGTCTGTTCCTTGGGCTGTGCCGGAATAGTTTTTAACGGCTACTCCTTTTTCATCGACTAGGAAAAATGTATCTGCGTGAATAACTTGATCATTGCCTTCAATTGCTCTAACCGGTGTTTTGAACGAATTGACTGCGAGCTGCTCGATAAATTTCTGGTCGTAGCCTGTAAGCATATGCCATTTCGATTCATTTGATGGATTGTGGCGGCTTAAGTATTCCGTTAAGCGCTCTGGTGTATCGTAGTCAGGGTCTACGGAGAAGGCGACAATTTTATATTGCTCAAGCCCCTTCTTTTCGATCTCATCCTGTACTAGTTTCATATTTTGCGTCATAGGTGAACAAATTGTCGTGCAGCTTGTAAAGATGAACATTGCAAGCCATGGTTCCCCTTTTAAGCTATCTAGCGATACTTCCTCATTACGATGGTCGGTTACTGTAAAATTAGAAATTTCGAAACTTGTCGTTGGTTTAAATTGATAATTACTGCAAGCAGAAAGTACTGTAGCGATTACGAGTACAAATGCGAGTATTATGTTTTTCTTTTTCATTTATCTCTCTCCACTTCCCAAACATTACCTTCATCTTATCGAATGTTGTCCACATTCTCAATAGTTATCGTGCGAAAGGTTATGTGTCAAAATTGTGAAACCACGCTTCACAACTAATGGCGTTCTAACGGGTTACTAAGAGAGACGAGTGCAGTATGAATCGCTTCAAGCTTTGTTTCAATTCGATATAACAAATACAATGAAATAAAGATTGGAAACGTTACTTCCTGAATGATTGCAATCCACTGGTCCATCATAATCACTCCTTCCACTATATAAAAAGCCGGTAAAGCATTGCACTTCACCGGCCTTCCTTTTAGTTGATCAGTTCTATAGCTGTCACATGACGCTCGACAATTTTTGCGGACTTCTTCACGTTGAATAAAAATCCTTCTTTTGAGAATGCTGCCTGATCAATAATTGTTTGCATTGCTGCATTTACTTCAGCTTCCGTTAAATTTGGTTTTGGGTCATTAATATTAATAGTCATTGTACTTCCAGCAGCATTCGCAAATGTTAATTGTAATACTTGTGCCATATGCTCACCTCCGATTCATTAGTTTTTGTTTGTTTAGGCTGTTACACTTTCTTTTTGCGTCTTCACAGATTCGATATAATCATAATCTGTTAACCCAACGATTGTTGTTGCGACATTGTGAAGTTGCTGTGCTGTTGCATTCAACGCCACATTTCTGAAAGTTGAGCTTTTAATAACTGGCTCATTAAATTCATCGACGCCCGTTTGATAGAATACTGTCAATGTTGCGGAAAGGAATCCGAATTCGTTCATGTTTATCACCTCCTTGCCCTATATATGTCACGATTTTTCGAAAAAAGGGACAATGACGATGAAAAAATTTACAAAACCTTATATAATAGACAATATTGAGTAAAATTGAGGTGAACATTGTGGGCTTAGAAGGCTGGTTTTTATGGTTTATATTATTTTGGGTTGTCGTGCTAGTTTCGCTTATGGGGATCGGCGGCTTCTTTATGTTCCGCAAATTTTTAAAGGCGCTTCCAAAACAGGATGGAAAATCGGATTTGGACTGGCAAGCCATTTATTTAGATAAAACGATCCATTTATGGGGTGATGAAGAAAAAGAGCTGCTTTCTGAACTTGTAAGTCCCGTACCTGAGCTATTTCGTCAAGTAGCTAAGGAGAAAATTGCAGGGAAAATCGGGGAAATTGCTATTGAGGAGCATGCTACGAAAATTGATTTGGATTTAATTATCCGTGGTTATATTATCGCCTCTCCTAAACGCGACCATAAATTTCTGCGTAAAAAACTGAAGGAAATGGAAATTGATACAACCCATTACGACCATTTATTTGAGGTTTAATGCGTAAAAAGGCTGCCCTTGAAAGTAAATAACTTTCATGGACAGCCTTTATTTATGCAATGATTCGAGACTTTTCAAGCTTTTTGTACTTGATGAGCATACCGATACGCCACGGTAAAATCATGGAGAACGCCAAAATGAAGAACATTCCCGCAAGCTCGCCTATATCAAAGCTTTCTGCAAACAATAATTTTAAAATAATCCGTAAAACCAATAATCCCACTAATATAAAAGGAAATGCCTTGGATTGCTTCATATATACTGAGTCATCCCGTATTTCAAATTTCGACGTAAGTATTAACACTACGGAAAACAATAAGCCCAGAGCCGCCGCTTCCGCTATTTGAATAGGCGCCACACGAAATTCCTCAAAAAGAAACATCAATGCCCCTGTAGACATGGCAAATGGAGGAATGAGGATTTTTTTTGTAGATACCGGCTTTTTTTGTGCGCGCAGGCGTATAACCATGACAAACGAGCCCATGATGACGGCCATAATCGTCGAACCAATTAATAAATAGTGAGAAGGTATACTGTCAAACATCATATTCCTCCTCTTATGCTGACAAATAAATATTATGTTAAGTTGAGAACATTTGATGCGACCTCTTTTAACTGCTCAGGCTGAAAAGGCTTTGTAATAAAATCTTTGGCACCACTTTCAATGGCGGATTTAATTTTACTTTGCTGACCAAGTGCCGTAATCATGATAATATTTGCATCCGAATGTTTAGCAGTTATTCTTCGGACCGCTTCGATGCCTGTCATAACCGGCATTGTAATATCCATCGTTACCAGATCAGGCAATAGCTGGTCATAAAGCAGAACTGCCTCTTTTCCATTGGCGGCCTCTCCCACCACTTCAAAGCCGTATTCCTTTAATATATTTCCGATTGTAACACGCATGAAAAGCGAATCATCCACAATCAAAACAGTAGGCATTTAACGATCACATCACTTTCCATAGTATAGCATGCTATTTCCAAGCATGGTACTGTTAGAATCCCTTAAAGCCATCGAAAATCGGCAAGAGAATATTAATAATGTACGTCAACCCATCAAAGAACAATAAAATTCCGACCGCTATCATAATATATCCGCCAATTTTAATAATTTTTTGACTATGTTTGCGAATCCAGTTTAATCGTGAAATAAAGAACGACAATGTAAAGAATGGAATAGCAAACCCTAAATAATATGCGAGCATATACCAAATCGCCGAATCGGGATTTGCTCCTCCGAGGGCAATAATTGATGCGAGTATTGGTCCTGTACATGGCGTCCAACCCGCTGCAAAAGCAAGGCCAATCAGCACGGAACCAAAATAGCCGGATGGTCGGTTTTTGAATTGGAACTTACGGTCTTTCATTAAAAAGTCAACTTGCAATAAGCCGACAATCATTAAACCAAACGCAACAATTAAAATCGCACCTACTTGACGCAGTAAATCCTGATACTGGAAGAAGAAGTCTTTTGCTAAAGACGTTCCAAACCCTATTGCAATGAATATGATCGAAAATCCGAGCAAGAAAAATAAAGTATGTAATATGGCACGCTTTTGCATCATTCCTTTTTCGGTTTTGAGCTCATCGAGTGTCATGCCGGTAATGTATGACAAAAACGCCGGGTAAAGCGGTAAGGTGCATGGTGAGATAAAACTTAGAAACCCAGCACCGAACGCTAAGAAGATATTTAAATCTGTATTCATGCTGCATTCAATCTCCTTCACATTGATGCCTCAATCGTACCAAATTTTCCAATACATTACTCACTTTTTTAATGTGAACTTTTTTTGACAGCTGTGTGAGGTATATGTGAAACGAAAAATGAAATGGTTTATCCCTACCGAATCATATCAATGACCAGCAAACTTGAATAAATGACTGATGTAAATAGTATAACGATGAAGATCGTAATTGTTTGAAATTTAATCGACCAACGCCAAACACATTCATGTGGATTTTCTTTTTTCCATCGAAGTGCCGCTTTAAAATTGATAAACCAGCAATGTAAAGTAACGATCAATGAAGGGAAAGTATATAACCCCATTAAAATCCCCACTTGCTGGAACGTTGTCGTCGTATATTTCCCGTAACTAATCACGAAATAAGGAAGTACAAACCAAAAAACGGATGTAAATAATAATACAATTGCTACTACTAAATGGAGCCATAAATATTCACTATGAACTTGCCTGTAATATTTTAATGCTGCTTCCACATTCATCACCAATCCTATTCTTTTTCATTTACTATTCCCACTAATATAGGCAAATGAAACGAGAAAAGTGATTGATTTTTATATTCATGTGAAAAATTACCTCTACAATTCATCGATGAGAGTTGAAAAGAACTAAAAAACTGAGGTTAATTCGTATAAATCTCTGTTAGAACGTAAATTCCATTCCGGCTCAAATCGATTAATAATTGCATTTTTCAAGCTATTCATTTCCTTTTCATCCTCCATTGGATAAATAGCAAAATGGACGTCATTGTCCGGCAGCATTAACGTAATATTCGCATTCACATGACAATGAGTAGCCGTGCCGTCTCTGAAGCAGCCTTTCGCATATATATTACCTATATGTTGATTAAAGCGCTCTTTAAAGGTCCGTGCGCAAACCCCGCAAAATTTAAGCTCATTATTGACGATAATTGTATATATCCCTTTCTGCTTCAGTAATTCATCTTCCCCGTTGACGATAAAGCGTGTATATGTAAGATCTCCATAATTGTTTAGAAATTGCTTATAAAAGATGTTCCCCTCATCTTTTAATTGCTTTAACGCCTTTCCAGCTGGCCAATCTATAACATGCTGTGCATGCCGGCTCGCTTCCTCCTGCAGATGTTCGTATTTTTTTTGCAAAGTAAGTTCATTCAACGTTTTTTTATCGAAACTTACGAATAAATTTTCAATCCCCTGTTCTAGTACAAGCAATTCAACTTTATTAAATTTAATCTTTTGCCCTTTTACTTGAATATGCATATTAGCTCCCCTTTCTATATAAATCCCCCATTTACTTTAATTTCTATATAAATTTACAAAATCCTCTAAATATTTAATTTCTACTGTATTAGTACAATAAAAAAGCGACTCGCTCTATTTGAACGAATCGCTTTTTCATTAAAAATTCTCTTTATCGAATATTTCAAGATCTATAATGCGCGCACCTTGCTTTGTAATAGCGGCTTCCAGCTCATCAACTGTAGACTGTTTAGCACCTTTAGTCAAAGTCATGATAACACGGCGCAAATAGGTAGTATCGTCATCCATCGAGAACACACAATGTAATGGCCATACCTTTTTAACTGCCGTTAGCACTTTAATTAATATGCCATCCGTATCCGGTAGCGCAACTGTAATCGCACAGCTGCCTGTTCTGTAACCCCATGCTTCTTCCAATAGCTCGAATACTTTAGAATGAGGTAAAATGCCTGAAAAATTGCCTTTTGTATCAACTACGGCTAGGTATGGTAGTTGCTTAATGGAGTGAAACACTTCAAAAAACGAACTGTTTTCATGAATGAAAGCATCGGCTTCTTCTGTTAGTACCTTTACCGGTGACTTCATATCGCCATCTTTTAATTTATGTTCGAGCAATTCTACTTTATAGATATTGCCGATAAATTTTTCGCCGGCTTCGTCCAGCACGGGAATGCATCGGTAGCCATTCTCATTTAATTGACCAAGTACATCTGAAATCAGGTCAGTTTCTTTAACATAGCTTACGTCTTTCTTTTTAACATACTTTTGTTTAACAAGCATTGTGTTACCTCCTTTGGTGTTCTATCTATTATTTTAATAGTAGATTCCTAATTACGAAAGTTATTTTTTGAATATTTTGTAAAATAAAACGATACGTTATTTATAAAGTTCATAATATATATACGCATATGCTAAATCGAGACATTTCTGATAGTTTGTCAGGTTGTTTTCCTTATTATTGACCGAGGCAAAATAGATGGCCTCCAATGCGCTGCCGTTCCTTGGATATTGCTCTCGGATTCTTGAAAACACCTTCGCACACAGCTCATCGGTAACCTGTTCAGATAATTGGATAATATAGCCGATTGTGGAGGCGTCAATTCTTGTGCTGGTAATAATCGCCTGTTTCATTTCCTTCATCATTTCTTCATTAATTAAATAAAGAATGTCATTAATGCTATCCTCTTCGCATGTTAGTATTTTGCAATCCACCAATACTAGTGTATGCCCATCATTGTCTATATTACTCAATAGACACTTTCCTGCAAGTTTAAATCGCGATAACGGAGAAAGGAAATGTTCATCCTGTTCATACTCATTGTTATAGGCAGCTTTAATATACTTTTCCATATAGCGCTTGTCAGTTTCGATTTTTCGGTAAAACCGCGCATGAAACTGCTCCATTTCCCGAGAGATGCTATCCTCATTCAGCATTCTATATGAGTCGGTAATGAACGTATAGCATTCCTGAACTAAATCTTTATTTCTTTTTAAATTCATGCAGACGACTAGCACTTCATGCAGCAACTCTATTGCTGTTTCATATTCACCTTTTTGATAATGTATTTTCCCCCGAAGTACACGGATATGTAAATCAATGCGGGAATCCTTTTCCACTTCATATCCGGTAAAATAGCTATTATATAAACTTTCAGCATACTGAACTTTATTAAGATGGAGCGATATTTCAATATGAGCAATAAATCGTGTTATGAAGTACCGCTCATCATCTACTGATCCCATCTTAAAAAAGACTGCTGGGAGTTTACTCATTTGCCATAATATATCACTCGGCAAAACTTCCTTCTGTGCTGAAGTGTAGTTATTCATAGCAATTGACAGCAAGGAGTAATTTTCAGATTGGAGTGCATAGCTACTCGCAATTTTATAAAAGTTTTTCGCCTGTTCGAAATTCAGACTAAAATAATAGCAATGACCAATAACCAAATAGAATATGGTTAAACAATCTTTTAAGTTGTCCTTGAAATAAGGTTCCTGATCTATTAGACATTGTAGCAACTTCATATTATGGTTCGACAATATAAACGGCTGACTATCCAAGAGTATGAAGTCATTGATTGTTTCGATATCGCCCTCTTGAATGATGTATGTAAAAATTGACTCAAACGCCTCAAATTGGGCTTCACACGATGGAAATTGTTGTGATCGATAAAATTCAAGCTGATGTATTGTATTCAATCGTTCTACCATGGATTCGCGGACCTCCTACTCCTTTATAGCTACTAATTCAAATAGCTCTCTTTTTGTAATTGTAAATTGATCCATAAAACGTATTACTTTTAATTTCCGTTCTGTATAGGTCGCTTCATTCTGTTCCAAGTATTGGCGCATACTTTTAATAATCATTGTTTCGATTAGTACCAGTTTCTTAGGGTAATGTTCATAAGATGAAAACCGATCATTGAAAAGTTGCTTCGAGCTGTTTTCAAATTTCATGTATAAGTCGCATTCCTCTTTTGGCAGTACATCGAGCAACTCACTCAAAAAGTCCAAAAACAGATTCACTGTGAGAACAGCAGCCATTAAGGCATTTGTATATGACCCGATTGTCGTTTTCTTCAATCGTTTAAATTTTGAACTGATCAGGACTTCATTCATCATAAAATTCCGCAATAAAAAGAGTAGCGCATGCTCGGAATTTATAATAGGTACTTCCTCGAAATAATAGTAAACCCAAATGTCACTTAAACTAAAATTTGCGAATGATAATGAATGGAAGTCTGGATGGATTAAGTGATAAAAGTAATCATAGTATTCAAGTTTTGAAAATTGGTTATGCTGTTGCTCGTTTAAAAGAAATAAAGAGTTGGATGCTTCAAAATATTTCAACTATATATCACCTCATCAATCATTTTATTCCATTATAATAGTTTTTTAACAAAAATATAAAAAATATTCGAAAACAAAAGGACATACCAGAAAGTAATAAACTTTCTAGTATGCCCTATATAATTAATACGCTAAACCGAATAGCGCTTTAATATGCGTCATATAACGAACATTTGAAGCTTCTTTCATTAGTGAAGCAGGTAATCCTACTAATTGAGTATTGTTAGCACCAATTGTAGCGATACCGTCTTTACGTCCTAAAGAACCTAAAGTACCTGAGTTTGTGAATTTGAATTCTTTTAAATCCGCACCTTTAATTTGAGCGAAGATGTTATAGCCTGCTACTTCACCTTGCTGCCATGCTACTTGTGCAGTTGGTGCATAAGTTGGACGGTCGCCCGGGTTAGGAATGTGTGCTGATGCATCACCGATTACAAATACTTCTGGGTGAGAAGTTGATTGTAGGAAATCGTTGATTGTCGCTTTACCGCGGTCTGCCGCTAAACCAGATTCACCTACGATTGGAAGTGGTGCTACCCCACCTGTCCATACCAATGTGTTTGCCACGATTGGTTCACGGTCTTTTAACTGAATAACATTGCCTTCTACACCTGTAACAGGAGTTGATGTGATAAATTCAACACCACGTTTTTGTAATGAAGTTGTCGCACGCTCGATTAAGTTATCCGGGAATACTGGTAAAATTTTTGGACCTGCTTCAACTAGCTTGATTTTTAGGTCTTCGAATTTCACGCCGTATTTCTCCGCTACTTTCGGGAAGTGGTCAACGATTTCACCAACAAGCTCAACACCTGTTAAACCGCCACCGCCGATAACGATTGTCGCATCTGCTTCATCTTTAGTTTTAGCGTATGCTTTAATACGAGCTTCGATATGCTCGCGAATAGCGTTTGCTTCATCTACTGATTTTAATACGAAAGAGTTTTCCTCTAAGCCTGGGATACCGAAGAATCCAGTTTGGCTACCTAAGGCAACTACTAACGTATCATATTGTAAAGTTTTGCCGTTAGAAAGTGCAACTTCTTTATTATCTACATTGAAGCTGTTAACTTTTGCGATTTCAAGGTTAATATCCAAGCCTTTGAAGATTTTTTCAAGTGATAAAGATACAGCACCTTCTTTAATTGTTCCACCAGCAAGACGGTGTAATTCTGTAATAATTTGATGTGTTGGGAATTGGTTTACGACTGTAATACGCGCTTCATTAGTTGTTAAAAATTTGCGAGCTGTTTGTGCAGCTAATACACCGGCAAACCCAGCACCTAAAATAACGATTTCTTTAGTTACCATGATCAATATCCTCCAATAAATAGATTATGCAATTTATTTTGTTTCTTTACGTTCAGCAGCTACTTGTAAAAATGCGTTTGCAAAACGTAATGCCCCTTGTACTTGAGGGTCTTTCAACATTTTTAATAAGCCAAAAACACCTACTGTTTCATTGCTTACTTCAGCACGGTCTTTCGCTTCAATTGCAGTTTGAGCAATAGATTTTGCCGTTCCTACTACTGGACTTGCCATTTCAGTAACTGCAGCTACTGTATCATTTTTCAGCGTTTCATCTGTTGCAACACTTGTTGCGAAGTCATACGCTTTTGTTAATAAAGTTGTCATTTCAGCTAATTTCGGTAAATTATCTACCAACGTAGTTAATGAAGCCTGTACCTCTGGCTTTAATAGTTGGTCTAATACGTCTAATTGTTCTTGCGTAACAGACACTTTTTCTACCTGCTGATTGTTCATTTCTGACATAATAACTCTCCTTTGCCAACACCAATATTTTTTCTAACGAAAGTTCATACTTAATTGTAATTACTTTCACATTCCCATTCATTAAGCAACGATAGCACAAAGAATCGCTTGTTACAATTAGAAAAATGAAATAAAATTAGGAAAAGTTAATTAATCGAATATTCTGTAATTTAATCCGATTAAAAAATTTTATTTTTATGTATTTTAAGAGATATTCTTGGTTTTTTCGGGTTGAATTATTCTTTTATATTTTATTTTCATGAAGTATTTTTTTGCGATAATTTTTTTGAGGTAAATAAATTTATGCTGTAATTAATAAGAAGAAACTTACTAAAAGCGGAGTGCAACAACTTAGAAATATTTGCGCAAAGATCTTAATCCAAACCGGAAATGAGGCGGAGCAATGTATTATAAAGAGTTATATGTATCCAATGAAAGTAAACCGTTTCCTGCGACGATTCGAAACTATCGGGAAGAGGATTTCGCTGAATTAATCCGCATTCAAAAGGAGTGTTTCCCCCCTCCATTCCCCGAAGAATTATGGTGGAATACGGAGCAATTAAAAAATCATACTGAACTATTTCCAGAAGGTGCATTGTGTATTGAAGTGGAAGGAAAACTGGCTGGCTCTATGACAGCCTTGCTTGTCGACTTTGATATGAATGAACCGCACCATACATGGGAGGAAATAACAGACAACGGTTATATTAGAACTCATAATCAAAACGGCAATACACTTTATGTAGTTGATATTTGTGTAAGTCCTGGCTATCGTAAGTTAGGCTTAGGAAAATGGCTCATGTTATCGATGTATGATATAGTCGTCCATCTCAAGTTGGAAAGATTATTAGGAGGAAGTCGGATGCCCGGCTACCATCGTTATGAAAAAGAGCTTACACCAGAATTATACGTTCAGTCAGTAGTTAACGGCGATATAAAGGACGCTGTCATCTCTTTTTTGCTGCACTGTGGACGTATACCTGTTCAGGTCATACCCAATTATTTGCAGGATGAAGAATCCTGTAATTACGGTGTTTTAATGGAATGGAGAAATCCGTTTAAATAGGTTTATTACTTGAGCTATTTTTGAGTGTTACTTATAATCTCTACTCTGTTTCCAAAAGGGTCTCTAAACTCAAAACGTTCAAAATTGGGAATAGGTACTGAATCTAATATTTTTATATCATTTTCAACTAATAATTCTTTCCAATAGGATACATCTTCTACCTCATATGCTAAATGGGCTTTCGTTGATAATCTGTTAAATCCATCTTCTGTTCCTACATGCACCTGTGTACTACCAACTTGTAACCAAAAGCCCCCTCTTCCTTGAAGTGAATCTGGCTTTTTAATTTCTTCTAACCGTAAGACATGGCAATAAAAATTTTTTCCTTCTTCTTCGGCACCTTTTGGTATCGTAATTTGAGCATGATGTAATCCAAGAATCATATATATCCCCCTAAATATTAAGACTGTAATTTTATTATATGTTATATGGTATATAAATAAAATTATGGGTTATTTATGAAAATTCATAAGTATTTCTTATTGAAGTATGAATGCCGTCCTAAAATAAGGGGAGATTGTTCCGTTATTTAAATGATGTAGCTCATTTTCAGGTTAAATAAGGGAACGTTTTACCGTTATTTCAAATAAAATCGTGGAATTTCTTGTTTTTTAGATCAATAACGGAAATCCCTTCCCTTATTTTTACTATTTTTTATTTTATTTTCGAAATAAGGGAAATTCATTCCGCTATTTATCTCATTACACAATTCAATCTCCCTACCCTATCACCAAGCAGTACAGACTTCATTAGAAAATCTTATTTTTATGCAAATTATATATAACTACTAATTCCTACTAAATAAAAAATAGACACATCTCCATTGAAGAAATGTGCCTGAAATGAATTTTCATATTTAATTTCGTAATCAATAAAATCTCTCGGAAGCTCTATACCTTGGAGGCTACTCCAATAAAAGTACCTATCCATATACCCGCTAAAATAATAAACGATATAATTCCAAGTCCCATTCCTTCCCAGCCACCAACGCCAATAATGCTATAAATAAATACTACAATACATATTAGACTTATTACAGTAGAGATAGAAAATATAGATTTTCTTGAAACTTTACGAGATGTAATAAATATCCCTATTGCAGCCACAATTCCGATTAGCAATAAAGGCGTCCATCCATCCAACATCAAAATATCCATTTAATTCCCCCTTATAGAAAATTATAACATTACAGTTTACCTTATTCATTTATTAGTTATATTTTCTATTTGATTTTCCCTTTAACTAGTCCTAGAAGTCGTTGGCTCGGAATAAAATGCAAGGAAATCATTTTCTTGGGGGGCTATTCATGAATTCTATTTTGACGTATGTCTTTTTAGGCATATCTATGGCTGCAACAATTGGACCTGTAAAAACCGTTTTATTAAATACGGGTTTGAAAAATGGCTTTTTTCATGCCTGGTTTTTCAGTCTCGGTGCCTTAACAACTGACGTCATTTATATGTTTGTTGTTTATTTCGGGATTGGACAATTTATTGATTCGGAATTATTGAAAACGATACTTTGGTCTTTCGGCTGTTTTGTCCTTTTGTATACAGGTATAGAAAATCTTCTATCGCTACATAAAATTGAGATGGATTCAAATACCAAAAAAAGAACACGTCTTAGACAATCGATTATGTCCGGTTTCTTCATGTCGCTGCTAAACCCGCTAACGATTCTTTTCTGGCTTGGGATATATGGCTCCATCCTTGCAAAAAATGCTGGTACAACTACAATCTATCAAATCATTATACTTAGTATCGCCATTTTAGTTGGTATTATTTTAGTGGATTTCCTTATGTCCTTTTTCTCCAGTTTCGCGCGAAAATTATTATCCACGAGGCTTTTGAAAATCGTTTCCTTCGTTTCAGCCATATTAATGATCGGATTTGGACTTTACTTCGGCAAAATGGCTTTTCATTTGTTATTTTAATGCATACGGACAACACTTAAATTGTTATATGAAAATCTTGTCAAATAATTAAGGCGCATAAAATGCCCGAAATGTAACCATACCTTAATAAATAATCAAATTAGTCGAGGTGTGGTAATGGACAAAAGTAAGGTTCAAGTAAGTGTCTGGTGCATTGTCAGTTTAACTTCAATTCCTCTAATCATGACGCTGGGAAATTCCATGCTTATACCAGTGCTCCCGATACTCGAAGACAAGGTCGGGATCACATCATTTCAGTCAAGCATGATTATTACAAGCTATTCTATTGCGGCAATTTTCCTTATACCTGTAGCAGGTTATTTATCAGACCGATTTGGAAGGAAAATGGTAATATTACCTAGTTTAATCCTCGCTTTAATCGGTGGTCTTATTGCCGGGTTTGCTTCCTGGAAAATGGATGACCCGTACATGATGATCATTATTGGTAGGGTTATTCAAGGAATAGGTGCGGCCGGAGCAATGCCGATCGTAATGCCACTTGTAGGTGACCTATACCAGGATGATGATGAAAAAATAAGCTCCACCTTAGGAATTATTGAAACGTCCAATACGTTCGGGAAAGTGTTAAGCCCCATTTTAGGTTCAATATTTGCAGCTATTTTATGGTTTCTGCCCTTCTTCTCTATTTCAGCGCTTAGTTTAATTTCTATTGCACTTATTTTTTTCTTTGTTAAAGTCCCTAAAGAAAAAGATGAACCCGTAAAATTCAAGAAATTTTTAAGTAATACGAAAGAAGTTTTCAAAGAGAAAGGCAAATGGTTGTATACCATATTTTTAAATGGTGTACTCGTTATGCTGATATTATTCAGTATGTTATTCTTCTTATCCGACAACCTCGAAAAAGTTCATGATATAAAAGGTGTTAAAAAGGGTTTTGTACTAGCTATCCCACTTTTACTATTGTGTATTTCTTCTTTTATTTCTGGTCGTAAAATTAAAGGCGACTTGAAAAGAATGAAAAAAATAATTATTATTTCGTTAATTGCTATGTCTACAAGCATTGTTTTCGTAGGTTATACAAGCAAAAACCTCATTCTTTTGCTCATAGTAACAAGTATAGTCGGCATCGCCATTGGAGCACTCTTGCCTGCACTTGATACAATTATTACAGATAACATCAGAAAAGAACTAAGAGGCACAGTTTCTTCTTTTTATAGCTCAGCGAGATTTATCGGTGTTGCAGCCGGTCCCCCTATTATGTCACTCGTCATGAAAGACTATCTCAATGTCAGTTATATTGTGGCAGGTGTATTAGGATTTATCCTATTATTTGTTGTATTTAAATGCATTAATGTCGAGGAAATTGAAAAATCCAAAGAAACAGCATAAAAAATAAGGACCTGACAGCTTTTTCGGCTGGAACGGTCCTTAAAATTATTGAGCTTTCAAACTGAACAGAATAAGGGAAATGCCGGCAAAAAGACATATTATTCTAGTCATTGAAATTTTCTCTGCCAGACCTAATAGAGCTAGTCCAGTTGTAACGATTAGAACAACCGGACCTACTAAAGCTAACATTGTATTGATATAAAAGGCCTTTTCCAAATCATTGAATTTAAACATTAAAGCGGCAGCCGTCAATTCAATACTTCCTGAAATAAGTCTTAAAATAATGATAATAAGAAGTGCCTTTTCAATAAATGGAACCACATCCCCTGCTATTATTCATTCATAACATATGCAGCTAACCTCGAATTTATATTAGCTGGAGAGCATTCTCTTTTAATCAGCAGATTCCCATACCTATGAGCATCACCATCATCCCACAATTACATATAATTCCTATATAACGTATAAATAATTCTCTTAAAACATAAAAATTTCTTGTTAATATAATAGAATAATTAGTTCATTTAATTCCAATTAATGTTAAAATATTAGCGGTTAAACCAATATTACCCATTGCTAGGATGCATTATAAATATTCGTTTTAGCCATTCATCATGGAGAAAGAAGGTACAGTAGTTATGTTCAAAAATTGGACGTTATTCGAAAAGGCTTGGTTAATCGTTTCAACAGCTATCATCCTCATTCTTAGTATATTATGGGACGATACGCTCCTAGGAACGATTTCATCTATAGCCGGCATTATTTGTGTTGTATTAGCAGCTAAAGGGAAAATCGGAACATATGTAGTCGGGGTAGTTCAATGTACGACATACGGTTACATTGCATATGGCTATGGATTATATGGTGAATCCATGCTGAATTTGTTATTCTATTTACCTATTCAATTTATCGGATTTTACTTATGGTTTAAAAATAAGAAATCCCCTGATGAAGCTGCTTACGGGGAAGAAATTTATGCAAAAAGACTAACAACGAAACAATGGCTATATACGGGTGCCGGAATACTAGTTGCATATATTTCATACTCGCTATTTTTATCAAGAATAGGCGCAAACTTGGCGGGGCTTGATGGTTTGGCCGTTGTTTTATCGGTAGTAGCTCAAATTTTAATGATTATGCGGTACGCTGAACAATGGATTTTATGGATTATTGTCAATGTCATTACGATTGCCTTATGGGCGATTATTTTAGTTCAGCAAGGCGGCAATGATTGGACAGTATTTGTCATGTGGTGTGCATTTTTAGTTAACTCAATTTACGGATATATTAACTGGATTAAAATTAGCAAGGCGCAAGGAGCTGTATAAAATTGAACTTTGGAGTACCAATCAGCGAATATAAAAATAAAAAAATCGGATTATATGGCGGTAAGTTCCTACCATTCCACAAAGGACATTTAAACTGTATTTTTGAAGCACAGTCTCTCGTAGATATTTTGTTCGTTGTCGTTGGTTATGATGATGTCTATGATAAAAGTTTATGTGAAAATACAGGCTTTGAATGGGTATCGAGTCGTGTCCGTGAACGCTGGATTACGAAGGAATTGAAGAATTTTAAGAATATACGTGTGCTTTCGCAATATGAAAAGCGCTCGGATGATTACATGAATGATGATTCCATTTTTGATTCGCACAAAGAGCTGCTATCTAAAATTGGCGGCAAAGTGGATGTAGTGTTCAGCAGTGAGCCCGAATATGAAGAATATTTCGCAAAATACTTACCGCAGGCAAAGCATCACATTATTGATACCGCAAGATCAGCATTCAACATTTCTGCAACAGAAATTAGAAAAAACGGTATTTTTCATTCTTGGAATTTCTTACCGCCCGCTGTTCGTGAACATTATGTAAAACGTATTGCTATTTGCGGCATAGAATCGGTCGGTAAGTCGCATCTTACTAAAATGTTAGCGAAGCACTTCGAAACTAACCATTTGGAAGAGTATGGTCGGTTATATTATGACGAAATCAATGGGTACGCCGATATATCGGAGCCATCGGACTATGCAGATATTGCAGCAGGTCATGTACATCTGATGAATGAAGCCAGCAAAAAGTCCAACAAGGTGTTGATGGTAGATACCGATCTAGTTTATACACAATTTTTCCATTTCATGGAGACCGGTGAGTATCACGAATTGGTTGATACGATGCTGAACTTGAAAGTAGAGAAAATCGATGAATATATCTTTATCGAACCCCACAACTTCCATGAGCTGGACGGCACACGCAGACCGGTTACGGATGTTGAGAGACAGAAGCGTAATAATCTCCTGAAATCGATATATGAAATGTATGGCATTAAACTGAAAATTGTCGATGAAATAGATCGAAATAAACGGTTTAATCATTGTAAGGAGATCGTAAGCAGCAGTATAACTGGGCATTAATAAATTTACCGCGAATTTTTACATTTCAACAACGGCTACTCCCCTGTAGACGCTTGTTGAAATGTTTTTTAATTAAGCAAAATAAGCGGAGATTTTACCGTTATTTGTTGACTGGAGCCGTTATCTTGCAGAAATAAGGGGAGATTTTCCGTTTATTTGAATTAAAAGCTTTCATTTTTATGTTTTTTGAACGAATAACGGTAATTTCTACCGTTATTTTGGCCTTTTTTTAATTTATTTTCTGAATAAGGGAAATTTCTCCGTCTATTTCATCAGTTACCTGCCCTACCCGTAGATGCATCCGGGCCAGATCATCCCAATACCGCTTATAAATTATTTAACCGCTATCCAAATTGTCCATCTGTCTTTTTCCACGATGTTTTGATCAGACGAGATTGCTTCATCTATATACTCAATTAATAATTTTAATTCCTCATCCGTTAGCTCGTGTAATATACTTCTTCCTGTTCTCTCACTTAAATCTTTTAGTAATTGCGCTTTATTTGTATATTCTTTTCTAGTTTCCCATAACTTAATTTCCTGAATCTCTGTAAATCCAACATCAGTAAGTGTTTCTATGACAAATTCACTGCTGTATCTCCGTTTCGTCTCGCTCTCAATTAATTGTGGAAAGCGTTCAAAAAAATATCCCCTAATATGATTCGCATCACCTTTTAATAAACAATCTTCCGGTGTCCGGTCCTGGACGATATAAATTCCTTTTTCTAGCAACAGTCTATAGGCCTCTTTGAAGCACATTTGCAAATCCTGTATATGATGGATTAACGCTCTTTCCAAAATTAAATTGTATTCGTTACTTTCTAAATCAGTTTGTAGGGCATTCCCTAATTTGAATGATATGTTTGGATACTCGTTACAATTTTCTCTAGCAGCTTTCAGTATTTCCTCGGAATAGTCGACCCCTGTAACAGACATTACGCCCATGTCAGATAACACTTTCGAGTAAATCCCCCCACCGCAGCCTATATCCAACGCTTTAGGAATATTGTTGAAATTTACTAACTCCTCCATAGCATGAATCCATGAACTATCTGCCTTTCGAGTTGAATAAGAATATCTGTTTTTTTCATTATGAAAATCAATTCCCACTATAAATCCCCCTTGTCTTTTATTTCTCCGCTCTGTTTGTATAATACTTCAACAAAAAAAGCGCTGAATCCTTTTTGGATCAACGCACTTAAAAGATTACTATAGGGGCTAAAAGAAATAATACCAAGTTCCGTCTCCTTACGTTATGGATAATTAAATTCTTAGTTATCGCTTATAGCCTGGCTGTTCCAAACTAATAGGATTTGGATTACTGAGTACCCATTGCACTGCCAGTTCGCAAAGTCTCGTAGGATCATTATTACCGTTATGCAGTTCTTTCACTAATGTTTTGACCTCCTGAAGAGTTGCGGGATGTAAAGGCGTACCCATGCTAAAGTATTGATCTAAGCTGTTAAGCATTTTACGAAATTGATTATCCCAGTTGACACCACCATTATCCAATATTTCATAGGATACTTTACCGGTAATACGAATCACTTCACCCTGTACAGTTTTCGCATGCCCTTGTGAAGGAATTAATAAATTCCATAGTTCATTATGTTGCGCCTGCCATCCTTTTGTTTTAACTGTTATTGGAGAGGAGTCATCGTGAGTTATCCGTTTCTCTACTGGAGGAACATCAAATAGTTCATATAGATGTAAAAGTGCCTCATCTGTTTGATTCAAAAATTCTGGATTAAAGCCTTCTCTGTAAAATTCAAACTCATTTCCAATTCGCTTAATAGAGTCTTTCATTTTCTGCGTTTTAGTTGCTCCAGCTTTAAGCAAGATGTCAGCAACTTTCGCCATATTGACGATATCTATGTTTCTACAAAACGACAAAGCTTTTTCTAAAGGCGTCTGTTTCTTTTTATTTTCTGCACTGATATTTGCACCTTTGGCAACTAATATGGATACTGCATTTGGATTAAATGAACCTGCTGCGGCAAATAAAGGTGTTTCGTTTTGATAATCATTTGCTTCTATATTTGCACCTAACTCAAGAAGCAATTCCGTATTACCGCGCCAACTTTTTGCATGATTATGTAGAGCTGTTTTTCCGTAACTGTCACTAGCATTTATATCCGCACCCTGTTCCACAAGCCAGCGAACCAATTCATCCGGTATATTGAAAAAGCTTAAAGCAGTTGATTTACTGTAACCGCCACGGGCATCTAATTCGCAATGCACAAATACTTCTTTTAATGCTGAAATATCACCCGCTTCAATTAGTTCACTGAAATTTTTCGGTAAAGTTTTTTTCTTCTTCCCCATCCCAGCATCTCCTCAGTTCAAATTTTTAAAATTACGTTAGTTAACACTTACATAATACTCCCAAAGAAAATGCTATAAATCGAATTTCAACTTTACTATCTTGGCAACTTCTTCAGCACTTAAGTTCGTATTGTTAATCTTGATGTAATTTTGGAATAAAATTTCATCTTCTAAAGAATTTAGTCTATGTTTCTCCATTGTGCTTCTCAAGTCATTTTCAGACCATTCAATATCTCTTTTTTTAGGTTTATGCTCCAGCCTATTTTGGGTTTTATTCCGCTCAAGTCTCTCGTCTAAGTCAGCTTCCAATTCTACATAATAAACAGTGCCTCCTCTGGACTCGAAAAGCTGGGAAAGTTGCTTTACATAATCCCAATCCGACTCCTGATCAAACATCCAGACGTAAGTAAAGATCATTCCATACAGATTACTTTTTGAAACCTCTTCAAAAATCTCCTGACGAAATAAATTTACTAATCTTTTCCCTTCTTTTGTACTGTAATCAAAAAAATGAGTAACTAAATCAATTGTCATATGGTTATGAAACAGTTTTAAATCTGTTATTTTAGCTAGCTCCTGCCCAACTGTCATTTTACCAACCGCCTGTGGTCCAAATATATGTATCAATTTCATAAACTTCCCCCTAATTCAATATAGTACAACTTCAGTACTCCAATTCTATAGCATTTTCCATATATTACAATTCTTTTTTATAAGGAAAATTCCTTCTTCCACTCATCTGCTGCATTAGTAGTAAAAAATCACCAACCCTCGTCATTATACAAATTTCGCTCTCATTTAAATGAAACAATAATTCTCCTAGTTATTTTGCCTTTTCTAAATTACAATATAACAAAATGGAAGATTTAAACATTTATAGAATGATGTAAAAAGGAGCGCGTTAATGCGAAAATTAACTTTAATAGTATTAGTACTTCTGTTTTGTTGTGCATCAGTTGTGTCTGCAAATGAGGATGTGTTAACACCTTCAGGAATTCCTTATTCTGAACTGAAGGACCGGGTGGATGAATATGTTTCTGAATATATTGGGACATCTTCTGCTGGAGCTAATGTATTAATTATTAAGGACGACGAAATTATCATGAACACGTCCTATGGCTTCGCAAATATTGAAAATCAAATTAAAGTTACACCAAATACTGTGTTTGAGTGGGGTTCTGTTACGAAGCTTCTTGTATGGACCAGTGTCATGCAGCTTGTAGAGCAGGGAAAATTAGAATTAAATGAAGATATTCGCACGTATTTACCAGAGGGATTTTTAACTAAACTACAATATAATGCACCTATTACGATGTTAAATCTTATGCACCATAATGCCGGGTGGGAGGATCGTTTTATCGATTTATTCTATAAATCAGCAGATGAAATAAAACCTTTGGAGGAAATGCTTCACATTGTTACGCCTTATCAAATTCATGAACCAGGAACTAT
The DNA here is from genome assembly GCF_037027585.1 of Solibacillus ferritrahens. Lineage (NCBI taxonomy): Bacteria > Bacillati > Bacillota > Bacilli > Caryophanales > Caryophanaceae > Solibacillus > Solibacillus ferritrahens. Next base: position 69,596 of record NZ_JAXCLE010000006.1, on the reverse strand, counting down.
AGTTGCCTATTCCAACTATGGTGTAGCACTGGCCGCTTTCATTGTCGAACACCTCACTGGACAGCCATTTTATGAATATGTAAATGAACATATATTTTCTATTTTAAATATGAACGACACATCGATTCACCCTAAACAGCAAGATAACCTAAATATAGCTACAAAAAGAGATGCAGTTCTTGGATATCGTAGTAGTGAAGGTGAGTTAAGTATTTCAAAAAACGAGCGTATCTTTATTGGTTTGTATCCAGCAGGTAGTGCAATTGGTACTATAGGGGATTTAGCTAAATTTATGATGGCCCTTATGCCAGGAGATGGTGAGAATAGCGCGTTATTTCAAAGTAACAGTACATTGGATGAAATGTTAACGACGAGTGATTTCTATAACAATGGTTTACCACGAAATGCCCATGGTTTTTGGAGAGGTCTTTATGCAGTAGATGTATTAGGGCATGCAGGAAATACTGATAGTTTTTCTAGCAATTTTATCTTTTCCAATGAAAACAACTTAGGTTTAATTATCATGACCAATCAACAGAATGAAGTAGAGCTTAGTTATGGCTTACCAACACTCCTATTTGGAGAATATTCACCAACAAACGTAACTCAATCCATGCCCAATGTAGAGAATCATAAGGAAGGTTACTATTGGGCGAGGCAACCTTATAAAGGTTTTGGCAAACTATATGGAGTATTCACCCTTAATAGATTTGAAGTACCAGGTCCAAACAAAATGAATGCTTTTGGAGGGACGTATAAACAAATTTCCCCTTCTCTCTATCAATCTACAGATGGTTCTAATGATTATCTTCATGTAACGTTGAACAGTGGTCAATTTGAAAAAATCTCAACGCTAACAAGTGATATGTTACCGATCTCTCAAAGTTCAAAAATCTTTAAGCTGCTCAGTATCGTAGCTATAACTTTTAGTATTCTTTATTCAGTTATTACACTCCTAATCAGTTTCATCCAATCCATAAAAAACAGAAATAAAACAGCTCACACTGCAATTTCGAAAAAATGGGAAACGATACTACTTTTAGCGAATATCATACCTGTTATAAATGTAATCATTTTATTTTATAGAACACTAAATTACACTCCTTATGCCCAACTAAGAATTCATTTTTTGATTAATTATGCATATGTGTTCGTAGTTGCAGTTTGTATAGCAGCACAGTTACTAGAGTGGCGAAAAAAGACGATACTACGTGGTCAAAAAATTCGCATTGCACTTTGTTGTTTCTCCTCACTGCTAATTATCATCTTAATTTTCGGCTGGGAGCTTTATTATTAAACTGAAAAGGATAGATAAAGTTGATTTCTATACTCTACTATCCTTTCTTACCTTTCCAACTCAATATATTCTCTTAGTAATTTCCACTCATTACTTTCTTTTCTCCATACAAACATACATTGAGCATAATAAGGCACTCCATTTATTAAATTGGTTTCCCTGCCCAAAACTAATATTTCATTTTCATTATTGCGTTTAGTAATTGACACAGCTTCAAAGCTTTTCTCGGCATTATCCATTTGTCTTAGTACGCTGTTAAGATCATAGTCATAGTAATATACATCCGGCTTATCTAAATTTGAATGTGCCCAATACCCTACAAAGCTCTTTGACATATAATCTCTAATCCCATCACTGTTCTTACTAACAAAACCATCATTCCAAGCCTTAAAATAACTATTTAACAAATCCTTCACGAAGTCCATTCTTATTCCCCTTTGCTTTGATTCCTCGATAGTAATAATTTCAACAAAATGAGCATTAACCCTTCTTTTATCAACACCCCATTTGCTTAAGTATACAATTTATCTCCCTATATAAAAGGCACTTTTAATGAAAAAAGAGCCGATTCTTGTAAGAGAATCGCGCCCTGTATCGACTACTAATTAATTTTATTTTCTTACTAGTTGAGGAAAAAACTTCATACAATTTTAAACAAAGGAGCATGAAATTATTATGTTCCTTTGTTTTCCACTTCACCCTTCGACCAAATAACCAGCCGCGAATAGGGCATTTAAATTCTCTTGGTGCTTTTGCTCATTTCCTTCTTTCGCTATTACTACTTCTCCGAAATACGGTTTTCGATACAGATAAACGAGTGTAGAACCACACTTACTAATATAAGCATTTTTATAAATATCTAATTGATACCCTAACTTATTCAACATCCGACTATCAACAAAATCATTTACTTGCAACATATTTAGTATCAACATGGCTAGTTCCCCCATTTCTTGTTCAGTTTCAACAATTACTTTCTTTAGCAGACTAGGCGTCTTCGCAAATGGTTCATAATAAAAACTACCGTAATCCTTATTACAGAATTGCATTTAAGGTATATCATATGCTTTTTAATAGCTCTGCAATACCTTTCAAAATTTGATGTTATTGCATTGTTAATTTGATAGAGCAATTATAAACCGTTTCTATACCATACCCAGTTTTTGAAGAAAATAGGCAATCCCTTATGAATAGTTGATCTAGCCCTATTGCTGAAAAAAACGCAATTTTGCTTCAAGAATCGTGCCAATTAGAGGCCTTAACAATTTTGTTGTTCTTTAATTAAATCTAAAAGACCTTTAGGAACAAGTCGTAGTTCATCGTTTTGAAACCTACTTATAGGTAATCGCATAATTTTGAAGGTGTTCCCGTCACTTTCCTTACCTTCAAACAATGCCTCTGTATAAAAAGTTGAATCAACAAAGTCGGCATCATATACTTGGACAATCTCATGACCTACTTCTTCGTTAAAAGTGAAAATATTTTCAACCGTCCCTAAATATGTAAGATTAAAAATTTCGGTTTCAATTTCTTCTCGTACCTCTCTCATTAATGCTTCTGTGCTTTTTTCTCCGTATTCAATTCCGCCTCCTATAGGACGGTAAAAATACTCACCTTTTACTGAATCATAGCCCTCTGCAACAAGAATGGAGTCGTCTTTTTGAAATATACAAATAACCAGTGCTCTTATTTTTCCTTTTTTCATTGTAATCCTCCAAATTATTAATCAATAATCTTTAGTTGTTTCGATTCACTTACGAATAATTCCTTCTTTTATTCCACTTATTCGACCAATCATGAAAACGAGCGCGAGTCCTTGTTACAGAATCGCACCCGCATATTGGATAAGAATTATCATTCTGGAACCTTTAATTTCAGGCAAAAGCTACTTATTTAGGGGAAATACAATTGGGTCAATTTCGTATGGTGCCATTACAGGTACCAATGGTCTATTTCCATCGCTGTCTGATTTACCAACTGTTAAAACATGAACTGTTGGTGTAATAGTGATGGACTTTGCTCTATTATCAAAATCACCTAGAGTTAATCTAGGAAAGCTTACATTACCGAGAAAATCAGTACTATGACCAGTATCTCGATAGTGAATGAAGTTTTGTTTATTTCCTAAATCATCTGTTACATTATATTCAATAAGTACACCTCGGAATTCATCATCTTCCTTCGAAACCAGACGTTCGTCTACCAATTCCGATAAATAAAATGTACTCGAGATAGGCGTTTCAGTCTTTTTTATAAGTGTTATTGCTACCCCAGTGTCTTCAGTGTTGTAACCGGTTCCGATTAAATTTTCCGTTTCGCTTTCTAAAGCCTGTAAAGCGAATTGATAAGACCATTCTCCAGAATTTTGTTGTTTCCCATTATTCAAATTTCTAACTGAGTTCCCTTCCCATGAAACATTTATTTTACTAGGCTTAGGACCTTTGATTAATTCATTTACATAAAGAACGGCATACTCATTCTCACCAATTTTTTTAGTTAAATAGTTTTCAGAGTATCCATTATGTTCATACGCTCCATTAAATTCTTCTACTATGAAATCTCCTTCTAAAATTGGTCTTTCTCCTAGATCCTTTTCACTTTCAATTGTATATGCTATTGCAACATTTTCACCGTCATAAACTGCATCTGTTAAGGTAATATTTATACCATTACTTTCTTTTGAAATACCGATATCAGTCGAATAATTGCTATACTCTCCAAAAACATAACGATCATCTTCATTAAACAATTCAAAAACACTACCGATAATTGGCAACTTGGCAGCATAGGTTGGAAATGCAATACTTAAAGTGAAACTAGAAGCTAACAAAAGGGATGCAGCAACGGCTATATTTCTGAATAAGTTATTTTTCTTTTTGCCTTTCAGAACATTTTTTTTAATTCTAGCCTTTTCCAATTCGTCTACATCCATAGGTTCAATGTCCATTTCGATTTTTAAATCGTTTAATTTACGATAAAATTTTTTCAAGAGAAAACGCCTCCTAAACGTAATTGTTGAAGTCTTTTTTTACCACGATATAAGCGATTATCAACTGCTGCCTTTGTTAAGCCTAGTTGATGAGCAATTTCTTCATTTTTCATATTTAAAAAATATTTCATAATGAAAATGTCATGATCTATCTGATCCAATTTTTCCATGAGTATTAATAATTCATCCATCATGTACTTAGAGAAAAATTCATCCTCTGCCGATTTCACTTCGGAGCCATTCACGGTTAATTCGACAACCTTTGGTGAATTTACCGATCTCCTTTGTATATCAATCGCTTTAAATTTGGCAATCGTACAAATCCACTTACTGAAGTCCTCTTGGTTTCCTTTAAACTGCTTTGCATTTTCAAATGCTCCTAGAAACGTATCGCTTATACATTCCTCAATAAGCTGCGAGTCCTGGAAGGATATTAACGCATTATATATAATTGCTTTCACAATCCCAATATATTGGTCAATTACAAATTCAAGTGCATCTTCTCTTCCCTTCTTAAAATACTTGATAAAGTTCTCGCTCGTAATCTTCATACAATTAACTCCTTTGTCTTTGTAAGGGCCCTACACTTAATACATCGTATAAACCTAAAATAATTCTCATTATTCTAATTTTTTTATTTATGGAAACGCTAAAACATAAAAGATGAGAGATATCGAGCATAATATGAGCCTTTAATAAAAAAACACTTTCCTTATTTCAAGGAAAGCGCATGATTGTTGTTGAGTGATGTTCGAAAATGATTAACTAAATCAATCGTCATATGGATGCATTTTATTTAGTCAGCAAGTCTTATTGAAAACGTTTTTTTGAATACAATATTGTGGAAAAGCATTTCACCGACATCGAATGTAAATCTTTAAGATGATAGACTTCGTATTATACTCATAATCTGCAAATTAAACTGTAATATTTTCATCTGTGACGTAAATCACCTTTTCATTCGCCAAAGCAACACTTAAGATACGATAATCATCATTAACCCAATTCGCTTCAAACAATAGTACTACGTATCTTTCTTCTTCAATACCATCTAGTTCTTCTTTCATTACTTTATGATAGAGGTTTGAATCCGTAACTCCCCCATGAAGTTCTGTTTGAAGAGCAATTTCAAAAAGTTCGGTACTTTCTATGACATCATTAGTATTTTCGAAATATTTAAAACTCGCTGTATAGTCAGTGTCATCATGACATTCATTCTGATATTCAATGATAGACTGTATTATATCTGGGGTTATTCTATCTAAATTTTCTATAAAAGATTGATATGCTCGACAATGTTCCTCGTTGATTTCATCATCAAAAGTTATTTTCACTTTTTTTTCTAATCCTGAAAACTTTATAAGTCTAATTGCTTCGTATTCCTCAAATTCATTTAACTCTAACTCTCCGAATATAGGGTGCAATAAATCCATAAATAAGCTTCCTCCTTAAAACTAATAGATGTTTCTAAAATTCTATTCCACCACCGGGAAAAACATAATAAACAGAGCTATCTCTAATTCTTTTAATTAACCCAACTTTATCATTTTCTATTATTACTACTGAACCTCTATCCCGCATATCCGTAACCTCTTTTCATTCAATTCTAAAAAAATCCCTATCCTTAAATGAAAACAAGCGATGTTGCTCTCTATGTAATTACATAACTACTAATGTTTAATTTGGGGACGTTATTTTATTTTCATGATTAAATTTCTGTGCTGCCCATTCTTCTCGCAAGATGCCCATTTTAATCGAATCATAGTAATTTCCTTCATAATAACGAACTTTACGAATGCGCGCTTCTAATTGCATCCCTAATTTTTCACCTACGCGGATCATCCGTTCATTTCCTGACCATGTAGTAAAGCCAACGCGAACTAAAGGCATTGTGTTAAATAAATGATCAATCCATAGTTTTAAAGTACGGGTTCCCAGCCCCTTCCCCCAGTTTCCACCTTCGTAAAAAAGAATACCCATCTCTAGCCATTTTGATGGTTCATGTTCCCAGTAATAAGAAACAGTTCCACACAATATACCATCAACTTCTACTACCCACACATTCGATTGATATACCCAACCCCTACCGATGGGTAAAAATTCATCGAATGATTTTGTTTCATGCGGATAATAAGGAGCATTCCATTTTTTCCACTCTGGCTTTTCTTCTTTGTACTCCAATTCCCAAATACGAGGTAAATCCATTTCTTCTATCGGTCGAATGATTAAGTTTTGATCTTTATACAAGTTAAATTTCCTCTTTTCTTATAAATTTGTTCTTACACTTATGAATTGAAGAGAAATTCCGCTACATTCCACATTATACCATTTATTATCTTTTCTTGGTCCAACACCATAAGTTGGGGATGACAAATTTGAAAAATAAGATTTTCTTATGAAGTCCGCTCTGCTTTGATATAAAGTGAATTTCTGCAAAAATGAAGATATAAAATATATTAGTTCCGCTCTCTGCCTCCTCGAGATAGCGCAAGCGGCATAATAGAATGTTTTACTGTTAAAGTAATTATAGATTTTAACGTAGTGTATTACTTTGAGTTGGAGTGGTTGGGGAGGGCGATTGAATTACGTAATGAGATAAATAGAGGAATGAATTTCCGTTATTTTTAAAATAACATAAAATACAGTAAAAATAAGGGAAGGGATTTCCGTTATTGACCTAAAAAACATGAAAATTTATGATTTTATTTACAATAGCGGTAAAATGTTCCCTTATTTATCTTAAAATGAGCTACATCAATCAAATAACGGTAAAATCTCCCCTTATTTAATGTTGTCCTAAGCATCTTTTTGATCAAACGCCATCTAAAACAGTTAACAGCGCAATTGTTATACAGGACATCATTATTGTAAATGCTCCCGTCATTAAGTAGACATTTACCTGAAAATCCTTATCGTTACGGGATTTATCGATTATTAGGGCCAAGTTTAAGCAAAAAATAATCGCTAAAACTGGTGTACCATATACAGCCATAAAAATAAAAAACATTGTGACCTCCAAATTGCTATGTAATATTTTACAATTGTAGCATAATGGTTTTAATACTAAAACCAGTGTAATCACTTCTTAACGCTAAAAAACGCTCACCTGTTGATCAAGTGAGCGCTGTAAATTACGGGCTTTCTTTTACCTCAATTGGTTCATCTGTGCCTTCCTGTTCTCTCGTTTTATGATAAAGGATTGTTATAACGAGGATAATTCCCGAGGCAATCCATATTGCTTTGTATTCCAATGTCGTACTGAAGTAGGTTCCAATTAAGGCTCCACCGATAAAAGAAAGGATGATGGCTGAAAAACTTATAAATTTTTTCATGGCTTCTTTATTCTGATTGGCAAACGCCTCATAGGAAGCTGAAGATGCTGTTCGTAAATTCCCTGTCGTGATGGTTGAGTTATAGCTCCATTTCCCCAGTTTGTTAAATGTCGCAATCTGTAACGAAGACACAAATGCCACGCTTATTGTAATGATCATATTAGGAACACTTCCTGGTAACCAACCGACGATAAATAAAATCACACATTCTAAAGCCAAAACGGATCGTCTGTGCATATCCAGTCGATCTTTCATATGCTCGGCAACTAAAACGCCCGCTATAAAAGCCACGAATGGTGGGATATTTTGAAGTGCTCCGTTATATTCCGGACTCGCAGCCCGCACCGCAAACAAGACTGTATTTCCGGTCTGTGCTGTCGCAAATACCCCGTCTCTGGTGATATACGTATAAGCATCCAAATATCCCCCGACTAGAGCCAGTATCATACCCATAACTAAAGAATTAGGTGCTAATGAGTACCACCTTTTCGTTTTATCCTTCATTTACTTTATCTCCTCACACAAAATGCTCTAATAATATTGGGCAGGCTTGAAGAACATTATTATTTAATTGGCATTATTCCACATGCAGCTGCTAATTATTCGAAATAGAGTTATTAACTAAATCAAATAATTCTTACGTGCAAACTATGCTGACGACAGTATTTAATACCCCGTTCATCGTGTGTTCATAATTAGTCTATATACTAACGCTATCAACAATATTAGGAGGCAATTTTATGAACTTAGCATGGAAAGAGATGAAGAAAAATAAAAGTAAATTTTTCATTTTTGGACTAATTGTCCTTTTAATTAGCTTACTGACATTTATGATTGCAGGGTTAGCAAACGGATTATCTCAAGATAATGCAGCACTAATTAAAGAGCTACCAGATGGACAGTTTTATATGACAACCGAGGCAGAAGATAACTACGCCCTATCAAGAATATCAAGTACACAGCAAAAGGAGCTTCTTAAAAAGTATCCAGATGCTACGGCCCTTTCTATTCAAATGGGTATGTTCCACAATGCTGAAGGTAATCAGCAGAGTGTGGCCTTTGTAACAACAACCGAATCCGATATCTTCCCTAGGGTCGCTGCAGGTGAAATGATTGTAGATATTTCTTTAAAAGAAGAAGGGTTTAAAATTGGTGATATTTTAACGAGTAATCAATTTAGCGGTCAGTGGGAAATTGTTGGTTTCTCCGATCAAACCAAATTTAATCACGCAGCTGTAGCCTTTATTCATCAAGAGGATTTCACAGAAATGTACCGGACAACTGATCTTCAACTACTGTATTTAGCAAATGAAGAGGTAAAAACAATTGATGGCTTAACTATGTATTCGAACAAAGATTTTTTAAATACGATTCCTAGTTATTCTGCTGAACAGCTTTCGCTTAACATGATTATTTGGTTTTTAGTTGTGATTAGTGGCATGCTATTTGCAATTTTCTTTTATATGATGAACGTGCAAAAAATAGGTTTATATGGAATTTTGAAAGCAATTGGAGTAAAAACAAGCACATTATTTATCATGATGTGGACGCAAATGCTCCTAATTTCAGCAATTGCTTTAAGCATTTCCCTTCTGTTAAGCCAACTATTTCAAAACTTTGCTCCACAAGGTATGCCCTTCCATTTAACACTGAATACGACCTTATTATTTGCTGCAATATTTTTAGTCATTGGCTTTTTCGGAGCAACATTATCAGGGCTTCAAATTAAAAAAGTTCAACCTTTACAAGCAATACAGCAAGGAGAGATATAATATGAGTTTTTTTACTATACAACAACTAGAAAAATCATTCACTGTCGGAGAAACAAATGAAATGATTTTAAAAGGCATTGACCTGCCCCTTCATAAAGGTGAAATCACAGCACTTGTCGGAGCTTCTGGTTCAGGGAAAAGTACTTTATTAACAATTGCCGCTGGGTTACAATCTGCGTCAAATGGACATATTTATTTTAATGAGCAAGACCTAACAAGCCTTTCCCAGGAACAGCTTCGCCAAATGCGGGCCGAGCAATTTGGCTTCGTATTTCAGTTTGCACACTTAGTACCGTTTCTTACAGCAGAAGAGCAGTTATTATTAATGTTGGATGTTGCAAATAAGAAAAAAAATAAAAAGGATGTCGCTCGTGTACTAGAACTTGTAGGAATGACACATCGAAAAACTGCGTATCCTTCTTCACTTTCTGGTGGTGAAAAACAAAGAATAGCAATTGCTCGTGCCATCATTCATGAACCAAAAATATTATTTGCAGATGAACCGACAGCTAGTCTTGATTCAAAACGTTCCAGTGAAGTTATGATGCTTCTTCAAAGTTTAACAAAAACATTAAACTTAACAACCTTACTTGTAACACATGATGAAGAAATGCTTCGTTATGTTGATAAAACTGTACACATGAGAGATGGTAAAATTCTGGATGAACAGCTTTCATAAAATAGATTTCAAAAATACTGTAACTTATTTAAAATAGCGCAGCTTATGCTGGGCTATTTTAAATAGAGGTTAGGAGTTTAGACGATGACTACCATTTTAGTTGTTGATGATGATCCGCTTGTACGCGACGTCATTACAATTTACTTTTCCAAGATAGGCTATCAAGTCCTGAATGCAAAGAATGGTATGGAGGCACTTCAGCGATTGAAGACGCATACGATTACAATTGCAATTGTTGATGTGATGATGCCCTATTTAGACGGCTATGAGCTTACTAAAGCTATTCGTAATTACTATAATCTTCCTGTCATTTTATTAACAGCCAAGGGACAACTTGAGGATAAGGAAAAGGGGTATGTAGCTGGAACGGATGATTATGTCGTAAAGCCTGTTGATCCAAAAGAATTACAGTTTCGTGTAGAAGCGCTCCTTCGTCGTTACGAAGCAACTACACCTTCAGCTACTTACCATTTAGGTCCACTTACAATTTTATATAAAAGCTATGAAGTCATTATAAATGAACGGACATTATTGCTACCTTTAAAGGAATTTGAGCTATTGGCCTTTTTAGTCAAACATGCTACACAAGTGCTAACACGCGAACAAATAATTGAGGAAGTATGGGGTATTGATTATAGTGGTGATGAACGGACGGTTGATGTACATATTAAGCGATTACGTGCACGACTCTTAAAATTAACACCGCGAATTCAAATTAAAACCGTTCGTGGTATTGGCTACTCCATAGAGGAAATTCAATGAAATCATTATATGCAAAATTTGTCATAACAACGGTTGTCATTATGGTATTCAGCAGCATAGTGGCCTTCTTTTTTTCCAACCTGTATTATCAACAGTCCTTAAAGCCTCAAAATGATGAGAAGACAACACTACTTGCTGTTGAATTGGCAAATTATATTGAAACTCATCCAGAACTTGAGTTACACGAGTATTTACAGCACTCGGCATCACTCGGTTACCATATTATGGTTTTTAACCGTGAATTGCAATCTACTACATTTCAGGATCCATTTCGTGACACATCTATTGAAGATGCAACAATTCAGCAGGTTCTAGATGGTACTATTTATCATGGGATTTTACAATTTCCCCATCAAACATTTGTGACTGGTTTTTTTGCAAATGAATTAAAAAACTCAATAGGTGTTCCGCTTCAGTATCAAGGTGAGACTTACGCATTATTTGTAAGAACGAATATAAAGTTGTTATTTAATGAAATGCACTTTTTATTTGCCACAATATTATTATTAATGATTATCCTTAGCATATTACTTGTTTTATTATGTACGAAGTTAATTGTTAAACCTATTACAAAGTTAACCGAAGCTACCACTTGTATTGCAAAGGGAAAATACGATATTAAGCTAGATATTAAAAGACTTGATGAACTCGGACGATTATCACAAAGCTTTATGCAAATGTCAAAACAGCTTTCACAAGTTGAAGAGAAGCGTAAAGAATTCATCGCAAATATTTCGCATGATTTCCAATCACCTCTCTCAAATATTAAAGGCTATGTCACATTAATTGAAAAAGAGCATCCAATAAATCAAAAATATATTAATACAATCCATCATGAAATTACTCGACTGTCGACTATGACGAATCAACTTTTACAGCTCACAACGCTCGATCAGCAAGACCTGCCTTTAAAACCTAAATTATTTTCAGTAAGTAAACAAATCAAACAGCTGCTCCAGCATTATGAATGGCAAATTCAACAAAAAAATTTAATGCTTAGCTATTCTCTACCTGAAGTACAAATCTATGCAGATGCAGAATTGTTAAATGCGGTGTGGGATAATTTACTATCAAATGCGATAAAATATACAAATGAGTTTGGGTCCATTGATATTGAGCTTATTGAACAGCCAGAAACTGTTACTATTACATTTGAAGATAACGGCATTGGGATTAGTGAACACGACCAACAGCAAATTTTTGAACGCTTTTATCGGGCTGATTCATCGCGTACACGTACGATTGAAGGTATAGGATTAGGGTTATCAATAGTAAAGAGTGTATTAACACTGCATAATGGAACCATACATTTTACAAGTAAACCAGGAGTTGGGACAACCGTTACAGTGACAGTGACAAAAACCATCGAGTGAACACCGATGCTTTAAGATATTTTCACATTGTAAGTATTTATGAATCAGCCTCTTCCTAATCGTTGAGATTAAGAAGAGGCTGATTCCTTTATATAGAAAATTATCCAATCTCCTTAATGACTTAGAATTGCTAAAAAGGATAAGCCTATTACTTATGCTTATCCTCATACAATCCTTATTCAGTTAAATGTAGTTAACTCTTGTTTAACAGCTTGCAAAAAGTCTTCCTCAAATCTATAAATGTGTTTACCTACTGTCTTCCCTAATGGTATGACGTCCGAAAACATTCCTTCATTTAAAGGTAACGAGTTTATAGAAATAATCTCTCTAGGATTATCTACTAAATGATCCAGGGGTGTATTGGTCTCTATTTGAGAAAACAACTCTTTTAATTTTGCTTTGGGAATTTCGTTTTCTGCCTTATTCATTACAGCGTTTATTAGATTTATTAAGTTTTCATGATCCAGGTATACCCCATCTGTCGCAGCCATCATTAATGATAACACCTGCTCCCCGTTAAAATAATGTGTACCCTTTTCGAAATCAAAAGCCGCCTGTGTTACTCCTCTTAATCGAATATCTTTTTGTATTTCATACTCAATCCCATTCATCGATTCAATTAACTCTGAAACGGTTTTTAAATCAAGCACTGCATAATAATCAATTGGTATATCAAAAAACTTTGAAGCCGTCTTTTTTACATTTTCAGCATCGCCAAAAGAATAGGCAAACAATAATTTATCATAATAAAATGTTCCATCCTCATTCTCCGATATCGGGGCATAAGTATCATTAGGAAGCGAGACAACTTTTATCAACTTTTTATCTTTACTATAAGTAAGTAAAAGATTAAGGTATATTCGATTATCCATAACTTCGGACTTTACCGTAATCAACGAGGTAGAAAACTCGGCTTCCAAGGCGTTTGATTCGCTTGCAACACCTTTGTTCGATTCTTGACTCAAATTGCTACTATTAGATCTTTCAATAAAATCCCCGGAAAGCATTGATGGAAAAAACAGAATCATACATAAACCGACTACCAATAAAGATACTGTTATGGGAACGAATTTTTTTGAAGAAACATTCTTTTGGGTTTGATGATTCTCGTCCTGTTTACGGATTTCTTCAAATACTGCATTACGGTCTTCCTTCGTAAATGTTAGGTGTTGATGAGATGAATTATAAATTTTTTCTCGTAATCGTTTATCTTCCATGAAGTTCGGCCTCCTTTAACATTGATTCTAATCGATGCTTCGCTCTTCTTAACCTGGTCTTTACGGTATTAACCGGAATATCTAATACATTGGCAATTTCCTCTGTCGATAAAGAATCATAATAATAAAGATAAACTACTTCCCGATACACCTTTGGAAGAGAATAAATCGTATCTTTTATTTCTTCATTATTGTATTTGTCGATTACCTTTTTTTCAGTTGATGGTAATATAGACTTCGCAGTTTCATTGATAAAGCTTTTTACCTGCACCATTTTATAATTCCAGCTTTTTAAATAATCTTTACATTCGTTAATCGTTATACGATAGAGCCATGTTTTGATTTGCGCGTCGAATCGAAATGAATCTATATTTTTATAACATTTGATAAACGTATTTTGCACCAGATCCTTTGCAGTTTCTACATCCTTTACATAAGAAAATGCCAGCCGCACCAGCTCATTGCCATATTCAATCATTATTTTTTCTAATAGAAAATCCTTTTCCTCCCTGTCCAATTGACTCCCCCTCCCTTTACAACCTTCTTCAAATTCTGCTATTAGACGATTACCAATTTATATTAGGTTCAATTTCCCAAAAAATCTTTATAGTTATTTTAATATATATTTCCCACAAAAAAATCATCTCTCCTCTAAGAAAAGTTATAGAGGGAAGATGATTTAAACCTGTTATGAAAGGTCGATTTGTCAAATATATCGTTATTTTCATCGCTACACTGGGATTATATGTTAAAATTAATAAAAGGGGTGTCTGAATGAGCAACGTTTCTAACTATTTTAAAAAAATAATTTGGGTTATAGGATTAATAATATTAGTAAAATTAAGTTTTGATTTCAAAATTCATCTGCAACAAACGGCACAAATGGAGTTCAATATTGTACCTGTTCTTTGGTATGATGTAATGATTTCACTATTGTTGGGCTGGTATATTTCTATACTGCTAGTACAAAAGTGGTCAGTAAACGTTAATCATGCTTTATTATGGTGTGTAGCGGTTCCTTGTTTAATAATTTTATTAATCTATCCAACGGTTGTAACGCTAGCAGTAAATAAACTTATACCGGAAAGCTTTTCTTACAGCTTTATTACAGCTTGGTTCTTTAAAGTAGCGATGCCTTCCCCAAACGTAGTTGGCATTGTTGCAGGAATGACATTGGCAATAAGCATTTTCAGTAATGATTCCAAAGTGGCCAAATAGCGGTTTCAGTTTTATAGTTTACTTTTTCTTTGAGATTTAATAAACGTTTTAAATATTTCAATTCCTATATATAACGAAATGAAAAAAATGTTAGAGCAAATAATTTTGAGACAGTGTGTTCCCTCATTAAAAACTGTGAAAATGACAGGTACATAGCTAAGGATAAAAGAACAAATTCTAATAATTTCTTGAAATAATGCATGTGCTTAACGTTTCGTAATATGATTAGGTTCATAGTCGATATTCTTTTTAATTTTGTTAAGATCCTTTTCTATTTTAGAAATAAGCATATGTATCTCTTCATTTTCTGAAGCGGTAAAAGTTTCACCTCTTCGTATATTTAAAATCACCGTCTGATTGACCAGTCTCAAACAAGATTTAATAAAGGCCAAATCCATTTTGATTGCTTCTTTACTTGTATCAATCCCATCCATTTATACCACTCCCTTCCATAAATTATATAACATTATATAGTAGGAGTGTAAAATGTATGTCACAATAACAAATTTAAAAATCTATGGATAAACGAATCATATCTCTGCATTGTATACCGTTCTCAAAAATTTCTTCCTCGTAATGCTTAATAAAAAAATCAAAATCAATAGCGATAATTCGAAAACCACATTTCTGATATAAAGCTAATTGACTTAAACTTGAATTTCCTGTCCCGATTTCGATTGTTTTATATCCTTTACTCTTTGCAACACGTATTGCATCAGTGACCAATAATTTCCCCATACCTTTACCTTGATGTTCTTCAGCCACTGCTACATTTACTAATTCAACGGTTTTAGGTCTTGTTGGTAATAATACATATACTCCAACAACTTGTTTTTCGATTTCGGCTATATAACATTCGCCTCTCGTAACATATTCTTTAACTATACTTTCTGAAGGATCCGCCAATAACAGTAACTCCATTGGAATTATATCTTGTTTCTCCAGTTTTCTTATAATCAATGTCGATTCCCCCTTTTTCAACCATTATTCCATTTTCCGATTCCTACGTGAACATATTATTTATATTCCTCAATTTGATTGCGAAAAAATCTAATATAAAACTGTTTTAAACCTTTAGATTTGGTTAAGTTTATGTGGTAAGTTTAGAATTCTTAAGATATTCTTAAGAATTCTTATCAGTTTTTATTAAGTTTTATGCGCTATGCTTGGTTTAAAGGAGAATTATTATATGAAAAAACTAATTTTTGTACTTATAGTTGCCGTTATAGGCTATCAATTTTTTATGGGTAAACAAGTAGCTGCTCCAGATTTACCACAGCAGTTATCCCTAGAACCTTATGCAATTTCGAGCGGAAATCTTGTACTCGTCAATCGGGACATTCAGCTAAAGCAGGACCCGACCAATTTAGCGCCAATCCCAGCTGATATCGCGGAAAATGTTATTGTTAATTCAGAATTTCTACTCGAGAATCAGGCAATAAAGCCGCTCAAGCTACTTTTCGATGCAGCAACGAATGATCGAATTGAACATTTTATCATAAATAGTGCGTATCGCAGCGGTAAACTGCAGCAGCAGCTTTATGAAAAGCATGGAGCTGACTATGCGTTGCCATCCGGCTATAGTGAACATCAGACTGGCTTATCACTTGATATTGGTTCAACTGCCGGAAAAATGGAGAATGTCGATGAAGGTAAATGGTTGGAAGAACATGCAGCGGATTTTGGCTTCATCTTACGTTACCCGGAAGACAAAGTTGATGTGACTGGTATCAACTACGAACCATGGCATTTCCGCTATGTTGGCCTGCCCCATAGTTTGATCATGAAGAAGCAAAATTTCGTGCTGGAGGAATATATTACTTTTCTTAAAAAAGAGCAGTTTTTTACGACGGAAGTAAATGATACTACTTATTTCATCCAATATACCGACAATAAGACAACGGTTAACATACCCGATACTGCAAACTATAGAGTATCCGGCGATAATGAAAGCGGATTTATCATTACATCTATTATAGAATAATTTTTGGAATTAAAAATCGGCCATTTGCATTTAAGCAATGTGGCCGATTTCTTTTAGTTAGACACTTTTCGCATAAGCGATATGCTGTTTTCTTGCTTCGTGAACCTTTGATGCAGAAAAGATAAATACCGCGAGCCAGATGCAGAGGAATGTTACAAATTCTGTTGTAGTAAAGGGCTCTTTGTATAGAAAAATCCCCAGTAACAAACTGATTGTCGGCGATAAAAACTGGATGAAGCCCATTAAGTAAAGCGGAATTTTTTGTGCGCCCTTCGCAAAGAAGATAAGCGGAATGGCTGTAACAATACCACTACCGATTAAGAATAAATTCGTCTTCCAATCGATGTGCATAAAAGCAATTTCCGTCGTTTGCATTAAGTAAATATAGCTGATAATTGCGATAGGTAATATAAATAAAGTTTCAATCGCTAAACCTCGCGTTGCATCAAGCGGAATTTTCTTTTTGATGACACCGTAAGAGGCAAATGATAAGGCCAGTGCTAATGAAACCCATGGAATTGTACCACCTAAAAATGCCTGGTAGCCAACGCCAACTGCAGCAATCAGTACAGCAACAGTAGTAGCTTTAGAAATTTTTTCTTTAAAGAAAATCAGCCCGAACAATACGGAAATGAGCGGATTAATATAATAACCTAAACTCGCCTGTAGTAGATGATTGTTATTTACTGCCCAGATGAAAATTCCCCAATTGATGGAAACCACAACAGACGCGATAAATAGTAAAATAAAATTCTTCTTATTCTTCCATAGTATCTTTATATCGGAAATCGTTTCTTTATATTGGCGGATAATTAATATAAAGAGCGCTGTAAACACGAATGACCAAATAACTCGCCCTACCAATATTTCCATGCTGCCAACATGATCGATTTGCTTCCAATAAAGTGGGACAATCCCCCACATGAAATAGGCACCCATTGCAAACAGGATACCCTTTTTTTGTTCTGACATTATTGCACCTTCTAGTATTTTTATATTTCAATTATAGATGTCGAAATTAAGGAAGTAAATGTTGATGTGTGGGGCAGGTGCTTTTATTCGCCTCTTATTTTGTGATAATCGCCAGTTCTTCCTACATATTAGCCAATCACTCTAACTTTATCGTCAATTCAACTTCGATATTCGTCACCTAGCACCTTATATTCGCCACTTTCATTTTTATTAGCCACTTCAGCGCACTTATTCGTCATTTCAAACCCGATATTCGTCACTTAACACTACATATTCACCCTTTTGAATGCTGGGGAGATTATTCGCCACTTATTTTGTGATAATCGCCAGTTCTTCCCACATATTAGCCAATCACTTCAACTTAATCGTCAATTCAACTTCGATATTCGTCACCTAGCACCTTTTATTCGCCACTTTCATTTTTATTAGCCACTTCAGCGGACTTATTCGTCAGATCAACACCTATATTCGTCACTTAACACTACATATATGCCCTTTTGAATTGCGGGAGAAATTATTCGTCACTTATTCTATGATATTAGTCAATTCGTCTAACTTAATCGTCAATCACTCTAACTTAATCGTCAATTCAACACTGATATTCGTCACCTAGCACCCTATATTCGCCACTCCTAAGCACTTATTCGTCAATTCAAACCCGATAGTCGCCACTTAACACTACATATTCGCCCCTATCCATCTCCAACACCGCTCCACTAATGGAATAAAGTCATATACACCCCCGTACATCTTAGGAATGAATATGACTTTTCAATTCAACTAGCTACTCTACTATCCCATTTTGCAGCAAATACATTTTCTGATATAAGCCTTTTTGTGCAATAAGCTGCTGATGTGTACCCCGCTCGATAATTTCACCTTTATGCAACACTAAAATCTGCTCTGCATCTTGAATTGTCGAGAGTCGGTGCGCGATGGCGATAGTCGTACGGCCTTTTCGCATTTTCTCCAATGATTGCTGAATGCCGACCTCTGTTTCCGTATCGATCGCTGCAGTCGCTTCGTCCAATACTAAAATTTTCGGGTTCGTTGCAATCGTTCGTGCAAAGGCAACTAATTGACGCTGCCCGCTTGAAAATGTAGATCCACGCTCCGTCACACGGCTTTCATAACCATCTGGAAGGGCTTCGATAAAGTCGTTCGCCTGCACAAATTCAGCTGCTTCCTTCACCTTTTGTAAAGTCAACTTTTCATTGTACAAACGGATATTCGAATCGATCGTCCCGTAGAATAAAAATGGATCTTGCAACACTAAGCCCATTTTGTCACGAAGCTCCTGTTGTTCAAAATCTTTAATCGATTGGCCATCTATTAAAATATCGCCGCGCTCAAACTCATAAAAGCGCATAAGTAAATTGATAATCGAGCTTTTCCCGCTGCCTGTATGACCGACGAGTGCAACCGTTTCACCAGGATTGACTGTAAACGATATATTTTTCAGTACATCCTGTTTCCCATCATAGCTGAACGACACATTTTTAAACTCAATATGACCTTGTGACACGGTAACAGCCTTATTTTCCTGTGCTGGCTCCAGCTCTTCGTTATCAAGGAGTTCAAATACACGTGAAGCAGCAACAATTGCCTGTTGGAACAATGCCAACCGTTCCATCACTTGATTAATCGGATCAAAAAAACGGTTCATATAAGTAATAAACGCATACACAACCCCTACTTCAACCGCTGTTTCAAACGATGTCCACCCAAAGTAAAACAGTAAAACAATTATAGCCGTGAAGTATACTAAATCAATAATCGGTCTAAGCAGTAGACTATTCATTTTCGTATTCGCCATCATCGATTGGAAATGCTCTTCATTGACACGGTCAAATTCGTCATTAAAGCGCTTCTCTTGACGGAAAGCCTGCACAATGCTCATGCCTGACAGTGTTTCTGATAGTTTCGCATTAAGCTCACTCAATTTTTCGCGCATACGCATATACACGACCGCACTCATTTTGCGGTACAGCCAAATAATATAAATAATGACCGGCAATAGTAGCAGCATATATAGCGCAAGCTTTGCATTAAGGAAAAACATCGCACTGTATACACCGACAATTAAAAATGCTGCCTGTACAAAGCTAATTAATACCGATACGAACATATCCTTAATCGCTTCGGTATCATTTGTCGCTCTTGATACAATGGAACCTGCTGGTACTTTGTCAAAATAACGCATTCCAAGCCTATGGATTTTCGAAAATACATCTATCCGAAGTTGCTGTATGACCTTTAACGCAAGCTGCTGAAATTTAATGTTTTGATAATAAGTAATGAAGACGTTTAATAACTGGATCATGAAATAACTAATCCCCAAAATTAAAATCGGTGTCATATCAAAATTACCGATCATTAAATGGTCATCAATATATACTTTGATTAAATACGGACCGATTATATCCCCTATTACAGTAAGCACAAGCAGGAACAGCGCAATCGCCAATAACTTTTTATGAGGCTTTAAATATGTAAACAGCCGTTTCAAAACAATTTGCTGTTCTTTACTTGAAATGGTATTTGTATCATTCGCCATGACGATCGCCTCCTTGCTCGACTAATTGCTCTAGTTGCTGTAGCTGATACATCTCATAATAGGTTCCTTGTAGAGCCATTAAATCTTCATGCGTACCTTTTTCGATTATCGTACCATCTTCTACAACGATAATGACATGCGCTTGTTGAATCGCACTTAGACGGTGGGATGTAATAATCGTTGTCGCATCTTTACGCTCTTCCTTTAAGGCATGTAAAATTGCTTCCTCTGTCCGTGCATCCACTGCAGACAGAGAATCATCTAAAATTAGAAGCTCTGGTTTCATTAATAGTGCACGGGCTATTGAAATTCGTTGCTTCTGCCCACCGGAAAGTGAGACACCACGTTCACCAACAAGGGTGTTATAACCATCTGTGAAGCTCAAAATATCTTCATCTATATTTGCCAGTCTCGCTGCAGCACGCACTTCTTCCAAACTAGCATTCGGATTGGCAAATGCAATATTGGAGTATAGTGTTGCAGAAAATAAGAAATGATCCTGAGGGACATAGCCAATTGACTGTCGTAAATATTCTTTCTTGTAATCGTTTATATTGTGGTCGCCAAATTGAATCGTACCTTCATATCCTTCAAATTCACGAAGCAACAGCTTTAATATCGACGTTTTCCCTGCACCTGTTTTCCCTACAATACCTAGCGTTTCTCCACGCTTTAATTCAAAGTGCATATCCCGTATCGTTGGGGACGCATCTCCTGGGAAAGTAAATGATTGAACGTTAAAAACAAGATCCCCTGAAGGATTTTCCATAATGGCATTAGGCTTGTCGTCAATATCAAACGGTGTATTTAATATTTTTTCGATACGGTCATAGGAAACACTACCTCGCTCGACAATATTAAACAGCATCCCAATCGCCAGCATCGGCCAAATAAGAATGCTTAAATACGTAGTGAACGTAACTAAATCCCCGACAGTCATTGCCTCTTCTAGAATAAATTTTGTTCCGAAGCCGAGACTTAGCATAAAGCTTAAGCCTACGACAAAGCTGATTGTCGGATCGAATAAAGAATCGACCTTCGCCACACGCATATTTTTCTCTACTACTTCATCCGAAAGCTTAGTAAAATCAGCTACATCTTCAGATTGCTGACCGAACGTTTTTAACACTTTCATGCCGCTAATACTTTCCTGTGTTTTGTCATTCAAATCCGAAAACGCAGCCTGGGCATGGCGGAAACGTTCATGCAATAGTTTGCCATAATAACTCGTCGATAGCGCAACTAATGGCATCGGAATTAATGCAATTAACGTCAAACGCCAATCAATGGTAATCGCCATTGCTAAAATAACAAACCCGCCTGTTGTAATCGAGTCAAATAACGTTAAAACTCCACCGCCAGCTGTTTGCTGTACTGCACTAATATCATTTGTCGCATGGGCCATTAAATCGCCGACACGATTTTTTTGATAAAATGACGGGGACATTTGCGTAAAATGACGATGTAGCTTTTCACGCAATGTACGTGCCAATAAGTTGGAAGAACCGAAAATCATTTGACGCCAGTAATAGCGCAACACATACATTGCGATCGCTACAACTGCAATGATGGCAAGCCATTTGAATAGGCCTGATTTCGTTAATGTTTGATCCCCAATTTCATCGATAGTATATCCAATAATTTTTGGTGGTACGAGCTGTAGAATCGCTACAAATATAAGCATCAGCAACCCGACTGTATACTGAAACTTCCGCTCTTTAAAAAACCAGCCTAATTTCAAAAACACCTTCATTTTTTCACCTTCTTTTTTTACTCAAGTTCCACTATTTTAACAAATTTTATAATTTTCGGATATATTAAAAAGAAATATTTTTTCGGATTCCGAATTATTTTTTTAGTTCAACGAAATTAAATATAGAATTAGCCGATTTTCCACCAAGCTAAGCTTTCTTTTAAACATGAAAAACATAAGAAACACTTCATTTCTATCCTTGTATATTTAGATATTTCCACAGCTTTTTGTCCATACTAAATTTATCACTCCATTCTCAGCAATTTTAAATCCAAGTGTATAGGATGTTCTCCACTGCGATTGGGAACGGGTTAATACGATTATGAAAGGAAGTTTAGTTAAATGATGAAACAACTATTACTTGCGCTTGCAGCTACATTTTTACTATTTGTACCTGGAGCTTACGCACACACGTACTTGGATTCAACAAATCCTGCTAAAGGCACGACTGTTACAGAGGATTTGCAAAAGATTGAATTAAAGTATTCAGGGGAAATTGAAGAAGGCAGTATTTTTAAAGTACTAGCAAGTGACGGCTCTGAAAAAACAATAAGTTCGATGACAGTAAAAGATGGGGTCTTAACAGGTACATTAGCTTCACCTCTTCCTAACGACACTTATATAGTTGAATGGAATAGTATTAGTGAGGACGGACACCCGTTGACAGGTACATTTTCCTTTACAGTAAATACGGCAAAAAATCCTAATAATCAAGAGACTGCGGCAGATACAGTGGAAAAATTGGATTCCAATGTAGACTCCATTGTCGATACATTAAAAGATGAAACCGATTCCGAGGGCGACAATTCCATCTGGACTCTTATCATCGTTGTTGCCATTATTGTTCTTGTATTAGTTGTTATTACGATGTACAGCTATAAAAGATGGTTAGTTAAGCGCAAAGGAAATAGTTAATTATTTTTCCTATTGGAGGAATGCCTTTTCAATTGGGCATTCCTATTTGTCGCGCTTCTTTTATCAATTCACACGCTTTCTTTATATAGAATGCTCCAAAATTTGTTCCATAACTACATTACTTTATAAAAAGGAGTTTCTTATGACAGACAAATTAATCCAGGCTATTTCAGAACATTCCATGCCACTGGACAATGCAAGTTTAAATAAAATAGTAGAGGCTGTTGGAAATGCCAAAATTGTAATGATCGGCGAGGCATCCCATGGAACATCGGAATTTTATACTGTGCGTGCTGAGCTCTCGAAAAAGTTAATTGAACAAAAAGGCTTTCAACTCATTGCAGTAGAAGGAGACTGGCCATCCGCCCAAGCAGTGAATCGATATGTAAAGGGCTACAGTACAGAAAATGGGACAGCAAAAGAGGTTTTAATGAAAGCCTTCCATCGCTGGCCGACATGGATGTGGGCCAATGAAGAAGTCGCAGAATTTACAGAATGGTTAAAAGAGATTAATACCCATCGCGAACATAAAGTAGGCTTTTATGGTATCGATATGTACAGCCTGTTTGAATCAATTGATGAAGTACTGAAATTTTTATCGAATAATCCGCAGCATCAGGTTGATCTGGAACATGCCAAAAAGGCTTTTTCCTGCTTCGAACCATACAACAGGAGCCATGAGCACTATGCCATTTCTGCCGTTCAATTTTCTGATGCATGTATTCATGAAGTGACGGGCTTGTTAAGCTCATTGCGTAACCACCAAGATCATTTTTCCAGTCTGCAAGAATCAGATTTAAATGTCGTGATGAATGCCCTCGTCGCAAAAAATGCAGAATCGTACTATAGGGAAATGATGTCGGATGAAAAATCGTGGAATACACGCGACTATCATATGGTGGAAGCAATTCATGAGCTGCACAAATATCACGGAGAAGAAACGAAAATCATTGTTTGGGAGCATAACACACATATCGGTGATGCTTCCGAAACATCGATGAAGGATGAGCAACTCATCAATGTCGGTCAAGTTATCCGTGAGCAATATGGAAAGGAAAATACCTATGCAATTGGCTTTGGCACATATGAAGGCACAGTAATTGCTGCTGACCGTTGGGGAGACCCTTTTGAAATCATCACAGTCCCACCGGCAAGTTTAAACAAATGGGAAGGCCAACTTCACGCAGCAAGTCCGGACGATAAAGTACTTTTATTTACGAATGAAAACAGACAGTTATTTAATGAATGGATGGGTCACCGTGCAATTGGCGTTGTTTATGATCCTGCTTACGAGGCATACGGTAATTACGTTCCTTCGAGAGTAGGTAGCAGGTACGATGCATTTATTTATATTGATCAAACGACTGCTTTGCGTCCTTTATAGTAAGGGTAATGTGCCCCAGGAGTTCTACTGGGGCGCTTCCACTAGTTCCGCATAAATTATTTCCCCTTCACCGCTCTGTCAACCAATCATAAAAAGGCACTGGTCGAGTACTTTGCTGCTGTTCCACCACTTCTCTTATAACAGGACGTGTAATGGCCTTTTCATATGCTCCTTTATAAATCGCCCGTAATGTTGTACGAATCGATAATTTCCCCTCATGAATATCTTGAATTATTCGCCACATTGCAGCCTTTGCGATTGTAAACTCCCGTTTGTTTTGTATCGGTGTCGCTAAAATTGCTGCTCGTAACCCATCTTTTAACTCGTCATTTATTGGCAAGCTCTTCATGAATTCATATAATATTTTTTGCCACTCGTTCATTTGATCAACTGTATATTTATATATTTCATGTAAAGAGCTTGTTTTAAAAAGATTAAAAGAAATAGTTTGTTGTTCTGAAAAATTGTCAATTCCCGCTATTTCATTTACTTCTTCAGCTGGGACCCGTTCGGACATTTCCGATGGGACATGTAAGATTTGATAAATATTCGCCCCTTTTATCCCGTTCAATTTCGTGCTAGCAACGACTCTTATTATCCCAAGTTCGGCTGCTTTTTTAACCGCGCGATAAACCGTTTTCGTACTGATTCCCACACTATCAGCAATTGTCTTAGCCTTTAAATGAGCCGCCCCTGGATATGCAAGTGCCGACTGCGCGATGCGTAAAATGATATTGCGCTCACTATCCGTTAAATCATTCGCTGCAAGGTGCTGTGCCACTGCCTCATCCATTTCCGCTACTGTGTTGAATGTTTCATAATTTTTTAAATAATCGAATACCATCATTTGCATCTCCCTTCACCATACATATGTCAAAAAAATTGGTGAAAAGGGACATGCTTTTGAAAAAAAAACAAAATTTTTTGAGCACAAAAAAACGCTAAACCTGAGTTCATACAAGTTTAGCGTTTCATTTAGTTTTCTCGTCTTTTTTTCCTTGCCAAATATACGAGCAGGATAAGCAGCAACATCGTTTGTACTAAAAATGCAATTGCATCCCAAAACGCCGCACGATCCCCTGCCTCCATAATATTCAAATAAATGGTAGTAAACATATAATAAAGCTGTGGTATAAAATACAAAACTGTCAAAAATAACGTTAAAAAAACTCCAATTATGTAAAACACACTATATATACGAATTAAATTCCATTCATCCTCGAACACCTTTTTATGGTCCATCCTTGATTTCTTAAAGAATGAACTTAAATAGATTTCGCCGCTCTCCATTAGGTTATAGCACCCCGTTGCATTTTCTACTACATAATATACATCTGTTTTCATATAGAAGCAGCATTGATATACGGTCTTAATAAAAATGTCCAACACGATGATGCTAAGGATTCCTACAAAATATGCATCCGGAAAAAGAAGCATAAAGACAAATGAAAGGAAAAGAATGACCTGTTCAAAAGACATGCCAGCAAGATATAAGATATTCCTCTTTTTAGGGTCGAGCTTCCAAGCTTGAGTCAAGTCAGTTTCAAATACAATAAATATGAGCCGATTCCCGATACTTAAATTAGCCGGTAAATCATGCGACCTAATGGCAAGGATATGCCCGAATTCATGAATTACAATTAACACTAAAGAAATCAATAGATATGTAAGGACATTTAGCACCATAGAGTCGAACAGGAATATATCTTTGTAATGAGGGAAAAGTTCTGGATTCAGTATAAGAATAAATATGTTCGCTGCTAGCAGAAGTAAGTATACCTTGTTTATTTTTCGATTAAAAAACAAACGTCCAACCCATTGTGGAATCCATAAAAAACCACCTTCAGATTTAGCCTGCTTCTCTTTTCCTCTATGTACTTGCACCCCATCTACTTCTTGAACAAGGCCTAACTCGACCAATTGTTCCACAAATTCTATAATATCTACTTCTTCCTCAGGATAAAATTCTTTTAAAACTTTTTCAATCTCGGCCATCCCTTCACCTTTATCCAAACGTCTGATTGCATCAACACTTATCTCAGGCAATTCAAAGAAGTCACCGGAAATCGGCTCCTCCACGATGTAATTTTTTTTATCTTTTTGAATGGATAATGGATATAATGTTATTTCGGATTCCAAGGATACCTTCAACGGATAACCTCCTTTATAAATTAAAATAGGATGCTAAAATTATAGCATCCTAGGGTCATACCGTACTTATCCTCTCGGTATAAGGAAACACCAGAAGCAAGTAACTTTAATTTTATTTAGTTTGCGAATTTTCACTCTTTTTTCCTCCTCTCAAGTCCACACCCTTAGAATACGTTTTAGAAATTTGTAACCAATCAGGGTATATCTGTTTAAATAATTCTGTAAGTTGTGGATCGAATTGACTCCCCTGTCCATCAACTATTCGTTCATATGCAACTTCAAATGGAAGTGCAGGACGATAGGATCTGGAAGAAGTCATCGCATCAAACGCATCGGCAACCGCTGTAATTCTGGCAAGAAACGGAATATCTTCCCCAGCCAGTCCATCTGGATAACCTTTCCCGTCCCATCTTTCATGATGATGATAGATTACGTCAATATTATCAGCAATCCCCTCAACATCACGAATAGCTTCAGCTCCAACAACCGGGTGTGTTTTAATAATAGCATATTCCTCGTCTGTTAATCCACCAGATTTTGTCAAAATAGAATCCGGTATATTAACTTTTCCAATATCGTGTAATAGACAAGCATAATAAAAATAATTTAATTCAGAAGGTTTAAATTTTCCCGTCGACTCTGCCATGCTCATCGCGTATGCAGCAACCCGTTCACTATGCCCTCGTGTGTATGGGTCTTTTAATTCAAGCGTTGCAATTACCCCTTTCACAATACCTTCTAGTTGTTCGTCATACGAATATTTCAATGCTTTAATATAATTTAAAATACGATAAAGTAGAAGAAAAGCAATAAATGAACACACCATCATAATAATAATCGGAAAAATAACAACTGGTTCTTGTGTAAATATACCAACTAAAATATATTTAAGAATTAGACCGTATGATACAAAATATGTAAATTTTTTATTTACAAATATAGGTGAGAACAGAATTATAATAATTTCAACTAAGTTTCCACTCGTATACACAAGAGCACTATCTTTATAATAAAATATATCAGAGATTAGATTAGTAGAAAAATAACCAAAAAACACTATATATTTCACATATTCTATTTTATTTTTTTTAATCAAATAGATGGACAAAGGTATAATCCCAGTAATAACTCCATATTTCACATACATAAACTCGTACCATATCGTACTGGCAGTACCTACATCGAGCCATGGAAATGTTGGGAATAATTTATAATAAAAAATATCATATATATAAAACACAGTATAAAATAGAAATAAAAAAAGGATTGTTGAACGTTTTTCTTCTTGTAACAAAGATGTTTTCTTCATATTTTACCTCGCAATTTTTTTACCAATCAATAGACCTTATGTTGCATAGCCCAATTATAACATGATTTTAGAATTTAGTTCTATATGTCTAAATACTATTTTTCCAATATTTCATTAATTTAATCTATTAATATGTATTCGTTAAATGGATAAGTAAAAGAACCCATTTTATTTCCATTGAACGGGAATCTTATATTACAATACTACTTTTATTACAAACCCACCCAATTCTTATTTTACCTTTTAAACGAGAGTTTATAAGAACCCGTTTAAATCGATAAAAAACTTTAATTGAAAGCGCAATTTTCTCTAATAAATATAAAAAAGCCCTAACCGCGAAACGCGATTAGGACCTAGTACTCTCGATAATACCACCTAATTTTACAAATAGCAATCATTATTTAACTATACCAATTATCTCTATTTTAACATTTGATTAACTCTCTCTATCCGACGCTTTATTTTTACCTATTAAAACGGATACTCCCTTGGGTCTGTCTGAACGGAAATCCATTTCGTTGTTGTAAATTCATGAATTGCCCATTCCCCGCCATATCGACCTAAGCCTGAAGCTTTTTCTCCGCCAAAGGCAACAATTGGTTCGTCATTTACCCCCTGATCGTTGACGTGAATCATTCCCGTTACAATTTGTTTCGCGACTTCAACACCACGTTCAGTTGTACCGGCATGAACGGCACCGCTTAGTCCATAGTCACTGTCATTTGCAACGCGAATTGCTTCTTCTTCGCTATCTACAACGATTACGCCTACCGCCGGACCAAAGATTTCTTCCTGTGCAATCGGCATATCATTCGTGACATTCGTCAAGATTGTAGGAGCTAATACATTTCCCTCAACTTCACCTTTCAAAGCATATTCTGCTCCTAATGCAATACTTTTGTCGATTAAATTTTGTATTCGTTTGATTTGTTTATTGTTGATTAGAGGACCAACAACAACATCCTCATTTTTGGGATCTCCATATTTAATCTGGGATGCCTTATCCACAAAGGCCTTCATAAACGCTTCGTATGCTGGGCGCTCGACAACAATTCGATTCAGCGACATACAAATTTGTCCGCTATTCAGGAATTTCCCAAAGGCTGCAGAAGCTGCTGCTCGTTGTACATCGGCATCTTTTAGTACAATCATGACATTGTTCCCACCAAGCTCTAAAGCTACCCGCTTAAGATGTCTTCCGCAAAGCTCCCCAATATGCCGCCCTACAGGAGTAGAACCAGTAAAAGAAATAATCTGCGGAATGGGATGTTC
This sequence comes from Solibacillus ferritrahens, assembly GCF_037027585.1. Taxonomy (NCBI): domain Bacteria; kingdom Bacillati; phylum Bacillota; class Bacilli; order Caryophanales; family Caryophanaceae; genus Solibacillus; species Solibacillus ferritrahens. The sequence continues at coordinate 40,660 of NZ_JAXCLE010000006.1, read as the reverse complement.
AATAAAAGCATCTTTAATTTCAGAAGAGCTACAAACCGTAATATTAAATAAGCCTTTTGGAATTCCAGCCTCCTCAAAAATTTCCCCTAGAATGAGACCCCCTGAAATCATTGTTTGCAAGTCTGGCTTAAGCACTACCCCATTACCAGTTGCCAAAGCTGGCGCAAGGGAACGCATTGTTAAATGAAATGGGAAATTGAATGGACTAATAATACCCACTACCCCTGCAGGATTGTGAAATACTCGATTTTCCTTCCCAGGAATGATAGATGGCATGATTTGCCCGTGCATTCGAAGAGGGAATGTAGCGGATTCTTTCATAATTCCTATTGCGGCAGAAACTTCAATGTTTGCTTTCGTATAGGAAGCCCCATTCTCCTCTACTAATACCTTTACAATTTCATCTCTTCGTCTTTCTACTATTTGTGCAGCCTTTTCTATAATAGCTTGTCTTTGATAAGGATTAACCTGTTCCCACTCTTTTTGGGCTTCTTTGGCAGCTTGATATGCCTTATCTATATCCTTTTCATTTGCCAATCGAATTTCCGAAATCGTTTCCTCGTTATAAGGATTCTGATCTACATACACTCTGTCGCTATTTCCTTCTATCCATTCGCCACCAATATATTGTTTATTAAATTTTTTATACATAAGTACCATCCTTTCCAAAGCCTTTTGCTGCATAACTTAAACTTATCTTTTACTTCAACACTTCTTCCCGATTAGTATTAGTAATAATCCTCACTCCATACATTGTTTTCCTCTTAAGGGCTTACAATTTCCCACGTTTAATACAAGAGAAATTTCACAAAAATGAAAAAGCGCTTTAAATCCTATGATTCAAGGATTTAAAGCGCTCTTTAATTAATTCAAAATAAAACTAGCGAAAAGTAAAAAGATGGATTACTCCACTCCTGCATTAGAAATAGAGGCTTTATTAAGCCGCTCTTGACGTTTTGCTGGGTCGAAACGGCGCTCCAGCCAGCCCAAACCTATATCTACAATGACCGCCATTAACGCCGTCGGAATTGCACCGGCCAATATTATGGCTGTACCATCCGTTGCGTTCGTACCGCGGATAATGATATCTCCTAATCCGCCCGCACCGATGAATGCGCCAATTGCCGTAATCCCTATTGCTATAACTAGTGCAATACGGATACCTGTAATAATTATCGATAAAGATAACGGCAGTTCGATCATATAGAGAATTTGTCTACGTGTCATCCCCATACCGCGCCCCGCATCCGTTAAACTTTTATTAATGGTAGTAATGCCAGTATACGTATTTTTAATAATCGGTAGCAATGAATAAAGGAATACCGTTGCGATAACCGTTGATTTTCCTAAACCGAGTACCAGCATAATCATGGCCATTAAAGCTAGTGCCGGAATCGTTTGAATAATATTTGCCAATGTAATGATAAACCCTGCTAGCTTCATATTCTTGGCGATAAAAATGCCGATTGGAATTCCAATAATTGCAGCAAGCAATACACCGTATACTGAAATGTAAAAATGCGTAAAAAATAATTCAAGTACATATAGACCATTTTCCTTGAAATAATAGAAAAGCTGTTCAAATGTATTTAATTGCGATAAATCTTCCATTAGTCACCCTCCTCATTACTGAAATAATTATTTGCGATCAGGAAATTTTCTGCTACTACAGAGGGTTCTAATAAATTATTATCTGATAAATAGTTTAATTCCTGCATTTTATCTGTAGAAATTTTGCCAACTAAACGCTGGAGAATGCCTTTTAGTTCTGGCTTTGCCTCTAAAATTTCATTCGTTGCAAGCACGCTTGTTTCATAAGGTGGGAAGAAGTTCAAATCATCTTCAAGAACCTTTAAGTCATATGACGCAATACGGCCATCTGTTGTATACCCAAGGACAGTGTCGATTTCACCTGCTTGTACAGCATCATACACTAAACCAATTTGCATTGGATATGTACGTTTAAACTGAAATCCGTATTCCCGGACAAAAGCCTTAAAGCCATCACCTTCACGACTTAGCCAAGATGTATCAACACCTGCTTCAATATCAGCAGCGATTGCAGCCAAGTCACTGATTTTATTGAGGTTATATTGTTGCGCTGTTTCTTGCGTTACCATAAACGCATATGTGTTTTCGAAGCCATACGAGTCAAAGAAAGTTTGATTGTATCTTTCCTGAAACGCTTTTTGCACAAAGGCCAATGCCTCGGCTGGGTCTTTTATAAGTTCCGCATTTAAAGCACCCGTTATGTCTGTACCTGTATAACGTGTTGCAGAGATGTTTGCGTCACCTTTGATCATTGCTTGGTGTACAACAGTACTGGAACCAAGGTTATTAATAATTTCTACTTGTTCATCTGAATAATATTCAATCATATGTTTGAGCATATAGCCCATAATTTGTGATTCAGTTGTGACAACACTTGCAATCTTAATTTTCTCAGTATTGCTTGCCTGATCACCGCCAATCGAACAGCCAGCAAGAAAACTTAATGCCAGCAGTATACTCCCGAATAAAAGAATCGTTTTTTTCATCCTGTTAGCCTCATTTCTCTACTTTTAGTCCTTTTGGTGTTGTCCAAATCTCTACTTTAGACAATATAAAATCAGTGAGCAGTGCCAATGCCGTAACAAGTACTGCACCGCCAATAATTAGTTCTGTTTGATAGAGGTTTAAACCGTTAAAAATGAAATCACCTAAACCACCAGCCCCGATATACGATGCAAGTGTTGCCCAAGCAATGACGTAAACAGCAGATAGTCGTACACCTGCCATAATGACCGGGATTGCTAGAGGCAATTCCACCATCCATATAGACTGCAATGGCGTCATCCCCATACTAATGCCCGTTTTACGCAAATCGGCATTGACAGATTTCAGTCCGATATAAGTATTGTTGAGAATTGGAAGTAAAGTATAAATAAACAAAGCAACAATTGCCGGTACTTTCCCAACACCTAAAAATGGAATCATAATAGCTAAAATGGCTAAAGAAGGTAATGTTTGGAAAACACTTGTAATGGCTAATACAATTTTTGCTATTGTTTTGGTTTTAGATAAAAATATACCAAGAGGAATCGCGAAGATTACACCAAGAAATAATGCAATAATGGAAATATAAAAGTGTTCCCATGTTTTTAATAGTATGTCACTGCTGTTTTCAGTAAAAAAGGCTATCATTGAACATTCTCCTCTCGAGTTACAAGAAGAGCATTTTTATTTTCTTCCTCGTCGCCCCAAATCGTGTCATAAATCGTATCAACAATATTAGCACGGGTAATTAATCCGATTAGTTTGTGGTCGTTGTCGACTATCGGGATGTTTTGAAGGTTCCGTTTTAAAATACGGCGGACAGAATCCTGAAGTTTTGTCCCGGTTTTAACGTATATAACCTCTCGTTGCAATACTTCATTAATACTTTGCTGTGTTCGTTGCGGACCTGTAAAACTATCAACGTTTAAATAACCTATCAAACGTTTGTCAGCATCTGTCACGAATAACGTATCAACCCGTTTTGATACCATCAGACGAAGTGCATCGTCTAGACTTTTTTCAATTGTAATGGAGATAGGCTGTATCATTACTTCATCTACTATTTTGACGCTTGGTTTATTTTGAATTAGGCGGTGGGAGCCAATAAAATCGCGTACGAAATCATTTGCGGGGTTTGCTAATATATTGTCTGGTGTATCAAACTGAACTACTTTCCCTTCGTGCATAATGCAAATTCGGTCAGCCAGCTTGATCGCTTCATCCATATCATGTGTTACAAAAATAACGGTTTTGCCAAGGCGCACTTGCAAATCTTTCATTAGGTCCTGAAGTGTGTCACGTGTGATTGGATCTAATGCACCAAATGGTTCATCCATTAAAATGATGTCCTGATTTGCCGCCAATGCACGTATAACACCGATTCGCTGCTGCTGACCACCGGATAATTGGGCAGGATACATATCCAAGTATGAGGTAGGTAGGTTTACAAGTCCGATTAAACGTTCAGCTACTTTGTCCTTTTCTTGTTTATCCCATTTTAGGAGTTTTGGTACGAGGGTAATATTCTCTCGGATGGTCATATGTGGCATTAAACCTATTTGCTGAATAACATAGCCAATTTGTCTGCGAAGCTGCACTGGATTCATTTTGGATAAATCCATTCCATCCATCATGATTTTGCCACTGGTCGGCTCAATCATGCGATTAATCATACGGAGTGCGGTTGTTTTACCACTGCCGCTTGTTCCGATAAAGACGATAAATTCGCCTTGTTCAATATCAATACTTAAATTGTCTACCGCCTTTTTGTTACCACGGTAAGTTTTCGTTAAATTTTGTATGGATAGCATACAATACCACTCCTTTTCATCAAAATTAGAATTTTAAAACCCCTTAAGGATTTCACATAATTCTTATATTGCTTAAGCAACCTGCATTAAAATACCCATTACAAGCAGATTACAAACCATTACAAATGTTTCGTACAATCGAACGGGATAATTAATATATTGCTCAAAAGTAACAACTTAACATTTAAATTAAGTTGCTTTACAATCTATTATATAATATAACTGAAAAAATAAAACCATCAGTTAGTTTAGTTTTTTATCAGATTAGACAATGACAAAATGACTAATCAAATTATTTTGTAAGACATTGATGAACTAAATAAATTAAAAAGGAGCATTTCGAATATCGAAAATGCTCCTTTAGACGAATTCCGTTAAACTGGAAAGTCAATGTTTCCTCAATTATTTAATTTGGCTTAACAAGAATTTTTACTTGATTTCGTTCTTTTAACAAAGCATCAAATCCTTCTTCAACGACTTGATCTAGTTTAATTTTTTTCGTAATAATTTTCTCAGCTGAAAAATATCCTTGTGCCATTAAACTAATTACCGCTGGAAATACATCGCGGTATCCGATAATTCCTGTTACATTGCGTTCGTTTAGTACAATATCTTTTGGATCAACAGAAGCTCTATTTTCAAAAATACTTACAATCATCGCTTCTCCACCAACTTTCACGGCATTAATGGACTGCGTTAATACTGGATCGACGCCGGAAACCTCAAAGGATACATCTACTCCACCATTGGTACGTTTACGGATTTCCTCTACTACGTCGACTTCTTTTGGATCTATGACAGTTGCGCCAAATTCCGCTGCCTTCTGCTTTCGTTCCTCAGAAACTTCACTTACAAAAACTTCGGATGCCCCCGCAGCTCTTAATGCTTCTATTATTAATAAGCCAATTGGTCCTGCCCCGAATACAGCCGCTTTATCTCCTACTTTAAAAGTACTTTGCTTTACCGCGTATAACGCAACGGCAGATGGTTCTACGAGTGCTCCCTGTTCAAAGGAAACGCTATCAGGAATTTTATGAAGCATGACTTCAGGAACATTCGCATATTCTGAAAATCCGCCGCCTCCTCCAGCTAAGCCAAAGAACCCCATTTTTACACAAAGGTTATATTTACCCTGTTTACAGGACTGACATTCACCACAAGCATAAATCGGTTCGACGACAACACGATCACCAACCTGGACTTTTGTTACACCCTCACCGACTTCTACCACATGTCCGGAAAATTCGTGTCCCAATACAATCGGTGCCTTGTCGCCACTTAACGGGTGTGTTTCTATTGGAATAAAGATTGGCCCTGCCGTATATTCGTGTAAATCGCTCCCACAAATTCCGCACCACTCCACTTTAACCTTAACTTTACCCTTCTCTGCCTTTGGTTCTTCAATGTCCTCTACTCGTATATCTTTTACACCGTGCCATCTTAATGCTTTCATGTACTTAGCTCCCTTAGTAAAAATAATTTAAAACCAAACTTTTCTTAGTATTGGCTATTTTGATTATTATTATTTGGTTTTTATTTTTAACTTTAAGTAAACATGATCCGCAGAATTACAAAAGAAGATCCTGCCTAAATATTTAGACAGGACCCTCGATGTTTATTTCAACATTGTTGTTTTTAAAAACTCTTGAGTTCGCTCCTCTTTCGGATGTTCGAAAAATTGCTCAGGATCGCCGCGCTCGATAATTTCCCCATCGTTCATATACACAATCCAATCGGCTACTTCTCTAGCAAATCCCATTTCATGCGTAACAACAACCATCGTCATTCCTTCATTAGCCAGTTCTTTCATCGTAGTTAAAACCTCTCCCACAAGCTCTGGGTCAAGTGCTGAAGTCGGCTCATCGAAAAGCATGATGTCTGGTTCCATTGCAAGTGCTCTTGCAATGGCTACCCGTTGCTTTTGCCCGCCTGATAGTTTATTAGGGAAGACATCGGCCTTATCTTCCAAGCCTACTTTTTCTAGTAATTCTTTTGCTTTAGACGTTGCGACTTTTTTGTCAACGCCCTTTACCATAACCGGAGCTTCAATAATATTTTCCAAAACGGTTTTATGAGGGAATAGGTTGAAATGCTGAAACACCATTCCGACCTTTTCTCTAATCTTATTCAAATCGTCGTTGCTAGGATCGACTTCTTTACCTTCTATAATAATACTGCCACTATCTTTTCTTTCTAAAAAGTTTAGACAGCGAAGAAGAGTACTTTTCCCTGAACCACTTGATCCTATTAAACAAACAACATCGCTTTCGTAAACGGTCATGTCGATATTTTTTAATACATGCAACTCACCAAATGACTTATTCAATTGGTTTACTTTAATCATTTCCTTTGCTTCCATCGGTCTTGCCTCCTACCTATCGCTAATTGCTAATTTCTTTTCTAATCGGTTTACTATGAATGTTAACAATGCTACCAGTACTAAATAGTAGACTGCTACAATGAGTAAATAAGTCATTTCATCAAAATTATTGGACCCTAGTGTTGTCGCTACATTAAAGAGTTCATTCATGGAGATAAATGCGGCCAACGAAGAATCTTTCAAACCGATAATAAATTGGTTACCAAGAGGAGGTAGCGCTCGGCGGAATGCCTGCGGAAGAATAATTCTTCTTAATGTCAGAACTTTGGTCATCCCTAAAGAGCGTCCTGCCTCCATCTGACCTTTGTCGACTCCTTGGATTGTCCCACGAAGGATTTCAGAAATATAAGCGCCATTATGTAATGCCAAAGCAAGTGAAGCAGCCCAGAAATCTGGAATCAGGAAAATCCCGCTAAGTCCGAAGTATAGAATAAAGATTTGAACAATCAACGGTGTTCCTCGAACTAAAAAAACATATACATCTGAAATGAGTTCTAATACTTTTATTTTAGAAATTTTCATTAAAGCAAAGAAAAGTCCAATTACGATCCCTATCAGGATGGATACAACCGTCAGCTCTAATGTTAGGAGCATGGCTTTAAGAAAAACATCTTTTGTGTCTATTAATACTTCAAAAAAATGTGAAAAACTTGGCACTGTACATACGTCCTTTCTTCTTTAATAAATTGAATTATTCCGGTTTTTTTGTAATGTCCTCACCAAAATATTTCATACTGATTTTTGTGAGTGTTCCATCTTCCCGGAGATTTTCCAGCGCCTCGTTAACTCGCTTCAAAAGGTTCGGGTTATCCTGTGGCAGTACAATCGCTTGTTCACTTCGCTCAATTAACTGTCTACCCTCAATTTTAAAGCCTTCTTTTGCAGCATTTTTACCGGTAACAAAATCGGTAATTACCGCATCATGACGTCCGCTGTTTAATGCTTGCAAAGCTGTGATATCGCTGTCATAGGTTTTTATATTGTCTGTATACTTGGAGGCAGTATCAGAATAGGTTGAACCTTTTGCTACTGCTACTTCCTTTCCCGCTAAATCGTCAACAGTCTCAATTTCACTTTCTGGTCTGGTGAAAATTTGCGGTCCGGAATAGTAATAGGGGGTACTGAATGAAACATGTTTACTTCGCTGAGGATTAATCGTGTGGCTGGCAACAGCTACATCTGCACGGCCAGTTTTGACTCCTTCTACAATTCCTTTAAATTTGATCCGCTTTTGAACAGGCTCAAGACCTAGTTCCTTTGCGATTGCTTCGCCAACTTCAATATCAAAGCCTGACATGCTAAGATCTTCATTATTTACAAAACTAAATGGCTTAAATTCGCCAGAAGCAGCAAAAACAAACTGACCTTTATGTATCAGTTCAGATCCATCGGCAAGCTTCTCTTTCTCGGCACAAGCAGATAAGAAGCAAACCGCGAGTAAACTGAAAATGAATATGATTCTTTTATTAAACTGCATATTTCCTACCATTCCCTTTCATAAATTTATAAGATCTTTTGCTAAGTACCTTACAATAAAAGTGAATACCCCTTTAGGTGTCCACTCAAACAAAAAGTGCCAGACACCTATACGGCACCTGACACTCTTTGCATAATTATTCAATGTAAAATGGTTCGTTTCGCAGATATTATTGCTATAGGTAGAAAATTTATCATTACCGAATCATAAAAAAATAAAATAAAATTCTAAAATATTTAATGGAATTTAGGAGGAAGTCAATTATTTTCCCATAAAAAAACTGCATTCCAAACATTGGAATGCAGAACTTTTGTACATTTTATTGAGCTGTAATTCCGCCATCTACAACAAATTCAGAACCTGTTGAGTAGCTAGACTCGTCCGAAGCTAAGAATACTACTAATTGCGACACTTCTTCTGGTTGAGATACGCGTTTTAGAGGAATATGTTTTGCAAACTCTTCGATAGCCGCTTTAGAATCTTCCTGCATAATCATTGGAGTGGCAATTACTCCTGGGTGTACTGAGTTTACACGAATGCCCATCGGCGCTAAGTTTAATGCAGCAGCTTTTGACATACCACGAACAGCAAACTTAGTATCTGTATAACCTACTGCACCACCAACTAAGCCGTTGATCGATGAAATGTTGACAATAGAGCCGCCGCCAGCTTTCATCATTGAAGCAGCTACTGCTTTCATGCCTAGGAAAACAGATACTTGGTTAATATTTACGATTTTCATGTATTCATCTAAAGACATTTCTAACATGTTTTTAGCCATTGAAATTCCAGCGTTGTTTACTAATACATTAATAGGGCCAAAAGCTTCTTCTGCTTTCTTTATTACATTTGCCCAATCTTCCTCAGAAGTAACATTCTGTTTTACGAAGATGGCATTTTCACCTAGTTCTGATGCAAATGCGTTACCTTTTTCTTCATTTAAATCTGTTAACACTACTTTTGCACCTTGTTCTACAAATGCTTTTGCGTGTGCTGCACCCATACCTTGTGCTGCACCTGTGATTATAGCTACTTTACCTGATAAACGAGACATATAAATTTCCTCCTCTAAATAAGTGATAGTCGACTATCACTTTATCATCTTTACAATAACAATATTTCACACACACGTCAAACTTAAGATTTAATAAAATTTAAAAACATTTCTTTAATTAATTGTAATTGCTTTTTTGGATCAAGTTTTACCGGTAGTTCTGGGTCGTGTTCAGTTAAAAAAGATTCTACCGTAAAGTAACTTATATTTTGAACAACCGTAAAAACATATTCAGGAATGTCTATACCTTCTCGAATAGACTGATCTTTCTCTCCCTTCTTTGCAATAAGATATAACACATGTGCCATTTTTCTTCGAACTTTAATATAATCATGATATTCGTTCGAATCCTGCGGCATTTGTTTATATGCTTCGATTGCCTTGAAAAACTTTATAAACTGATGCTGTGGATCATCAATTAAATCAATATAATACGTTAAAATACGTTCAATTTGTTCATACGCAGACGAAGATTCGCTAACAATCCGTTCTAACTCGAGATTCATTTGCGAAATTATTTCATTATGAACAGCTAATATTAGAAGTTCTTTATTCGCAAAATAACGATAGAAGGTTGCTATGCCAATCCCTACCTCTTTAGCTACGTCTTGTAATTGAACTTGCTGCACATCATTTTTTAATATCATTTCTTTAGCTACCTCGATGATTTGTTCTCGGCGTTGTTGCTTCATTAGTTCTCTTTTATTCAATGGTATTCCCCTCAATAAGCTTATTATAGCCTTATTTTAACATGATGATGCTCTTTTATTTGAGAGCCGTTACTCGGAATAAAAAATAAAATTTTATTTATATAAAACAACATAAAAAAACACCGCAACAATTATAGTAAATCGTTGCGATGTAAATATTAACGTAGTCTTTCTAAATCCTGATAATCTTTCATGTATGGGCCATCTTCTGCCACAGCTGAATGATATAATGCTTTAACAGCAAAGTTCTTCTCAAGACCCATTTCTGATTTTAATTTCTTTAATTCATCATGTAGCTCGCGATGTTCATTTATAAGTTTTAGCATTATCGTTTTATTATATTTCATATAAAATCACTCCATTTAGTTGATCACTTGTATGATGACAACTTTTAAATAATTGAATTCCGGGAAGTTGTGTGGCACCGTAAAATCTTCCGGTAATTGATGCTCTTCCAGAATTTTATAGCGAGTACCGGCATCTTTAAACGCTTTGTCGATAAACGTTTTGAACTTTTTCATATTAAAGCTTGCGTTATTTGTTGAGGCAATGATAACCCCATTGTCATTTGTAATAGCTAATGCATCCTTCAACAACTTCGGATAATCCTTAGCCGTGCTGAATGTCATCTTTTTCGTACGGGCAAAGCTTGGTGGATCAAGGACCACAACATCAAACTTCAAGCCTTTACGAGCCGCATAGCTAAAGTAATCAAATACGTTCATTACTTTTATATCTTGTGATTCAAAGTCAATTCCATTCACACTAAATTGCTCGATTGTTTTCGGCAAGCTTCGTTTAGCCAAATCTACGCTCGTTGTGCCAGCCGCGCCACCAAGTGCTGCTGCTACAGAAAACGCACCTGTATAAGAGAATGTATTTAATACCGTTTTCTCTAGAGAATAGCTGTCTCTTAAAGCTTTGCGTACATTACGCTGATCAAGGAAAATACCTGTCATTGCGCCATCATTTAAATCGACCGCAAAATTCATGCCATTTTCCTGCACAATTAACGGGAACTCACCTTTTTCGCCAGTTACATAATCATCTTGATCGATATATTGGCCGTTCGTATTGAAGCGTAGTTTTTCATACACACCGCGCGTATTGACTGCTTGCTTTAATGCTTCATAAATTTCTTCGCGGAATGAATAAATGCCTTCACTATACCAGCTCACCATGTAAAAACCGTTAAAGAAATCTATCGTCAAGCCACCAATACCATCGCCTTCACCATTGAATACACGGAATGCGCTTGTATCCTCTGATGCAAAGAAATCTGCGCGCTTTTCAGCAGCTTCTCGAATTTTTTTCGTGAAAAACTTAACATCAATCTGCTCTTTTTCTTTACGGGAAAGAACCCAGCCAATCCCTTTATTTTGTTCACCGTAATAGCCTGTTGCAATATAGCCGCCATTTTTATCGACTAAATGCAGTAGGCTGCCTTCTTCAATTGATACTTCATTAGTTACAATCGCATCTTTTAAAATGAGTGGATAGCCGTTAGTTAAATCTTTAATTGCTTTTGCATCTACTTGTAGTTCTACTTTTTTTCTCATGTTTTCATCCTTACTACTGTTTTTCGTTCAAAAAAAGAGAGATTTGTGTATACAAATCTCTCCGTACTTCTTTAGTTTACTACGAATGACGGACAATAGCTACTCACACCATTAAGTCGTCACTTTAAATACTGTTTTCATTTTTTCAATAATACCACCCGAAGAATATGTTAAAACACTTCGTTTGTAGAATGATAGGCTCAGGAAATATAACGCTAATACAGTACCCAACAACAAGCCGAAGCTAATAATTGGTTCGATCGCACTTATATCTGTTGCACCTAAACGCATCGGCATAACCATTCCCGAAGTAAATGGAATGTACGAGAATACTTTAATTAGCATCGTATCTGGATTGCCCATACCTGTAAGCATTACATAGAACCCTACAAGAGTCAGCATCATTGCCGGCATCATCACTTGACCTGCTTCCTCTACCTTTGAAACAAGTGAACCGAATAGTGCCCCGATGATTAAATACATAAAGATTGTTAAGAATAAGAATCCCATAACATACAGGAAATAGCCGATTGACATCGAATCAAGCAAGTTCGTTACGATGGACCATTTATTACCCCCGTCCGAGAAGCGGAGCAGTAACAGCAAGCCACCAAATAGGATGATAAACTGTGTAAGTGCTACTAAAAATACACCAACGATTTTCGAACGGAAGTGGATTTCAGGCTTTACACTTACAAGTAACATTTCTAGTGCACGTGACCCTTTTTCTGAAGCCACGTCTGTCGTAATAATTGATAAATAGGTTGCGACAAAAATATAAATAATAATACCGATTGCATATGAAATCCATACACCAGCCATTTTTTCATCAGCGGACTTCCCATCTGCTGCTGCTTCATTAATCGAATTTAATGTAATAATTGGTTCAGATGATAATAAAAGTTGCTGTTGCTCCGGTGATAAATCTAATTGACTCATCGCATAAATTTGACCTGCTTGGCTTAGCATACCTTGAAAGCTTTGCTGATCATTTAACGGTAACGGGTCATAGGATTCAATTTTTGCTGCCAGTTTTCCGTCTGCATCCGTTAATGTAAAGGCCGCATAATAGTCCCCGTCTTTTAATTTCTCGGCGACTTCACCTGCTGTTACATATTCGTATTCGTAATCATCTGTATTTTGCAGTACTTCCGATACATCAAAATTTGTTTCATTTACAACTGCAATCGTGTCAGCATCGCCAGAGAAAATCAAGTCTCTTATTTCAGACCAGTACATAATCCCCGCAAGGACGACTAAATAAAGTAATGTAGTTAATATAAATGATTTAGCTGATACTTTTTGTTTATACAGTTGTTTGACAAGTACCATAAATTTAGACAAGACCAGCACCTACTTTCTCTTTGAAAATCTCATGCAATGATAAATAATCCAAACTGAACTTTTCCATATAGCCTCCATTGGAAAGTAAATCGAAAATAGCAGGTGCATAAGATTCGTCTTCCAAAGTCAGTACTGCCTGTGAGTCACGCTCCATTTTCACATGAACTACACCAGGGAACTTGCTTAACTCTTCAAACGATTTGTCTGTTCGCACTGTTAATTTCGTTTTGCCGTATTGCTTTTTCAAATCGAGCAATGAGCCGGAGAACAATGATTCACCACGTTTTAATAAACATAGATGATCACACAGCTCCTCGACATTATCCATTTGGTGACTTGAAAATAAAATCGTCATTCCTTGATCACGTAAATAAAGAATCGCATCTTTCAGCAACTCCATATTAACTGGGTCCAGCCCACTAAACGGCTCATCCAAAATTAAAAACTTCGGTTTATGGATAAAGCTTGCAATAAGCTGTACCTTTTGTTTATTACCTTTTGAAAGTGTTTCTGCTTTTACATTGCGCTTTTCTTCCAGATCAAAGCGTTGAATCCAGAAATCGATATCCTTTTTAATTACCGCTTTATCCATACCGTGAAGCTCACCGAAGAAGTACAATTGCTCTTCAACTTTCATTTGTGGGAAAATGCCGCGCTCTTCCGGTAAATAGCCTAAAATATCACGATCGACGGATTTAATCGGTTGCCCGTCCCACGTAATTAAGCCTTCCGTCGTATCCTGCAAATCCAAAATCATACGGAATGTCGTCGTTTTTCCAGCTCCATTTTGACCGATTAACCCGAAAATTTCACCTTTTTCAATTGTAAAATTAAGCCGGTCGACTGCCACAAAATCTCTGTATCTCTTTGTAACATCTTTTAGTTGTAACACCATTCTCATTTCCCTCCTTAATTTTCAAACATAGCCATTTCTTTTTTTAAAATACGTTTTCGCTTTATAACATTGATTGTCGGAACGATTAGTAAGAGCACAGCGAGTAAATTCATAACACTGATGAAGAAATTTAAATCATACGTAAGTTCCACCAACGCAAACGCACCATTAGTACAGACCGCCAGGAAATTAATAAATATTAATAGATAATATATCGACAGCATTCGATTGAAATACGTTAACTTGGAAGACGCATCACTATATAATTCAAATGGTCCTTTACTTTTATGCCGGCGAAAATATAGCCAGTTTAAACGTTTCTGAACAAGCTCGATTCCAGCGCTTTCCGTAAAGTCCAAGTATTCTTTCACATCTTTTCCTTTAAGAAAGTGATCAAGTACTTCTAGACGGTACTCGTATTCACCTTCCTCTCCCTGCTCAAAATAATAAAATGAAAATCGTATTTTTTTAAGATGCCAGCCCTTACTTGCCATGTCATTAATCCATTGCTCTTCTTTCGAATCATCAAAGAAAAACTTAAATATACGCATCACATATCCCCTTTGCTTATATCGTTTCATAAAGCACTTTAATGCGGGAAGTTTCCAATTCGCCAAGATGTGATGACATACTCCTTTTTACGTGCTTCCCTCGTTAAAGTTTCAATATTTTGTAAAAATTTTCTCCCGGATCAGGTAAAGTAGCGACCCTATTATTTTTCATACATTGCTATTTCTCTTTTTAAATTTTGTTTACGGTAAACTGTTTTTGCTAGCGGGTATAAAAGTGCAATGAAAACCCCTGTGTTTAGGCCGGCTATAAAGCTATTAAAGCGTAGGCTTTCATCAAGCAGCAAAACTGATCCATTTATGATAGCAGCAATTAAATTTAATACCGCCAAAGTGCTATATATAGTAAAAATGCGATTTACATATGACAGCTTCGAGCTTTGATCGCTATACAGCTCAAAATTCCCTTTACTTTTATGCTGACGGAAATACACCCAGTTAAATCTTTTTTGCACAACCTCTATCCCTGTACTTTGAACAAAGTCTAAATACTCATTTGCCGCTTTACCGTAGCCAAATCCTTCAAGCATTTCTGTACGATACTCATATTCTGCTGGTTCACCCTTGTCAAAGGAATAAAGCGGAAAGTTGAAACTTTTGAAATGCCAACCCTGACTTGCCATGTCATTAATCCACTGCTCTTCTTTTGCATCATCCATGAAAATCTTAAACTTGCGCATCACAAATCCCCTTCCGCTTTTATAATTTTTCTTCCATTGTTATAGAGCTCTTTAATGCGGGTAACTTCAGCTTCGACAATCTGTTTGCCAAGCGATGTAATGACATACTCTTTTTTCCGTCCTTCCCCCGCTAAAGTTTCAATAAATTTCTTTTCCTGTAAATTTTTCAGTGCACCGTACGTTGTTCCCGCGCCTAACTTTACACGCCCATCGCTCCATTCCTCAACGATCTGCATAATACCGTAGCCGTGGCGTGGTTCATATAGTGCTAACAAAATATAATAAACCCCCTCTGTTAAAGGTTGCTGCAACAAAATCCCCCCGTTCTATCGACATCTGATATATCGGCTCTTGATATATAATATATCGGACGCTGATATATTGTGTCAACAAAATTTTGGAAATAAAGATAAAAACTGATAAACGAGCAGAGTTACTTGCGGAAACATCCAATGTGGGGACATGTATCGTTGAGGGAAGCACCAGTAGCCCCTCTATTTCCTGAAAAAATCATTTTTTCATATTGTTCAATACTTGGTTCATATGAAAGCGTGATCGTTAGAATCGGTAGCGAACAATAGCATCGCATTACGCAAAATAAGCGGAGATTTTACCGCTATTTGCTGACTTGAACCGTTTTATGCGGAAAATAAGGGAAGGTTTTACCGTTATTTTAGTTTTAAGCATTCATTATTGCGTATTTTGAATGAATAAGGGAAATTTCTTCCGTTATTTGGGCACATTTTTAAGTTTTTTACTGAATAAGCGGAATTTCTCCCTTTATTTTTTAGATTGGGTGCTTAATGTGATTTCCCAATCGTTAAGAATGAACTGTTTAAAAAATAAGCGGAGATTTTACCGCTATTTGCTGACTTGAACCGTTTTATGCGGAAAATAAGGGAAGGTTTTTCCGTTATTTCAGTTTTAAGCGTTCATTTTTGCGTTTTTTGAATGAATAAGGGAAATTTCTTCCGTTATTTGGGCACATTTTAAAGTTTTTTTCTGAATAAGCGGAATTTCTCCCCTTATTTTTTAGATTGGGTGCTTAATGTGATTTCCCAACCGTTAAGAATGAACTGTTTAAAAAATAAGCGGAGTTTCTACCGCTATTTGCTGACTTGGGACAGTTTATGCGGAAAATAAGGGAAGGTTTTTCCGTTATTTTAGTTTTAAGCGTTCATTTTTGCGTTTTTTGAATGAATAAGGGAAATTTCTTCCGTTATTTGGGCACATTTTTAAGTTTTTTACTGAATAAGCGGAATTTCTCCCCTTATTTTTTAGATTGGGTGCTTAATGTGATTTCCCAATCGGTATGAACGGACTCTCTTCGTGCCAGATGCGGGGATAAGCATTTTCTTCTCGACTAGTTGAGATAAGACTTTTCTTGCGGTTTTGTCACTTAGCTTCAAACATGCGAAGACTTCTTTCGGGAAAATGGCTTCCCCTTTTCGAACTGCCAGCCGAAGAACTTCCTTTTCGTAATAGGTCAATTCTGTCCGGTCCAGTTCATCACCCAGCCATTGTCCAATTACTTGCTGCACAATCTGTTGACATCGCCGAGGCTTCTCTTTCACTTGGTCATAAGAAAAACGAATTACCTTCCATCCGTCAATTACTAATTGATTTTGGCGTTCGAGATTGTCTGCAAATTGCCATCTACTTATATTCTTTAAGTGGGGACCATACCCGTCAATTTCAAAGCATATCCGGATACCGGGACGGATATAGGCAAAATCTAAATACCTTTTGCCGTCTTTAAAATCATCCACTTCATATTCAGGATGAAGGTAATTAAAATGGTAATAAATCGGCCACCACACTTGTTTTAAAAACAGCATTTCCGCCTGATTGTGACCTTCTTTTAATCGGCGCAGCCTTTCTCCCGTTCTCGACTGTATGTGTGTATTCAAAAAAACTTGATATTCTTCTTCAAAACTCATAGAAATTTCCCTCCAGTATAAATTTTAATGTAGATAAAAAGTAAAGGATGAATGTGGAAGCTGTTTGAGGCTCGTTCCAGGGGTAATACGGAGATAACTATTTTCAGTTTAATAATCCCCATAAATTTGTCAATCTTTATAACCAAAAAAACCGATTCCCTGTTAAGGAAACCGGTTTTTCACTATACTGCTATTTTTTATAGTAATCGACAATCCCGTTATAAATGGATTGTGCATAGATTTCTACATACTTATCATCTACTAATTTTTTGCGGTCTTCAGCATTTGAAATGAATCCAAGCTCAACTAATACAGAAGGGATAATCATATTGCGCGTTACATAGTATTGCGCTTCTTTAACGCCGCGATTTTTCATATTCGCATTGTTTACAATTTCTGTATTAATATATGTGGCAAGCTTTTTATCTTCTTCATACTGGTCACCCGTTGTAATGCTATAGTACGTTTCTGTTCCTTTTGCACTTGAAGATGTTGCAGCATTTACATGAAGGCTTACATAAATTTCACCAAACTTGTCCTGCGTATATTTCACACGCTCTTGTAATGATGGATACGTATCGCCTGTACGTGTCATGTGTACTTTCGCACCGTCTGCTTCAAGCTTCTGTTTTACAAGATTAGAAACTTTTAATACAATCGCTTTTTCCGTATGACCTGAGTTAACGGCACCTGGATCCTTACCGCCGTGACCTGGATCTAGAATGATAATACGGTCTTTTACAGCACTGCCTTTTTCATTCATCAATTTGATATATGATTTATGAACATAGCCTGTATCTTTACCTGCTGTTACCTTTGCCCAATAACCGTTAATCGAATGAACCGCAATAACTGAGCCTTTTGATAATTTTTTTATTGTCTTGGATGAGCCTGATGCTGTTTGACGCATATTTAAGCCCGTAACTGTCACTTTACCAATTGTATTTGTTGTCGCGATTGGATGATCATCTACATCCGTTTTTGGAGGTTCTACAACAGATCCCCCTACAACCGTCGTACTTTCTTTTACAATATAGCCAGGTACTCCGTCGACAGTCGTTAAATAATAGCCGCCGATTTCTTTATAAACAGACAATGCTGCTCCAGCTGAAATTTGCGTTATTTTTTTTGAAGAAGAAGTTGGTTTGTAATATAGGTTCAATGTTGCACTTGCTGTGACAGCCTTAATTGATGGACCAATTGCATTACCATCTTGTTCAAGGAATTTGGCATATGATTTACTAATATAGCCGTAATAACCTTGATAAGATACTTTTAACCAGTTTCCTTCTACTGCATAAACGGATAATTTACCGCCTGTATTAACTCTTCCAATTACTTTGCTTGACGTATTCGGACCAGTACGAACATTTAAGCCATCAGTCGTTACTGATACTAAACCGATCACTTGTGTCACATCTACTGCATCAAGTTGATCTGGTAATGCAAGACGGTATTCATCACTTTTTGCCCGCGCGATAAACGATGCAAACTGCGCTCGTGTTACTGAGCTTTTTGGCATATATTTGCCATCATTTCCTTTTGTAATCCCGTTATAATAAATTGCTTTTATATAAGAAGCATATGTATTCGATGTCGTTACATCTGGGAAAACAATCGCTAAGTCCTTGTAGTCATTGACATTTAAATTGAAAGCCACTGCTAATACATGGCTCATTTCTTCACGTGACAGGGGTGCATTAGGAGAAAATTTTCCAGACTTTGCAGAAAACAATCCAAGCTGTTTAGCTCGTTCAATATAAGTGGATTGCTCTGTACCGACCAAAACATCCGAGTAAGAAGACTTACTTACTTTCAGTGGACTTTTACCTGCAGCAATAACTGCCATTTTCGCGGCCTGTGCACGAGTCACACTCATGTTTGGTTTATAATATGTTTTGCCATTTTCCTGATATCCTTTAATAGCACCTAAGCTAATTAAGTATTGGATTTCTTCGGAAGTGGCATCGGTTGTCGCAACATCTGCAAATACTACTTTAGCTGATGTCGGTGTAACAGCTAGTGTACAAACGAGGAAGATTGCAACAACCAATGTAATCAATTTTTGATTCATTGTTTCCCTATCCTTTCATAAGCTGTCTCCATCATTGTATAGTAGAAATAAGGAAATAAATAGAGGTAAAACCATATTTAATATCAAAATCTTGTTACAGTATAGTTACAAAATGATTACATCCGATAAAATTTTTGTTTATAGAGGAAATTAATCGGGTAAATAGTACATTTCGTATCCTCTAAAATTAGGTATTTCCGCCGTTTTTTAGCCATTTTAGAAAGTCAATCCTAGGATTCCAATTTTCCTACGATAGTTTCTGCAATCTAAAAATAAACCCAAAAATATCATTGTGATAGTATAGACGAAAAAGAATTTTTTCATAATTGTTACTAGAAAGGAAGATTCGATTGGAGAATTCGCTATTTTTAGAGCGTTATTTTTCAAATTTGAAGCTAATGCCGGGTTTATTTTATTCATGGGAACCTGCAATCCGCTTTGAACTGGGAGACACAGATGATAACGATCATATGAAATACTTAGCAGGAAGTTATGAACGTGCCGCAACGTTATATAACAATTTGCATAGACCCGATGACGAATGCATTATAGTCATGGATGTATTGGAAGTAGATTTGAAACGAAAAAATTTAACCCCTTTTTTAAATAGAAGCCAACACTTTCGTATCGATATGACTACATATGAAATGGAAGAGATTTTAATTTACCGCTTTGAAATAGCCTGCAAAACTGAAGAGATTGCAGTTTTAAAATTATTGCGGGCGGTTGTTAATTCAGATTTAGGCGTTAAACCGAATATTCCTCATCGTGTATACATACTGAATAAACGCACACAGACCATTTTCCATGTATATGATGACCGGGGTTGTGATGTTTTAGGAAGTGATGTTGAAACGCTCAGACCATTGTATAAGCAATATAATGATTGGATCTTGGATTATGATAGAGAAGCCATCACTCGTATGTTTGAAGGATAGATAGAAGCTGAAAGTATGGGCACATCCACCTTTCAGCTTTTCCTTATTGAACGATAAACTCAGCTGCCAAATGATAGATTTCATCCGTCTCTTTGGAATTACGAAAATCCTTTAAAATACGATATTCACCGTTATCTAGAACACCGTAATATCCTTCCCAATCCACTACCCATTCTACTGATTGTAACGGTGCTACATTGTGTCCTAAATCAATAAAACTGTAAGCGTCCTCAAGTATTGGGGCCTTATACCAATTGTCCCCGATTTTCTTTTCAACGAAAAAATATTGTCCATAAAGTAATCTTTCACCTGAACGATTATCAATTATTACGGTTAATCCAGTAGGTGTAACAGTTCCAGGTTTTGTAGTCATCATTACACTATCCAGACTATTAAGAGTCACAAAAGGTGTAGGCTCACTATCCTGTTTTTGCGAGCAAGCTGTTAGTAGACAAATCACTATAGTCAATCCTATAACTATTTTTTTCACATACCTCGCCCACCTTTATATGGAAAGAACTTTTTATTGAATTTGACCATTTATCAGAATATTATTAACAGTAAGGAGGCTGTTCAATGAAAATCTTCGCTACTTTCTCACTGCTATTAGGAATCATATTTACGTTTATAGGCGTATTACCGTTCATTTTTTCCTATCCCTTCAACAATGGTCCTCATTCAGGTCCATCAAATGTTTGGGAATTAATTCTTATGATTTCCTACGACGGCAAGGGATGGTATTTGATAATTGGAGTTGCCCTATTTTTATTTCCAAACTTCTTGGTATTTAAAAGAAAGAACCTAAACTAAAATCACCAAATTCCTCTTTTAGTAGAGGATTTTTTTATGTACTTTTCTAATAAAAAGGCTGAAACTCACCTTATTAGTGAATTTCAGCCTGAATCATTCTATTGAAGTAAACCCTGTGCAAAGCTAAGTTCTACATAGGTTTTATTTTCTTCCAGTAATACTGGTGCTACTTCAAAATAATGCAGCGCACGATTGTGGCCATATGCTTTTTCACCGCGCGTTACTGTGTAGGATAATGCGCCTTTTGAAAGAATTGCCCCTTTTCCTGTAGAAGTAACTTTAAAGCCAAGTTCTTCTGCCACAAGACGTAAAGGTACCATGATTTTTCCATCGACTTCCTTATAATCCCCACCAATAATAGCCTGGATTTCCGGTGCGATTTCAGGTGTTTCTACTTCCTCAGCATCATCAAGCTTTGGAAATACGACAATTTTTTCAGGTGAAGTTTGTGCAGGAATACTTCTCGTTGTCGGTCCGTAAAAGACAGCGGCACTATATTTTTTTAAATCTTTCGCATCTACTTTTTCACCTTTTGTATTTACGATGACAGATTTTTCGTTTAAGTTCAGCTTTAAATCGCCATCATCACTTAACCCATTGTCATCAAATTGCGCAACCTTTACTGAGCCAGCTGCATCTTCTTTTTCCACAATTACCACTGCCGGTGAGTATTGAGGAGGATAAATTAAAATCATTGGCTGGTCGGCATAGATATAAATTGAAGTTGTATCCCCGACCTTTAACTCCGCCTCATTACCTTGTTGATCAAAAACGAGTGTTTTGTCAGTAACATGGAAGTGGAACATATTTCCATCTACTTCAACTGTATAAAGCTTTGATGTTTCCAGTTGTTTAACTTCCGTAATTTCTCCTGAAAACTTCGCAAATGCCGCTTCCTTCACGACCTGCTCAGCCCCTTCTTTGTTCAGTGGCTGCGCTGCTCCGGCAGTCATCGTTCCTAATAAAAATGCAGATAATGCTAACGGTACTATTTTTTTCATACTATTCCACCCTTTCGGTAAGTTCATTACATTAGTCGATTCATTTCCATAAAGGTTACAAAGAAATTTTATTTTTTTGAAATTGCAGTGCGGTGAGGGCTAAATAATCGTATATTGTTAATTTACCCTGTTCAAAATTATCCAACCATATCCTTTGATAAACACCTGTCTGAATACCATGTTCCAGCTGTTGGCGAACCACTTGTTTATCTTTAAATAAAGCTTCCACCGCTTGCTGCAATGCAGGACTGGAAATTATCGTCATTTGCTTTTGTACCGGTGCAGTTACTGACACGAAGCTTTTTAAAGTTTCGGCAATGGCTTCAATAATCTGTTCTTTATTTGCTTGGTATAATCGTACATCCTCCTCGGAGCTGACAAAGCATATTTCAATAAGGATCGCTTTTTTTACTGTTCCTTTTAAAAAGGCTAGATCTGTACGTAACTTGGCTCCCCTATTTTTAAACTTCCCAGCTTTGGCAATTTGTCCACTTAATTTTTGTGCAAACGGCAAAATTGCCTGGTTTATATACAATACTTCCGTGCCGATTCCTGCTTTTTGTTTATTTTTAGTTGCATTAAAATGAATACTCACATCCAAATGCCGTTGTGTGGCGTTATGCTTTCGGATTAAATACGTTAAATTTTGCTGTTGGTTTTTCGATTGGTTATCAAGGATTGTATGGACCAAAATGCCTTTTTCATTCAATTTCCTCTCGAGCTGCTTTACAACTTCGAACGTTTCCTCCCCTTCATCAAGAAAACCCACTGCCCCCGTACCTTTTCCATAATGACCTGCACTAATTGTTAACATGATATTTCACCTCTTTTTTCATATATATGTCCTAATAATTTGAGAAAAGGGACAGCGATTTCATTAATTATATTAAAATAGTTATATACATATGATGTTGTTACACGGCTATGTTAAAACGATCATAGAGTTTTGTATAAAAGTTCGTTACAATGAAGTAATTATATATACTGTGAGGGTTAGGCATGAAAAACAAAAGAATGATTGGGTTTTTATTAGTTGTAAGTGGCTGTTTTTTCTGGGGTATTGGCGGAACGATGTCACAACTACTGTTTTCTCAAGGAATTGAAGTGAGCTGGCTTGTATCAACACGACTAGTTATTGCAGGTATATTACTTTTAATTACCCAGGCAATATTTAAAGATCGCCGTCAAATACTTGATATTTGGCGTCAAAAATACACAGCATTCCGATTAATTATATTTGCAATTGTTGGTATGCTCGCTGTGCAATACACTTATATGGCATCGATTAAAGAAGGAAATGCAGCGGTCGCCACATTACTGCAGTATTTGGCACCTGTCATGATTATTGTATGGGTTACACTGCGCGGTCATTCAGTATTCACAAGAAAAGATGCGGTAACCATTGTGCTGGCCCTGAGCGGGAGCTTCCTTTTACTAACAAACGGCTCGCTATCAGCATTTGCCGTACCTCTTCCAGCTATTATCTGGGGATTGCTGTCAGGTTTGTCGCTTGCTTTTTATACACTTTATGCTATCCCTCTGCTGCAGCGGTTTGATTCACTTGTTGTGGTTGGTTGGGGTATGCTGCTTGCCGGAGTTACGATGAGTTTTGTGCAGCCACCTTGGGATGTTGATATTTCGAATTGGACTGGATCGACAGTCTTTTATTTAATTATCGTCATTATTTTCGGCACAATGCTCGCATTCTGGTTTTATATCGAAAGCCTGCAAACCCTTACTGCTAAAGAAACAAGCTTGCTTGGCAATATTGAACCATTGACTGCCGTGCTGGCAACTGTATTATGGCTAAAGGAACCGTTTGGCAGCTTCCAATGGTTTGGTACTTCGCTCATTTTGGCTATGATGATTTATATTGCGTTAAGAGCGGATCAGACACGGGATACCATCTCGGAATGAAGTCGCTAGAGAAATTTTATTAGAACAATATGATCCGATATTAGAAACTTTGGACTGGATATTAGAAGATTTACGGGTGATATTTGAAGATTTCAGCAGTTTATTAGCACATGCGACCTATATATTAGAAAACCGCGAATTTATTAGAACTTTTAAACATATATTAGAAGGTTGAACTAAGTTATTAGCATTTTTTCTTTACCGAGATTATATTAGAACTTTTATCAGTATATTAGAAACTTTAACCACGATATTAGAAAATTTCCGGGTGATATTTGATCATTTCGATACCTTATTAGCACATGAAAACGATATATTAGAAAATCTTAACTTTTCTTTATTCCTTAGAAGATTCAACCCAGATATTAGAAAGAGAAAACCAACTAGACAAAATAAAGCTAGTTGGTTTTTTCTTTTATAAATTTTCAATTGCCTTAAAGACGTCAAAAGCCCCTTCACTTTTGTTCGAACAAACTACTGTCATTTCATTGCTTTCCGGATAATAGGCAGAATGGAAGCTTACCCCCGGATCATAGCCCACTACGTGGTATTTTGTAATGATTGAGTCGTGTATGTCAATCCAAACGCCATAGCCGTAAAATCTGTCATAATCTTCATCTGTGTGGATATATGGTTTAAGCAACTGCTTTGTAACCTGCTCGCTCAATAACTCAAAGTCAAAAAGCGATTTCCAAAAATGGGCCATATCTTTAACTGTTATAAATGCCCCACCGTCTGCCCCGCCTTTAGCAGGCACGGAATAGATATTTGATCTCGATGATCCATCTTCATTGTCAATATAACCTAGTGCAGTATTTTCCGGTAAGGCATCCATTGCAAAATATCCTGATTGTCCCATACCGGCCTTGTTAAAAATTGATTCTACTATATACTCCTCAAAACGCATACTGCTAATTTTCTCAACGACCAGCCCAAGCAGTATATAGCCGGCGTTATTATAATGGAATCGCTCGCCGACACCTAGCTTCATTGGTTCGTGCTGAAATAACGGTAAAAAATCATGCCCGTTACGCATTAAATACATCGGGTAATTCACCCATAATTGTTCAAAATCATCCATCACTTCTTCGTCAAAATAATCCGGTATACCTGCTGTATGTGTGAGTAAATGATGAATCGTAATGTCTGGGTCAAAATGAGGAAATGCAGTATCCAGTACATCCGATAACTTCGATTCAAAAGACAGCTGACCTTTTTCAACAAGCTGACAAATAGCAACGGCTGTAAAGATTTTGCAGCCAGAAGCAATCCCAAAGCGCGTATACTCCTTATTCAATACTGCGTATGATCGATTGGCATAGCCATTACTGAACTGCTGTATTACTTCATCATTTCTTTTTACTAAAACTGTACCCGAAAAATCAATTTCTTCTATAACTGCTTGCACTTTTTCATTAACCTTATTCATTTTCATCTTATTCCCCTTCATATTGAATGATGTAAGATAAAAACTGGTTTACATAGATTTTCTGAATGATATTTTCAGAATAACAAAACTTGGCAAATTAATTTTAACATATTAAACTGAAAATTTAGAAACTATATTTTTATAAATTTTAAATTGGGGAACTTATATGTTTCATCGCCGAAAATTTTATTATAAAAAACGGCAAGTAAAACGAAAAATTAATTCAATGCTAATTGCAGCACAAAAAAGTCGTAATCATCATAAATATTTACATTAATAATTGACTAACTGCTTCACCTTTACTTCAAGGCCAAAACGCCATATTACCTTATTATCTTTCAATTTTCAGTTTCATTCGTTTTTATGTTTTCTATCGATCATTCAATTTCGTTTTTATTTCTTCTAACAATTTATTTTGCTCAACTTGCTTCTCTACAATTTTATCTGTTGATTTTTGTATTGTTGTTGTTATTGACCATAAAAATATCCATAAAGCCACAATAATTGCAAACGTTTCTATAATGAATCACCCCTTTACTGTTTCTTTCAAAAATATCGTAAGTAAGGACGCCAATTTTTCGGGAGCATCCGTATTTACTTCATGACCAGCACCTTTAACTATGCTTATATCTGCATTCGGTAGTTGTGCCGCCAACTGCTCCGCTGCCCTTTTATTCGCTTTATCCTTTTCCCCACATACAACTAACGTATTGCATCCAATCCTCTTCAAACCTTGACTGAAATCCAAGTCTGTCATAGATTCAGTCAATCGAATGAAATCGCTCTTGCTGGAGCCAAGTTTCTGAAAAGACGATTTTGGTATAAACCGAAAAACAATATTTTGTACTTTCAATAATAATTTCGGCATTTTATATTGTGGGGCTATTAAAACAAGAGATTGCACTTTTTCCGGATGATCTATCGTATAATTCAATGCCAAAATTGCTCCAAGCGAAAGGCCAACAAGATTGACGGGTTCTAGTAATTTCTCAATATATTCCGAGAAAGCAGCGTATAGATTTTTATAAGTTAATTCTTGACCCTTCACAAGATCAAACAAATCCGGATGATACATTTGATTTGATTCCCCCATGAATGTAATCGTTTCCTCCCAGCTTGAGGAATTTTGCCCTAAACCATGAACGAAGATGGATGTCATTGAATGGTCCCCCCTTTACCGTTTGTGAGGTATTAATCGTTCCTTCAAACTTTCAGCAATACTTTTCCTTCATAATTCCGGCTTTCAATTAATTGATGTGCTGCTGCAGCATCTTCTAAATTAAAAACTTGTGCGATTGGAAGTGAAAGCTGTTTCGTATTAAAAAGTTCAATTACTTTTTCTGCAACAGGTGCCAGTCGTAATGGATCATGCACTCTTGTAGTGCCTAAGCTAAACCCTTTAATGTTTCTGCAACTGCTGTGGACATCACTTGTTTTCAATTGACCAATTTTCCCACTGCTATTCCCAAATTGTACAAGGGTGCCATATAATGCTAAGCAATCTAAACTCTTGCTTGTTATATCACCTGCAACCGAATCGAATATAATGTTTGCCCCTTGATTATTTGTTACGTTCAAAACTTCCTCTGTAAATGTTTCATATGTACAAACCATGTTAGCCCCAAGTTTTTTTACATAACTTGCTTTGCCGATGTTACCAACCGTTCCAATGATGCGTTCAACACCTGCTATTTTTGCTAACTGTATAAGCATCGAACCTACGCCACCCGCAGCACTATGTATTACAATTGTATCAGTCATTTTTACTTGTCCAATTTCATGTAAAAGCATATACGATAAGATGGATACAGTTGGCATGGCAGCAGCTTGTTCAAATGAAAGCGTGTCAGGAATTTTAAACACTAATTTTTCATTAGCACGAACATATTCTGCATAGGCTCCCCCTATAGGAAAAGCAATGACTCGGTCCCCAATTGAAAATTTTGAATCGGGAGCAGTTTCTACAATGGTCCCGGCAGTATCTAAGCCTAATGTTAAAGGAAACTTCCCCTGACCTTTATTGCCGATTCGCTGTTTTATATCTGCATAATTGACACTTGTATAGGAAACTTTAATTACACATTCTCCATCTCCTATTTTCGGTTGTTTAATCTCCGTGTAAGTAAGAACATTTGCATCCCCAAATTCATTTTGAATAATCGCTTTCATCGATAGACCCCCTTACATAATAACCATATTTTAGCATAATAGGTCGAACCGTATTGGAATTCATTTGGAGCACAGCAAAAAACACCATTTTTCTCTTAAGGAAAAATAGTGTTTGTTTTTTAATTTAATATCATGCGCTACATAAAGATACTGCAATCAATGTGTCTCCGTCTTTACCGCTACTACAAATGCTGCAAGTACAGAGAGGAACACGACAATAAACGGTGCGTAGAAAATTAAAAAATCCATCATAAAATCCACTCCCTATACATGTGTTTCGTCTTCTCCAGAAATATAGCCTTTATGAAAAATAAATAATTTAAATACTAAATACATTGATGGAATGAGTAAAAATAGTCCAGCAATAAAGGCTAATACAAGTGCGATGGCCATCGATTCATTTGTAAAACTATCGTGAATCGTTAAATAAGGATAAAGCAAATAAGGGTAATGAGAAATGCCGTAAGCAAAGAAAGCTGTGGCAAATTGTAAAATCATCACAACTACCGATAGACCATAGCTTTTCTTTCTCCAAATGAGCCAAATCGTTATTATAAATAAAATGCCGGATACGATAAATAGCCATGTAAGATCTAGAATATTTTGATAGTGCCAGCTATTTGTATTACGCATTTCTAAAATAATCCCCATGGCACTGACGATTAAAGGAATAGCCCAAATCAGTGCATATTTACGCATCAAATCACTTGCCTTTAAATCGCCTGCTTTATTGGCATACCAATTTAAAAAGACTGCGGAAATATAGAGAACAGCGGTAAGACTCAATACGACAATTGACCATGCTAGAGTACTTGTGAATAACGCGCTATAGTCAAGTTTCGGACCATTTTCATGCATTGTGACAAAGCCACCCTCTGAAATCGCCAGTACGACTGATAATGACGCCGGGATCAATAAACCTGCTATGCCGTATGCCGTCGCATATCCTTTATGTCCTCTTAACCCACTGTAGGATTCAAACGCATAGTAGCTCCCTCGGATTGCCAGCAAGATTAAAGCAATCGATACCGGAACTAACAAAATTGTGCCGTAATAATATGCCGTCTGCGGAAAGAAGCCAACGATGCCAACAAAGAAAAATACTAAAAACACATTGGTAATTTCCCACACCGGTGATAAATAGCGTTTAATTATTTTTGATAAAATATTATTTTTCCCCGTTAAAAGACTATACGCATTGAAAAACCCTGCCCCAAAATCAATCGAGGCGACAATAACGTAGCCAAACAAGAAAATCCATAAAACAAAAATCCCGACGATTTCTAACGACATTATTGTTCACCGCCTTTACGAAGCGCTAATTCTTTGGAAACGGGATTATTTTTAAACATTCTTCGTAATACGACAACGCTTCCGATCCCTAATATTAAATAAACAACAGCAAATGCGATAAACAGCCATTCGACACCGGTTGCTGTTGTTGCGCCTTGCTCTGTGCGCATAATCCCGTATAAAATCCATGGCTGACGTCCCTGTTCTGCTAACCACCAGCCTGTTTCGATTGCTATAAATGATAAAGGTCCGCCTAATACGATAAGCCACCTGAACCACCGGGAAGCAATCCACTGCCAACCTCTCCATTTTCCGACTACATAGCCCATTGCTAAGAAAATCATTAAACTGCCGATTGCCACCATAATATTAAAATAATAATGGGTAATAAGCGGTGGCCTTTCATCTTCAGGGAAATCATTTAACCCTGTTACTTCTGCATTGAAATTATTACTTATTAAGAAACTCAATACTTTCGGCATACGAATTTCATATTTTACTTCATCCCCATCGAGTATCCCGAAAAATATTAAATCTGCCCCGGCTTCTGTTTCAAAATGCCACTCGGCCGCTGCTAGTTTTTCAGGTTGATATTCCGCTAAATACTTGGCAGAAAAGTCCCCTACCACTGCTGTCGCAATCGAGAAAATGAGTCCCAACTTCATCATCAGGTTCAGCGATTTTTTATGATAAATGTGGTCCTCACCTTTCAGCAGTTTATAAGCTGCAATCGCCGCTAGTGTAAATGCTACGGTCATAAAACTCGAGGTTAACACATGTCCGACTTTAGTTGGCATAGCAGGTGTAAACATCGCTAAAATCGGTTGAATATTAACGATCTCTCCGCCAACGAGATCAAAGCCCCTCGGTGCATTCATAAACGCATTGACAATCGTAATGAAAATTGCCGACATGAAAGCCCCGATTGCTACCGGAATGAGAAGCAACATATGATATTTCGGATTTTTAAATCGATCCCACGTATACAAATAAATCCCTAAAAAGATCGCTTCAAAGAAAAAGGCGAACGTCTCCATAAATAACGGCAGTGCGATCGTTTGACCAGCTAATTCCATAAACTGAGGCCATAAAAGTGATAACTGCAAGCCAATAATGGTTCCTGTCACAACCCCTACCGCTACTGTAATCGTAAAGCCCCGCGCTACTCTCCGTGCCAGCAATGTATAATGTTCATCGTTTTTCTTATAGCCCACATACTGAGCAATTAAAATGATGAGCGGCACCCCGACACCGAGCGTCGCAAATATAATGTGAAAAGTTAATGTAAGCTCTGTTAGCGCCCTGCTCCAAAACACCGCCGAGTTGTCCATTGTATTACCTCCAACATCAAGAATCTGTAAATCATGTGCAAGTTCTACTAAATATCCTCACATCAGTATTCACATCCAGTATGTTAATATTCACTGCTCGCAAAGATTCTCTGCTCCACAGAAGTAAAAAATGCGTAGTGGATGGTTGCTTTTAACAAAATTTGACTAGTATAGCTAATGAGGAGTTGATACTATGCCATTTCTGCAGCATTTCATGCGTGCTAACCGATTTAAAATTATTATTTTAATTTTCCTCTCAATATTTCTGGGAGGAAGTATCATTTTGCAAAGCTACAGCATTGTAGAAACGGTCAACCTTGTTTTTATGGAAAAGAAGCCTTTTTCCTATACGTATATTTTCTTTTTACTATTACTATTAGCCATTGTTGTCAGATTGACTTCTCAATATTCTTTAGGGCGTATCGGCGGAATACTGGCGGAAGATGTAAAAGTAGCAGTTCGGAGAAAATTAATGCAACACTGGTCTTCAACGACAATGGAAAAGCACGTCTCTTACCAAACCGGTGAGAAAGTAACACTACTGATAGACACTGTGGACCAATTGGAAAGTTATTATAGAGAATATACACCTCAGCTTATTAAGACTGTCGTAGTCCCTATTATGATTTTGACTGCTGCGTTTGTCATTCACCCGAACAGTGGTTGGATCATGCTCATTACTGCACCATTTGTACCCATTACTTATATCATCATCGGAATGCAAACGAAGAAAAAATCCGAGGAGCAATTGGATGCACTGAATCGATTTTCTGGTAAATTTCTAGACTTGCTTCAAGGGCTGCAAACGATTCGCTTGTTCGGGCAAAGCAAACAGCAGGAGCAGATTTTAGCCAAGAGCAATGAAGCATTTATGAGCCGGACACTTGGCGTATTAAAAATTGCATTCGCCTCAACACTTTTTATTGAGCTCATTACAACACTTGGCATTGGTTTAATCGCACTGGAAATCGGCTTTCAAATGATTGTTTTTAAAACATTAACCTTCGCGCCGGCATTTTTTATTTTGACATTGGCTCCTGAATACTATAATTCGTTGAAAGAATTAGGCGCGGCATTTCATACAGGCAGAGGAAGTTTAGGTGCTGCCGCATTACTGGAAGAACAGCTGAAGGAAGATGAAAAACCTGTACAGTGGGGAAATCAAAAATTAGCAAACGGACCGGTGCTATCTGTTAGAAGTGCGATATTTCGCTATAACAGCGGCTTTACTATCGGCCCCCTGTCATTCACAATCCAGCCTGGACAAACCGCCGCATTTATCGGGAAAACAGGTCATGGAAAAACGACGATATTAAATCTTTTATCAAGTTTAACCGAACTGGATTCAGGGGCCATCTATTTAAACGGTGAACCGCGCAAATCGTACCGTGCAAATGACTGGTATGCACAAACAAGCTATATTTCACAGCATCCGTACATTTTTGCAGGAACACTTCGCGACAATATATGTATGGGCATTCAAGTTTCAGATACGCAAATTTATACCGCATTAAAACAAGCACAATTAACAGAATGGGTTGCCTCGTTACCTAACGGACTTGCTGCCGTGATCGGTGAAGGTGGCATCGGTCTATCCGGTGGCGAGAAACAGCGCGTGGCGATTGCACGAGCTTTCCTAAAAGAACCTTCTATTGTCTTTTTTGATGAGCCAACAGCTGGATTAGATGTCGCAACAGAACATTTGCTCAGTACATCCATTGAAAAGCTAAGTGAACAGGCAACCGTTATTATTGCTGCTCATAAGTATAAAAGCATCCGTTTTGCAGATGTCATTTTTATCGTTGAAGACGGGCAAATCGTCAAAGCCGGCACACCCGATACACTGAAAGATCACCCGTATTATAAGGAAATGGTCGAAAGGAGGGTTACGTAATGCAGGAACTGGTCGCAATGATTTGGCAGGATAAAAAAGATGTGCTTCTTGCTTTACTAGCTGGCACAATAAGCGGATTAACAGCGGTGGCTTTATTTGCACAAAGCGGTCTGCTCATTTCAAAAGCTGCCCTCATGCCGCCTTTTTACATCATATTAATTTTAACTGCCTTTCTTAAATTATTCGGTGTAACAAAGTCCGCGAGTAAATATGCCGAACGCTATATTTCACACCGCGTTACCTTTAAGTTTATTAGCATTGTGCGGATGAATTTTTTCAAAAAACTATTGCCTCAAGCACATGTCCTTAACAATTATAAAAGCGGTGATCTGCTAACCCGTATAACAGGCGATGTGGAGCAGTTGCAAAACTTCTTTTTACGCGTACTGTACCCACCATTTATCGCCCTTTTTGTATTTATCGTCGTCATATTATTTTCACTGTTTTTTTCTCCATGGATTTCATTGCTTTTGCTCATTGGCATTGTTCTGACAAGCATTGTCGTTCCATATATATTATTTCGCCGCCGTCCATATTCTACAAGTACATTAGAAAAAAAGGAACTCACGATTTTGGCTACAGAATACTTTTACGGCTACAGGGATTTAATACTGCATCATCAAAATGAATCAAAAGCCGAGGAGTTATCAGCCTTATACAAAGCATACGGGAATTCCCGCAGAAAAGAGCTTGATCAGGAGCAGACTTCTTATTTATGGAATCAGCTCATCGCTTTGTTTACAAGTTTTTCGGTAGTATTTGTCGGAGCTTATTTAACTGCAGTCGGACAGCTGGATGGCCTGTATCTTGCGTTAATTGTGCTAATCTCGCTTACGGTTTTTGAATCGGCTGTCCCGCTCGCCCTCGTTCCTATTTTTGCAAGACACACGAAAAATGCCGTTGACCGGCTTGAGGAAATTACATCTAAAAATGAATCAGATGGAACACTCCATTTAAAGGGTATTATCCAAAATATTCAATTGCACGACGTCTCCTATTGGTATCCTTCTGCTGCCCGCCATGCTCTTGAACAGCTCTCGTTAAACATTCAGGCTGGTGAGAAAATAGCCATTATTGGTCCAAGTGGCTGCGGCAAAACTACGCTGCTGCAACTTTTAATGAAGGAAATAAAAAGAACGTCCGGTGAAATTTACGTCAATACTACTGATATTAATGCCATCAGTTCACAGTCGATGTATGCGCATATGAGTACGATGCTGCAGCACAACCATTTCTTTTCGGGAACAATCAAAAGCAATCTGCTAATGGCAAACGATGAAGCATCAGACGAAGCGATACAGAAAGTACTCCAAAAAGCTCAGTTAAACAAAAACCTGGAAGATCCTGTTTTTGAAAAAGGTGGGAATTTGTCAGGCGGAGAAAAACAGCGGTTAGCTTTTGCCCGACTTTTATTAAAAGACAGTGACTTATGGATTGTGGATGAACCATTTACGAGCCTGGATGTTCAAACAGAAAAAATATTGTTCAACACCTTACACGAGGAAGCCGCTAACAAAACCGTTGTTATGGTCACCCATTCCCTAGCAGATTTGGACCGGTTTGATCGCATCTGCGTTATGCTCCGGGGACAAATTGTCGAATGTGGTTCACATCAGCAGTTGTTAGCTAAAAAAGGACTTTATTGTGAGATGCTTAATCAGTAATGAAAAGGGCGTTGATTCTAATTACTGAATCACGCCCTCTGTTAATAATTAATAATTCTTTCTTCAACCTTTATCTTAAGTAGTAGTACCTCATCATCCTGTTGAATGATTTGATTAATGGAATCCTCATCTTGGAAATCGAACGTACGTATTGAGCCGCCTTCCGTTTCTCTATAGATTCCTAAAATTTTTGTTTGACCTAATTCCAATTCTACTTTGTCATTACCAATGGCATATTCCGATCCTCTAAAAACACCCGACTTAGCTTCTTTTTCAATTTTTTCTGGATGGGTTCTAACACTAGGTCCATAAAGGAAAACAAGTGTGTCTTCTTCTGAGCTCGTATTAATCATACCAAAACCCAAATGCCCTTCTTGAACTTTATTAGGACTGTTCCCGTAGGACAATTGCGTTAATGGTTCTGACTCTAACTCACCGTCAATATATCGCTCCCCCCATAGATTCACCCAGCTTTTATCAGCATTCGGTAATTTAATATTAAAATCAAACAGGACGCCTAAATTTAAATCATCGAATGTATTCACATATTCTGATTCCGAATTAACCTCGATTGTTATTTTCTCCTCACCTGAAATAGTAGCGCATCCAGAGCTTACTATTAAAATTAAAAGTAAGGTAGAAAACAAAATGGCATATTTATTTCTCAAAAATTCTCACCCCAGTCTTATGCCTGCATAGTCATTTTCCAAAATTGACACAATATCATTACAAATTTCAGTTTTCGTATACAAGTGATCACTCCGTTATGATATGTATTTTGTTATTTGAGTAAAGAAATTTAAAATAGCGGTAATAATTTCCCTAATTTCAAAAATAATCAGAAAATCCTTAAAAATAACGGAAGAATTTTCCCTTATCATGTCTAAAATCATAAAAAAACGTGCTTTTTAATGAAATAACGGTAATTTCTCCCCTTATTTCCGCTCAAATCCCGCCAGTTTTGCATTTAAGGGTAAAAACTTCCCTTATTTATTTCACATAAAAGATTGGCGTTAGAATCTCGGTTCATAATTTTTCAATTCATCCTGAGATAAATTCTTGTACTGAGAATCAATAATCTGATACTCGTACTGTGATACGCGGCCATGTGCAAAATAAAGATATTCAACGTACGGTTCATTTTTAAAGACCACAGCTACATAAAATTCAGGCATTTTGAATCCATAAACCCCTTCAACTTTGGCTATTTCACTTTCATCGTATCCCATTTCCGTAATCAAATAATCCGATACCCTATTTTTATAAATACTTTTATTCACTTCAATATAAAGAAACCGTGCTAGTATTAATCCTAAAACTAAAATAGCGATAAATATAACTACTTTAGAACGTTTGGTCATATTCCCCTCCCTGTTTATACTCCCTTTAATTGAAAAATGCTAAATAGATAACAACAGCAATTACTATTATAAGAAAGAGTATTCCTGTCCCTTTCCAACCCAAATCCCCAATCAAATCCTGAAGACCTCCACCATGCATACTAGCAGCTGGATTTCGCTTTAATTCTTCCTGTCTCAATCGCTCTCTTCGTGCTTCGGGAGTTTCATTATTTTTATCCACTCAGTACACCTCCATCAAAAATCTACTTTTTATTAATGATCTTTACCACAAGCTACACAACGCAGATCGGTGTCATTTTCTCCATACATTCGAAGTTCCTTTTCGATATTACACACCTGACATTTTTCAAATCGAATTTGAGGAAGTGTACCCGCTTCAGCTAATGGAACCCACTGTTCTTCATATAATGTTTTAGTCATGCCGTAGTCAATTAAAACTAGATGACCTTCCTCATTCAATCCGTAATTTCCGCTATCTTTAAAATCAAAGCCATCCAGTTCTTTATCAATTACATCGAGGGCAGCTTTTAAATCTTCTGTCATTCTTGGATCCATCTCTAAATCAAGATCGTATGAGCAGTAATTGTTTAAAGGGAGTTGCTCATAAAAAGGCTGAACGACATATTTTTCGTTCATAAAAAGAATGGGAGCGATATGCTTTTCTAATCGCTGCATTTCTAATGATTGATACATTTCATATTCATTTTTACTTTGAGCGTATCCAATAGGATGTAAAAATGTTTTAATGACAAGGTTTTCATTATGATAAACTTTTCTTGTTGAGCCGATACCAATCATTTTCGCATTTTTTATAATATCATCAATACTTTCTACCACCTTGGAAATATCCATTTCATCATCACCAAATCATTATGTATTTTCTACGTTCCTTGATACCAACTTTCATCAAATTCGAGGTTTAATGCCTTTCCTAAACATATGCCGAATTTAATAAATCCATTTCCTCTTGCTGTAATCATATTGCCATCTTGTACGACTAAATCAGGACAGTAATTTTCCTTCTCAAAAACGCCTAATTTTTCAATCGCTTCCATCGGTAACCCCACCGTATATTTCTTCCCTGTCAGCAAACCCGCATTTGCCAAAAAATACGGAGAACTTGATATACTGGCAACGATTGTTTCTGTTGAAAAGACCTGCTTTAAAAACTCAACTAAGTCCTCTTCATCTAGAAGCGGTTCAATATCCAAACAACCCGGTAACACGATACTATCAATCTCTTCAATGTTAATTTCACTAATCGTGGTGTCAGCTACACAAGTTAATCCAGACTCTCCCCTAATAGGTTGGTTATCCAGCCCCACGGTAACAATGGGCTTGTTTCCTTGCATTAAAATAGATAACGTTACACTTAACTCATATTCGCTAAATTGTGGA
Source organism: Solibacillus ferritrahens (assembly GCF_037027585.1). Classification (NCBI taxonomy): domain Bacteria; kingdom Bacillati; phylum Bacillota; class Bacilli; order Caryophanales; family Caryophanaceae; genus Solibacillus; species Solibacillus ferritrahens. The sequence continues at coordinate 4,427 of NZ_JAXCLE010000006.1, read as the reverse complement.
TACAATATGATGGCTGTTTTTTTCACTATGGTTGTCTCCTTTTCCCCAAGGATCGTTTAAAATTTTTCTCTAACTTTCACGCTAAATTAATGATTATTTTCTAATAAGTATTTCATCATTAAAGCATTCACATTTTTGCATTGTTCAAATGACATAGAAGTCCCTCAAATTCAAAATAATTTTCTAACAAAGCTGTTTAAAATAAACCCTCTATATCCAACAAATTGTAGTTATTTTCAATTCGAATCCTAAAATGGTTCATGATTCGAATCTGTTCTTCCGTTAACTTTTCTTTGTTCCAGTACATATGCATTAAGCTATACTCAAACACTTCTTTTAGTTTTATAAATAAAGGAATTTTTTCTAGCATTTCGTTAGGGATATCGTTTTCCTCTTTATAGCCCTCAATGATTGCTTTTGTTATACTTCTTCCATATTCCAGGATGTTGCCGCCACCGACAAAAGTATACTCAATCGCACTATAAATAGGAACAGCTAAATCAAAAGCATAAAAATGCTTCTCACAATCCTGAAAATCAACCATCGTCAGTTTTAAATCACGATCTACTACTACATTCTCCAACCATAAATCACCGTGTAACAACCCATAATTGGCCTTGTCTTTCGGAAGGTTTTTAATCGTTGTTAAAACCTCCTGCGCAACCTTTCTAATCGCAGTTTCTTCCTCAGGAATATATTTAAGAAAAGCATATTCTTCATTTTGATGCCAATCGTTGATATAGCGTGTCGGATAAGCCTCTTCAAACTTTCTGGAGAGACGATGTAATTTGCCGATTTGCCTACCTAACGCTTTTAATACATCGGCATTCCATTCTTTTCTTGATAAGTGCTTACCAGGAGCCGCCCCATAAAGAACTGTTAATACTTCCTTATTATTAATGTAGATCTTTTCTACCTCTTGACCATTTATAGAAAGGATTGTTGGTGATACACCTAGTCCGGCTTTATGTAGGTAGTTTGTATAGGCAACCTCTTCTACTTGTTCATCATACCCTTTGTAGTTTGTAATCCTTGCAAAATATTCGCCTTGTGCTCCGGTACACCGATACATTTCATTTGTAACGGCTTCCACTTTAATCAAATCTACTGGATAAATTTCGTTAAGCAATTCTAGTATTTTTTGTTCCATAAGAGCTATCCCCCGTTGTAATTTTTATTCTATTCCAATTATTAGGACTAATATGTAAATAATAACATATGTAATTTATGATTATAGGTTTTGTTCAATAAAATGCTTCATTCTCCCCGATTCATCAGAAAAAGGAAAAACGCCTCAAACCCCTGATTTACAGGGATTTGAAGCGCCTAACCTATTCTATTTTTCTATTCTTCATCAGCTTGTTCGGCTACTTTATTGATTCTTTCTAACATCGGCGGATGGGAGTAGCGGAACCATTTAACCAGTGTGGACGGGTTTACTTCGCCAAGCCCAGCTTTCGTCAACTGTTGAAACGTCGAAATCGCTGCTTCGGGATTTTCCACGAGTTCCATTGCATATTCATCGGCCCGAACCTCCTGATAACGTGAAACCGCATTTGACAATGGGTTTGAGAAGAATAACAGAAAAGATGAAATCAATAAAAACAATGGCAGCGAACTAATATTACTTAATTTCTTAACTTTTAAAATCGATCCATAACGATTAATCATACTAGGCATTATTTTTGCAATTAACCAAAGCCCAATAAGCGTCATGACCAAATAGACAGCGATGTTAATATAAATATCTTTTAACAAGTAATGCCCCATCTCATGCGCCATTATAAAGAGAATCTCATCATGCGTTAACCGGTCTAATGTCGTATCCCACAGCACAATTCTAGAATTTCCACCGATCCCTGTCACATACGCATTTAAAGCATTCGTCTTTTCCGACATATTCACTTCATACACATGGTCAGAAGGAATGTCCGCCTGCTCTGCGAGTGAAAGTATCTTCGTCTCCAATTCCTTATCCTTTAATGGATAAAAATCATTATAGATGGGGTCAATCACGACGGGTTGGATGAACATAAGGAAAATTGAAAATGGAACTGTTAACGCCCAAGTATATAACCACCATCTCTTCGGACTTTTTTTAATAAGCCAATAGAGAACCGACACCGTAATCACCGACATCCCAAAATCAAGCCAAAAATCAATTACATTATCCCGCATCCAGGAGGAAAAAAGCTGAGTACTAATGCCATAGCTTTTGCTCACCGTATACTGATAAAAGTCCAGTGGGAATCGTAGGATGAACAATACTAACGAGAGCAAAAAAACATACATGCCTGTTCTAAACAGGGACCATTTAAACTGTACAGAACTCCATTTTTCAAACACCCGTGACATTCCAGTAATCAAAATAGCAAAATAAAGCAGCCATTCCAACGGCCCTGCTACAAAGAACAGGAAATTTCTTATCTTTGATAAATCTTCACTTAATAACAACTCCTGCGTTGTAAGAAAAGTACTTGGATCCGCTGCCGATCCTTGAAGAGCATCTGGTATCCCGCTATTTGGACCATGAAAAATATAAAAATACATCGCGGCAACATACAGACTAAATGCAGCAACAGCCATTAAACCCCATTTTTTCGTCACTTCTTCACACCTCAATTCATTCGTTACCCTATCATATTATTGAAGTGGAGAAATCATTTCTAAATAGTTTGTCTATCTCCTTTTCAGTCAGTTCTATACGCTCCGAAATCATCATAAATTGAAAAAAATTCACTCAAACTTATATTTGAGTTTACAAGGAGCCTATAATCATGCAATTTGCTATTCATTATTTAGAAAACAACACACCTGTACTAAGTCAATGTTTAGAACGTATTCCCGAGGTTGATGAAAATCTCAAGATAAAAGGCCGTAAAGGAAAAGTAGTCAATGTTGTTCAACTCGAAGACAATAAATATCAAGTCCATGTAGCCCTGGAAAAGATAGATAAGAAGCAAACATTACTAAAAGATGATAAGAAGAAAAAACGTTAATATGTAGTGAAAAGCACGAATAATTTATTGTAAAATTATAACAACCTCCTATTTACCTCTTTCTTCTGAAATGCTATGATGATATATAAGAACACTGTTATTTAAGTATCTTATCAAGGTCTTGTAGCTCAGTTGGGAGAGCACCACCTCGACAAGGTGGGGGTCGCAAGTTCGAGACTTGTCGAGACCATCATTTCAAATGCCCGTAAACTTTGTTATATCAACGTTTACGGACTTTTTCTTTTTGGGAGACTTACTACCTTACGCTTGAATTTTAGGATTTTCCCGCAATTTGTCCGCAAGATTTTTTCCAATTATTTAGTGTTACATTGGATAGCCTTGTGAAAAATGTCTGCAATGTCATTATCTGCATTCGGTAATAGGTGTGCATAGAATTCCAATGTGATTTTAGGGTTGGCGTGACCTGGATAGGCTACACTATGTTGGACAGATTAAATAAGGGCTTGTAAACTTAGACTACTAACTTAAGGGAGCGTGCTTTATATGACACGTCAACGAAAAACGTATACACCCGAATTTAAACTGCAAATGGTGAAGCTTTATGAAAATGGGAAACCTCGTGCAGAGATTGCCAAAGAATATGGACTAACGCCTTCTGCGCTAGATCGCTGGATTAAGAACCATCAGGAAACGGGCTCATTCGCTGCAAAGGATAACCGTTCTGAGGAAGAAAATGAGTTGGCTAAGTTACGCAAAGAAAACCAACGTTTACTGATGGAGAACGACATTTTAAAGCAAGCGGCGCTGATCATGGGACGAAAATAAATGTGATTCGAAACAACGCTCACAAATATTCGGTATCAGCAATGTGTGCCGTCCTCGACATTCCAACCAGCACGTATTACTACCATGCGGATCTTTCTGGTAAGCGTGCAAAAAAGACAGCAGATGCGGCACTTTCAAAGGAAATTGACCGCATCTTTAAAGCCAGCCGCAATAATTATGGCACACGCAAAATCAAGAAAGAACTCACGAAATTACCAGAGCCAAAGCAAATATCACGCCGTCGAATCGGTCGTTTGATGAATGAAATGGGTCTTGTTTCAAACTATACTGTAGCCCAATTTAAACCACATAAATCGAGCTGTAATGAAGCACCTGTTAAGAACGAATTGAAACGTGAATTCAATCAGGACAAGCAATTAGCGGTTATTGTCAGTGATTTAACATACGTTCGTGTCGGAAAAAAATGGCACTATGTATGCCTGTTTGTCGATCTGTTTAATCGTGAAATCATCGGGTTTAGTGCTGGTGAAAATAAAACAGCCGAGCTTGTGTATCAAGCAATTGCGAGCATTCAGGCCAATCTGAATGACGTCAAAATGTTTCATACTGACCGTGGAAAAGAGTTCGATAACAAACTAATTTCAGAGGCACTTGAAACATTCGGAATCCAGCGATCACTGA
>NZ_JAXCLE010000059.1:0-780 GCF_037027585.1 Solibacillus ferritrahens | reverse complement strand
GCAGTCCCGCTTTTCCCGCAGAAGTCGCCCCTTCCATTCCAATCAACTTGATCTATTCTTTCTAATATAGTTTATCTAAATCAAAGAGGTGTCCCGATATGATGACTAAAAACCAAATGAATGAACGTAATCAATTAGAAATGTTGACGATTGAACAACTTGTCCCAGAAAATCATCTCGTACGTAAATTAGAGGCAGCCATTGACTTTTCGTTTGTATATCCATTAGTTGAAAACTTATATTCACCTTTCGGTAGACCAAGTATTGATCCTGTTGTCTTATTTAAAATGACAATGATTCAATACGTTTTTGGTATTCGTTCGATGCGTCAAACGATTAAGGAAATTGAAACGAATGTAGCGTACCGCTGGTTTTTAGGCTTCGGGTTTCATACAGAAGTGCCTCACTTCTCAACGTTTGGCAAAAATTATACACGGCGTTTTGAGGATACAGATGTATTTGAACAGATTTTCTATCGCATCTTGAAAGAAATTGTGGATGCGGGTTTATTATCAGCTGACCATATCTTTATTGATTCCACGCATGTTAAGGCAAGTGCGAATAAACGAAAATTTGATAAGAAGATGGTTCGAAAAGAGACACGTGCTTATGAAGAAAAGCTACAAGAAGAGTTAAACATAGACCGTGAAAAGAACGGGAAAAAGCCGTTTCCACCGGAGAAGTTTGAAAAGGAAGAATGGAAAGAAATCAAAGAGAGCACAACGGACCCTGAAAGTGGTTACTATGTGAAGGACGAACGGACAAAACAATTTGCCTATT
>NZ_JAXCLE010000058.1:0-814 GCF_037027585.1 Solibacillus ferritrahens | reverse complement strand
GCAGGCATGTTAACCGCTACACCACGGGACCATTTGGTTGCGGGGACAGGACTTGAACCTGTGACCTTCGGGTTATGAGCCCGACGAGCTACCACTGCTCCACCCCGCGACAATACTATTTGATTTAATTTGAATGGTGGAGGATGACGGGCTCGAACCGCCGACCCCCTGCTTGTAAGGCAGGTGCTCTCCCAGCTGAGCTAATCCTCCGTGCTGGATATTGAAATTATTGGTGACCCGTACGGGATTCGAACCCGTGTTACCGCCGTGAAAGGGCGGTGTCTTAACCACTTGACCAACGGGCCATTTTACAAAAATGGCTGGCGGAGAGTAAGGGATTTGAACCCTTGATGCAGGGTTACCCGCATACACGATTTCCAATCGTGCTCCTTCGGCCACTCGGACAACTCTCCAAGAGTTAATGGCTCCGAAGGCAGGACTCGAACCTGCGACCTGCCGGTTAACAGCCGGATGCTCTACCAACTGAGCTACTTCGGAATACTTCTATACAGCCTAGCGACGTCCTACTCTCACAGGGGGAAGCCCCCAACTACCATCGGCGCTAAAGAGCTTAACTTCCGTGTTCGGTATGGGAACGGGTGTGACCTCTTTGCCATCATCACTAGACTTTTTTTAGAAAGACCTTATTTATTATACCACACTTTTCTTATTTGGCAAGTGTTTTTTAAATAAATTCATTCTTTCAAAACTGGATAAACGTTTCATTGAGTTGTGCAATAAAATGTGGTTAAGTCCTCGACCGATTAGTATTCGTCAGCTACATGCGTCACCGCACTTCCACCTCGAACCTATC
>NZ_JAXCLE010000057.1:0-834 GCF_037027585.1 Solibacillus ferritrahens | reverse complement strand
TCGATAGGTGGTTTTTATGGAATTACTAATAATGCCTATAATATTGAATCAATCATTCAAACTTATAAAGGTATTTTAGGAAGTATTGTAATGCCTATCGCAGATGCAGATGGGGGAGATTAAATATGTATAGGATTAAAAGATAAATACAGGGGTAAAATATATTATTGGTATCACAAAGGCGAAATGACCGATGAAGAAGGAAAAGAATATTATTATCTTATTGCAAACTCTTTTGAAGAATTTATTCTAAAATTTTCGCTTCATGAAAGAAAGAAAAATGTGAATTTAGATGACATCGAACTCTTCTTAGACGAAGATTTACTAAAAGATTAGTCCGCATGCATTTATAAACGAATTAATCCATGATTATGAGACTATGGCTAATAGAAGCTTCTATGAAAAATACAAAAAAGTGATGCGCTTAGACCAAATTTGGTTCCAATATCAAGAGTATGAAGAAGCCAATGAACAGAAGGATCTTTTAGGAAGTTTAATTGTTTTTGCGATGATGGATAAAGGGTATCTATTACAATTGGATTATAAAGAAGATTTGGAAGAATACTATTCAAGTATAAAAGATTTTTGGAATCCTACAAAAACCAAATTGGTTCAATTTATAGTAGATAATGATCAATATTACTATGCTTTATTACCACTCGATATGAATATGAAGGAAATGTATGAAGTTAAACTTCAAGATGTAAAGTAAATTAATGGTAAAAATGTTAAAATGGTGGTAGTTGGGAATTTCAACTACCACCATTTTTTTATAATTTTAGATACGGATCTCTGCAAGATTAGACTTTATTCCGGTAGTAGGAAATGCGAAGG
>NZ_JAXCLE010000056.1:0-883 GCF_037027585.1 Solibacillus ferritrahens | reverse complement strand
TGAAGCCGTGATTGGAAGAGACCCAATTACCGGTAGAAAGTTGGAAAGCTGGGAACGCGGAGCATCAGTCGCTGCTATTTTAGGCGGACCTTTAGTAAAAGGTGTGAAGCATGGTGGAAAGGCAGTCGCAGGCATTATTTCGGGTGGGCAAAAAGCAACAAATAAAACAGTAAATCTAGCCAAGTCCCCAACACCGAAGAATACGACAAAGCAGCAAGCACCGTCTCAGGCGAAAAGTGAAGCAAGCGCAACAACGGCATCACCTGCGAAGTCTAAGGAGCAGGGTAATGGCAATACTACTACTAAAGTTAATTATGGAGATCAATATACAAGAGAAAATAGAAAAAAAGTGTTGAAACCTGATATAGAATATACAACACCTCAAGGACATACTTATAAAACAGACAATAAAGGGCGGATAGTAAATTGTGAAGCAACACTTAAACTAGAAAAAGGAAAAAGAAATAACCATGCTCAAAAGGTGGTTGGTAGAGATGATAGAAAACCTGATGATGATGGTGGACATTTAATTGCAACTATATTTAATGGCTCAGGAGGTTTTGATAACTTAGTTCCTATGAATAGTAATTTGAATAGAGGTGAGTGGAAGAAGCTCGAGAATATGTGGGTTAAGGAACTAGATAAAGGGAAGTCAGTTGAGGTAAAGATAAAACCAATTTATAAAGGAGATTCACACCGTCCTGATAGCTTTAAAATAGAACATAAGATTGGAAATGGAGACTGGGAGCGTACAGATTTTAAAAATAAACCCGGAGGTAAATAATGATGGATGAAAACAAGTTAAATAGTATATATCAAAATATTGCTCAAACAGTAGTTGAAACGATTCCGGAAGAGTGGTCGAAAGTATTTGTATATGGGG
>NZ_JAXCLE010000055.1:0-916 GCF_037027585.1 Solibacillus ferritrahens | reverse complement strand
TTAGACGAAGCGACTTGGAAAGGTCCGCGAAACAAGGTAAAAGCCCTGTAGTCAAAAGTTCATTCCCTCCAGAGTGTATCCTGAGTACGGCGGAACACGTGAAATTCCGTCGGAATCCGGGAGGACCATCTCCCAAGGCTAAATACTACCTAGTGACCGATAGTGAACCAGTACCGTGAGGGAAAGGTGAAAAGCACCCCGGAAGGGGAGTGAAATAGATCCTGAAACCGTGTGCCTACAAGTAGTTAGAGCCCGTTAATGGGTGATAGCGTGCCTTTTGTAGAATGAACCGGCGAGTTACGATTACGTGCGAGGTTAAGTTGAGAAGACGGAGCCGCAGCGAAAGCGAGTCTGAATAGGGCGAATTAGTACGTGGTCGTAGACCCGAAACCAGGTGATCTACCCATGTCCAGGGTGAAGGTGAGGTAACACTCACTGGAGGCCCGAACCCACGCACGTTGAAAAGTGCGGGGATGAGGTGTGGGTAGCGGAGAAATTCCAATCGAACCTGGAGATAGCTGGTTCTCTCCGAAATAGCTTTAGGGCTAGCCTCGTGATTGAGAATACCGGAGGTAGAGCACTGTTTGGACTAGGGGGGCATCTCGCTTTACCGAATTCAGACAAACTCCGAATGCCGGATATTTATACACGGGAGTCAGACTGCGAGTGATAAGATCCGTAGTCAAGAGGGAAACAGCCCAGACCACCAGCTAAGGTCCCAAAGTAATCGTTAAGTGGAAAAGGATGTGGCGTTGCTTAGACAACCAGGATGTTGGCTTAGAAGCAGCCATCATTTAAAGAGTGCGTAATAGCTCACTGGTCGAGTGACGCTGCGCCGAAAATGTATCGGGGCTAAACGATTCACCGAAGCTGTGGATGCATACTTTGAGTATGCGTGGTAGGAGAGCGTTCTAAT
>NZ_JAXCLE010000054.1:0-962 GCF_037027585.1 Solibacillus ferritrahens | reverse complement strand
GCGGCGCGAGGGTTCAAATCCCTCTGTCTCCGCCATCGGCCCGTTGGTCAAGTGGTTAAGACACCGCCCTTTCACGGCGGTAACACGGGTTCGAATCCCGTACGGGTCATACATAAGAAGAGAAAACGCTAAGTACTTTCACATGTACTTAGCGTTTTTTTATATACTTTAATAACATAAAGAGATTCATATAAAAAATGACCGGTTGAATAAAAGTGTATGTCTAATTTGTCGAGCAATGAAATATAGTGCAAGTTCGATGTTATAGCAGCTTATTCGAAGAGAATGGATAAATTATTAACGATCGATGCCCTTGCAAGCCTGCCATTCCACGTTAAAAGGCGGAATCATCCAAGGATACTATTTGTCGGATTCTATACTACCTATTACGACAATAACATCATTCTAGGTCTCTAAGAGTGACTTTATTAAGAATATCTATTTGTAACGCAGAAGGTGGACTAATAAGAAATTAATATATTACATAAATAATTAAAATTTTATTTCTACTATAGAGTTAAAACAACTTAGAAAATATATAATTACAAGAACTTTCAAAAGGTTATTATTCGGCAATAACTTTTATATATATATAACATTGATTTATATTTATAAAAAATGAAAACAGCTATTGAAAAAATGGAGAAAACATATTAAAATTTCGTTATGCTAAGTAATCGGTTTAGATAGAAATTGAGACAAGTTATTGAAAACATAGAAAAAATATTATTTTTGAAAAAAGTTTTAAAAAGAGTATTGCATTATATCAAGAATACTGATATTATAAATCTTGTCCTTAAGAGAAAGGATAAACATTACATAAAGTAATATATGAATATCCTATGGAGGATTAGCTCAGCTGGGAGAGCACCTGCCTTACAAGCAGGGGGTCGGCGGTTCGAGCCCGTCATCCTCCACCATTTCTAAATGCCGGTGTAGCTCAGTTGGTAGAGCAACTGACT
>NZ_JAXCLE010000053.1:0-986 GCF_037027585.1 Solibacillus ferritrahens | reverse complement strand
TGACAGGCAGGCATGTTAACCGCTACACCACGGGACCATTTGGTTGCGGGGACAGGACTTGAACCTGTGACCTTCGGGTTATGAGCCCGACGAGCTACCACTGCTCCACCCCGCGACAATATTATTTCTTCTCTTGTTTAAATATGTATTAATACCATATAGATAAAATGGAGGAGGTAGAGGGATTCGAACCCCCGCGCGGTGTTACCCGCCTGTCGGTTTTCAAGACCGATCCCTTCAGCCGGACTTGGGTATACCTCCACAATAATTAGATGAATCTATAAATTCAAAAGATGGCTACCGAGGGAGTCGAACCCACGACCTTTCGGGTATGAACCGAATGCTCTAGCCAGCTGAGCTAGGTAGCCATAAGTATTAAAATATATATGGCGCGCCCGGCAGGAGTCGAACCCACAACCTTCTGATCCGTAGTCAGACGCTCTATCCAATTGAGCTACGGGCGCTTATTATTAAAAATGGTGCCGAGGGCCGGAATCGAACCGGCACGGTGATCACTCACCGCAGGATTTTAAGTCCTGTGCGTCTGCCAGTTCCGCCACCCCGGCATTTATAGAGCAGAAGTGACGTGGTGGTGATGTTCTACCACTAAGATACTTCGACAAATGCATAGGATATTTTTATTCTGACATTATAGAGTTTTATAAAAAACTGGTGAGCCATGAAGGACTCGAACCTTCGACCCTCTGATTAAAAGTCAGATGCTCTACCAACTGAGCTAATGGCTCTTGCATAAGATGGTGGAGGATGACGGGCTCGAACCGCCGACCCCCTGCTTGTAAGGCAGGTGCTCTCCCAGCTGAGCTAATCCTCCAAAAAAAATAAGCGAAGCGATGTCCTACTCTCGCAGGGGGAAGCCCCCAACTACCATCGGCGCTAAAGAGCTTAACTTCCGTGTTCGGTATGGGAACGGGTGTGACCTCTTTGCCATCATCACTTCACTATATGGTTTCTTACGAAACCTCTAG
>NZ_JAXCLE010000052.1:0-1270 GCF_037027585.1 Solibacillus ferritrahens | reverse complement strand
TTAGATATAAGTAAAGGAAAAAGCAACCTTGTGATTTATGATGGCTATCGCCAATGCGAGTTCGAAGGTGAATTGAATCATACACGTGCTGATTTTGAACGGTTACATGAGCAGATGGAAGAAATCGCACGTCAAGATGGAGTAGCGCCAGAAATCGTCTTTGAAGCAACAGGCGTCTATTCTAAGCCCGTTGAAAAGTTTTTTATTGATTATGGCTATACATATTGCCGGATGAATCCGCTTGAAGCGAACTTACAAATGGCTACAATGCGCCGTAATAAAACGGATGTCAGTGATGCCCATGAGCTGGCCAAAACACATTTTAAAAGCGAACGCGAGTCAACTTATGTACAGGATGATTATTATGAACAAATGCGTGCGTTAACGCGTTATTACGATGAAATTGATGAGGAGGTTATTACACTAAAAAGTCGAATGCACGCCCTTTTACATCTGAGTTTTCCAGAATTAGAGAAACTCATAACACCAAGTTCAGCGCTATTCTTAAATATTGTCCAATTGTTTCCACATCCAGCTCTTCTATTAGCACATTCGAAAACGGTGATTAAAAATCGTTTGAAGGCTAATACACGTAAAAAGCTATCATTGGCACGTGCAGAGGCAAAAGCAGAAGTATTATTGGAGGCTGCTCAAAATAGTTATCCAGCCATGAAAGATAATGATATTCGATGTGATCAAATTCGAGATTACGCAGCTCGTATTATGGATTTAGTTGAAAAAAAGGAAGCTATTATTAAACAAATGGTCGGTATGTCAGCTGAAAGAAATGAATATCGCATATTCCGTTCGATTCCAGGTATTGGGGATACGACCGCCTGCCGATTAATTGGTGAATTAGGCGATATTCGACGCTTTGAAAATGCCAAACAGCTCAATGCGTACGCCGGTATTGATATCATGCGCTATCAGTCAGGCAATACACAATATCGTGATCGAATCAACAAACGAGGTAATAAAAAATTACGAAAGATTTTATTTTTTATGATTTGTACGATGATTACGCTTCGGAAAAAGACCGATAACCATCTCATCGATTATTATGATAAATTAAAAACGCAACCTCAGAGGAAACCTCACAAGGTCGCGATTGTGGCGTGTATCAATAAGTTTCTGAAAATGACGTTTCAGCTACTGAAACACGATATCCTCTACGATTATGAGTCCGCATTACCAGCTCAGAAATCGTAATACATCTAATTAAACTATATCACAACGACCTTTCGAAAAAAATAAAAATCGGGAGGTCTTT
>NZ_JAXCLE010000051.1:0-1425 GCF_037027585.1 Solibacillus ferritrahens | reverse complement strand
TTCAATCTTATAACGGTTTTTGGCAAGCTCTTTAAATGTTTCTGTTTCCTGAAATGCGGCTTGCTCTTGATGCGTCTGTGATTGAATCGTCACACTATACGTTTTACTTTTTGCGCCTTCTTTATAACAGCCCTCTCGCATCGGACAGATTTTACATTTTTCTGTATCGAAATAATAGGTCATTTTTTGATTCTCATTTACCTGTTTCTTTCCCGTACGTGCTTTTCGAATCGCTAAATGCCCTGCTGGACAAACAAACATGCTCGCGTCTTTATTATAATCAAACGCAACCTTTCGCTGTCCATTTCCATTTGTAATGACCGGATTTAACTTTGAAATGAGCTGAATGTTTTCTTCTTTCGTATATGCTAAATTTTCTTTCCCTGAATAAGCGGTATCGCCAATCACCTTATCAAATTCCATACCCGCTTTTTGACTTTTCTCAATTAATTCTTGAAGATAGTTCCCATCGCTTTTTTCGCCCGTTGTAATGACTGCCGCTGTAATAATTCGTTCATCGCTCATTGCCAGATGTGTTTTAAATCCAAAGAAAGCGGAATCAGCTGCTTTATGACCAACGCGTGCGTCTGGATCATTCGAAAAGCTTAATTGATTTTCGTAATCGTCGATGACTTCTTTTAATACATTTAATTTTTCTTTTACAGCGGGGATTTCAGAAACTTTTGATTGGGTTTCTACCACTTTCACGATTTGGCGACAATAGTCTAATTCTTCTTCTATTTCATTTGAAGTTGGCTTCGTTGGGAACTTTCCTACCATGTCTTCATTCAATTGATAAACAGCTTTTCTTACATTTTTCGATTTTTCTTGTAAAAATTCTTTTGGTGATTTTTGATTGTAGCGTGCTTTTGTATGAGTGGCATCGACCATAATCATTTTACTCAGAAGGAGTCCCTTCTCTAACGCAATTTCAACGGTCTTTTCGATTAATAAATCTAATANCATTATCTAAACAATATTTTGATTGTAATTCTTCTAAGATAAAGCTGAAATCGACCAATTCATTGATTTGGCGAAGAAGATTATCTTTTGGAATGAGTACATCATAGAGTGCCATATAGGGACTTAAATTCATGGTTTCTTGTTTAGAAATCATCGTCACACCGCCTTTTCCTAGTGCTTTCATTATACAGGAAAAGGAGGGCACAGAAGGAGAAAAAACATTCTCTTCATAAGACACCCCCGTTGATTGGAATGGAGGCGGCGACTCCTGCGGGAACAGCACGTGCGGAAAATCCAATGATCTGCGCCTCCGTTTAGGCGCAGATCATTTAGTTGGAGCCGTGCCCGCGGAAAGCGTCCGCCGCAATGGAAATCAACGGCATCGAAGAAAAGGGCATGTTGGAACGAATTTTCGTTCCAACATGCCCTTCCTTATAATTGAATGACTTTTTCAGTGCCCTC
>NZ_JAXCLE010000050.1:0-1486 GCF_037027585.1 Solibacillus ferritrahens | reverse complement strand
TGTGAAGCATAGCGTAAAGCTCGGAGCAAAGGCTGTTTCAGGAGCTACATCGGGTAGCAAAGCAACAAATAAAACAGTAAATCTGGCCAAGTCCCCAACACCGAAGAATACGACAAAGCAGTAAGCACCGTCCTTGGCAAAGAAGGAAGCATGCGCAACAACGGCAACACCTGCGAAATCTAAGGAGCAGGATAAGGGTAAAATTAGTTCTAGTACAAGTGAGATAAAAACATTTGTCAACAAAGGAGAACAGTTTACAAACGGTAGAAAAAATAAGTTGAAGCCTAATATTAAGTATAAAACGGGAGAGTATGACTACCTTTATGAAACAGACAAATTAGGAAGGATTTCTAAATTTGAAACAGAAAATTTACAATTGACTAAGAGAGATCAAAGGTTGCCTCATAGTAAAAATACACCAGGTAAAGTAAAAGGCCAAGATCATGCCGGACATTTGGTTGGTGATCGATTTGGAGGATCACCTAAAATAGATAATTTGGTTTCACAATTATCTGACGTTAATTTGAAACAATATAAAAAGATTGAAGAAAAATGGGCTGCAGCTTTGAAAGAAAAACCACCTAAAAAAGTAACAGTTAATATTGAAATAATCTATTCTGGGGATAATATGCGACCAGATAAATTTATAGTTAATTATACAATTGATGGTAAGGCTGGCCTTGGAAAATTAAAAAATTAATCTAGGAGTGAAAAGTAGCATGAAAGAATTTGAAGATATATTTAGTGAACTACAAGCGGATATGATATCCATATGTATGGAATATGTTGAAGATAGAGCCGATAAAGTATTTGTTTATGCTTCATGTGAAGAAAGTATGATATCTAGTAGTTTCTTTTATCTAATTAACAATAAATATGTAGAACCCCATAAATTGAACGACGCATTGAAGAGTGAGGAAGAAATTTTTGACGTGTCTACAGAACGTCAATTTATGGTATTAAATATTATCGGCGATGATATCGAAAAAATCGAAGAATTATGTAAAGAATATGAACGAGATATGCCAACTGAAATGAAATTAATATATGATGTTAAGACAGGTAATTTCAAAGCAAGTTACAAGTATGATTTAGTTTATACACATGACGATATTAAAACAGCGGATGATATAGCAGATGAGTGGTTTGAGGAGATAAAAAATAATAATTATTAAACTGAGAAGTAGTCAAATTTATTTAGAGTTATTGTATTATAAGCATATTTTATTTTAAATAATAAGTAGAGTGCAATTTAGTTTGATTGCACTCTATTTATTTATTACATAATACCCGAACAAATCTTATAATAAAGTTACTTTAGTAAGACAATCAAAAATAGAAACAGCCAGTAGAAAAAGTTATCGTAAAGGTCGGCGGAAAAGTGGCCGTTGCGTATACATCCTTCAAAGAGGGCGGCTATAAAGACGTAATCTCTGCAGGATTAGACTTTATTCCGGTAGTAGGAAATGCGAAGGCATTAGTTGAA
>NZ_JAXCLE010000005.1:0-211429 GCF_037027585.1 Solibacillus ferritrahens | reverse complement strand
TGAAAGCTCATTTGCTTTGCTAGCGATTTAACTTAATTAAAAGTTAAAATCTATTGTTTGCTTCATTTAAGAAGCTTGTTTCATTAACGTTGCTTGTTCAGTTTTCAAGGTTCATTTTGTTTCTATGTCGTTTTAGCGACTTCTCTAATTTAACATTTTTTCTTTTCTCTGTCAACAACTTTTTAAAAAGAGTTGTTTGAGCATTTCAAGAGTTATTTTGTTTTTCGAGTACGTCTTAGCGACATTTAATATATTACAATACTATTTATACTTACGTCAACACTTTTTTAAAAAAAGTTTCAGAGCGTTATTTAACGCTCTGATTAATATACTATAAACCGTACTCACTTTCAATAAAGTGGCGGTCTACATAATAGTTGCGATGGAATATCGCTTCGTTTTTAGCAACTACGGGTTCTACTTGAACTAACTCTTTCTCGATTAAATATTCAACAAAAACTTCTAAATCTATTGAGTAGTAACTCAATTCAGGGTGATTATGTAATTCCTGTATTGTCCAATATGGTTGAGCAAGCATTGTTTCTAAAATGTGCTGCGCCCCATCAGTAGTTCTTGAATTAATTAAAAACTCCCCCGCCAAAAATAATAGCTCTAGACGCTTTTCTAAACTTTCATTACTCATAATCAATTCTTCATATAATTTATAAATTGCCGGATCATTTCGTTTTACATGAGCCCATACAGTGACTTCTGGATAATGGCCACTATCAATAATTGATAATCTACCTAAATGATGTAATGAAGCAACTACATGATTATAAGCATCTAAATAGTGACCATCCTCAAACAACTCTTTTCCTTCTTGATAACGGCGGATTAACTTAGCGAACTGTATTCCTGTTTTTAACTTACGTCCGACAAATGGGAACTCTTGTAGTTCAGAACGCAACTTAAATAGAAATTCATTTCGATCGAACATAATTTTACCGTGGAATAGCCAATCAACTAAACGCTTATTTGAACCAATAAAGATCCATTTACGCAAACGCTCTTCCGTTAAAATATGCATCACCATTTTCGCATCACCATACATATAGTGTTTTGAATAAATAGGTGTGTCACTATCTTTTACAATAATTAAAAGAACCGAGTCAAATGTATCGGTCATATTCGCAGCGCCTTCACGCTTATTAATTAAAATAACTCCTAACGTCTCTGGCTGACTTGCGCGTTCCTGATAAATTGGTCTTAAAATATGTTCCATTGTTATCCCCCTATAAAATTTTGCTACTATTATATTTGTTTCTAAGCTATTGTAATCGCTATAAGTCAAATTAACTAGTATTATCTCATTAAACATTTAACCAAAAAGAAATACGTTATTTATTATAACTATAATAATAGAAATGTTTCGACAATAAGTTTGGAAATACCTTTAAAATTATATAATCGGTAATCACCAAATTCTTTCAAATCTACTAATCTAAATCCAATTTATGTTATAGTATATTTTAGATTAGGAGGCAATCGTAATGAAAAAGTATAATAGTAAAATTAACAAAATCCGATCATTTGCGTTATCCCTTATTTTCATCGGCTTTGTTATTATGTATGGTGCGATCTTTTTTAAAGACAATCAAATTCTTGTATTAATCTTCATGACTATTGGACTTCTGTGCATTATCGGTAGTACCGCTGTTTATGGGTGGATTGGGCTTTTATCAACTAAAGCAGTACAAGTCGTTTGTCCGGAATGCGGAAAATGGACCAAAGTATTAGGTCGTGTAGATATTTGCATGTATTGCAATGAACCACTTACATTAGATCCTTCATTAGAAGGAAAAGAATTTAATCAGGAATACAACAAAAAATAAAGTATAGATAAGCTGCATTAGAACTCATTTCGGGTTCATGCAGTTTTTTTCATACAAAAAACCTAGCAACAATCGTTACTAGGTTAAACTTTTATTGAACTTTTTTTCCACCGACTGCAACACACTCTGGGCAAGTACCGTATACTTCCAAACGGTGCGAATTAACTTCAAAGCCTGTAACTTGAGAAGCGAACTGCTCCACTTCATTTAATCCAGGATAATGAAAATCTACAATTTTGCCGCAACATTCACAAATCATATGATAGTGATCGCCCGTTACAAAATCAAAACGACTTGCTGCGTCTCCATAAGTAAGCTCTTTAACTAAGCCCACTTCACGAAATACTCGTAAATTATTATATACTGTTGCGACACTCATATTAGGGAACTTGCCGCAAAGTGCTTTGTATATATCATCCGCTGTTGGGTGAATCATACTTTGAATTAAATATTCCAAAATCGCATGACGCTGAGGAGTAATTCGTACACCAGTAGTCTTTAACGTGTCCAGCGCATCCTTTAAATGCATTTCAGACATCGTCATACACC
This sequence comes from Solibacillus ferritrahens, assembly GCF_037027585.1. Lineage (NCBI taxonomy): Bacteria > Bacillati > Bacillota > Bacilli > Caryophanales > Caryophanaceae > Solibacillus > Solibacillus ferritrahens. The sequence continues at coordinate 209,045 of NZ_JAXCLE010000005.1, read as the reverse complement.
CCTTTTCATACATATTATTAATTTATAATCGTTATAAATAGTGTATCGAATTTATCCTCACGTTGTCAACAATTGCTTGTTCTAATAGAAGTAAAAGTCATTAAATATAGTTGCTAATTGAAAATTCATCCAATCAAACCTTAACTTTACTAATAAATTTTCTCAGTTAGTAGCCTCTAAGAATATCCATCTTATTTTCTAGGTCCCGCTCACCATTTAGCCATTTCTTCAAACTCGGTTTAAAAATATCTAAACTGCGTTCTACATAACGAGATGAATGACTTGAAAAATGGGGAGAAAGAGTTACATTATCTAAATCCCATAAAAGACTATCTGATGGTAAAGGCTCCAATTCATATACATCCAATACCGCATGCTCAATTAACTTATCTTGCAGTACTTTAATGAGAGTATCTGTGTCCACTACATCTCCGCGCCCAAAATTCATAAAGATTGCAGAGTTTTTCATTTTCTCAAAATGCTCACGAGTTAGCAGATGCTTCGTTTCCTTCGTGGATGGGAGTATTGAAATCACAATGTCAGCCTTTGGTAGATGTTGCTTCAAGTCATCTAGCTTATATGTTTCATCCATATACGGCGCTTCATTACCTGAACGGTTGCAGCCAATTGTATGAACATCAAACGCCTGTAATATACGTCCGATTTCTCCCCCAATTGCACCTGGTCCGATAATAAGTGCTGTGCTTCCGTTTAACTCAGTAGGTCGGGCCTTTTTATTCCATTCCTTCTTTTGTTGCTGCTCATAAATAAATGGCAATACACGTTTTAAAGCTAAAATATGCGCCAGAATCGATTCAGTCATCGGCTTTTTATGTATCCCGCGTACATTTGATACGATAATATTACGTTTTGCGATTGCTTCTGCAGGCATTTTTTCTATTCCCGCTGAAGCAACGAAGATCCACTGTAATTTGTCTGCATACTGCAAATGTTGTTCTTTTAAATCTTCCCCGTATGTCACTAATATTTCTGCCTGTGCAAGTTTCTCAACATCCAGTTTTGTATCAAATAAAAAATCTACTTGTGGAAACTCCGACAAAAGCGGCTGCTTTAAATCTTCACGTGGTTCAAATGTAAAATAAATCGTTCCCATTATAATTCCCCTTTGTGCACTCATTAATTTGTGCGATTTTTTAAATAGTTTAACACATCTTCAATATGATTTTTCACACGTACTTTTCGCCATTCTTTTTCAACTATTCCATTTTCATTAATTAAAAATGTCGTACGCTCGATGCCCATATATTCTTTCCCGAAATTTTTCTTCAATGTCCAGACACCATATTTCTCCGCCACTTTATGGTCCTCATCCACTAATAACGAAAATGGTAACCCATGCTTTTCAATAAATTTTGTATGTTTCGCTGAATCATCTAAGCTCACACCTAAAATAACTGCATTTAAATCCGAAAAATCTTCATACTTATCGCGGAAGTCACAAGCTTGCGTTGTACATCCAGGTGTTAAATCTTTAGGGTAAAAATAAAGAATTACGTTCTTCCCTTTATAATTATCTAGTGCGACCATTTCCCCCTCCTCGTTTTGTAGAGTAAATGCTGGTGCTTGTAAATTTTCTAATGTCATAACTTTCCCTCCAAATTTTTCTTTTATGATACAAAACAATGCCCGTTGCTTCAATTTCTTTGGCGTTCCCTTTCATAACATACTACAATAGATAGGAAATCATTTCATGTAACCTATTTTGGAGGAATTAATTATGAATCATACAAAGTCAGAACAACTTCATGCAGAAGCACTCGAACATATCGTTGGCGGGGTAAATAGTCCATCCCGATCATATAAAGCAGTAGGCGGCGGCGCACCTGTTGTCATGGTCCGCGGTAAAGGAGCATACTTTTGGGATGTGGACGGTAATCGTTACATCGACTATTTAGCAGCTTACGGTCCAATTGTTACAGGTCATGGACACCCTCATATTGCAAAGGCAATTGCACATGCCGCTGAAACTGGTGTTTTATTCGGTACACCGACAGAGCATGAAATTAAGTTTGCAAAAATGTTAAAAGAAGCAATTCCTACATTAGATAAAGTACGGTTTAATAACTCTGGTACAGAAGCAGTTATGACATGTGTACGTGTCGCTCGTGCCTTCACCGGTCGTACGAAAATTATTAAATTCGCTGGATGCTATCACGGCCACTTCGACCAAGTACTTGTTGCTGCAGGTTCAGGTCCGGCAACATTAGGTTCACCTGACTCTGCCGGTGTTCCTCATGCTGTTGCAACGGAAGTTATCACAGTACCTTTTAACAACAAAGAGGAATTTACATTAGCTATGGAAAAATGGGGTAATGATGTGGCAGGGATTTTAATCGAGCCAATCGTTGGGAACTTTGGAATCGTAGAACCTCATAAAGGGTTTTTAGAACATGTACATGCCTTAGCAAAAGAGTATGGTGCACTAACAATCCACGATGAAGTCATCACTGCATTCCGTTTCCACTACGGTGCCGCACATACAATGCTTGGCTTAACACCAGATTTAGTTGCAATGGGGAAAGTAATTGGGGGCGGTCTGCCAATCGGTGCATATGGTGGTCGTAAAGATGTAATGGAAACAGTTGCACCACTTGGTCCCGCATATCAGGCAGGAACAATGGCCGGTAACCCTGCAAGTATGCAAGCAGGAATTGCTTGTCTTGAAGTGCTACAGCAACCTGGGATTTATGAAGAGATGGATCGCTTAGGTGCATTGCTGGAAGAAGGTATTTTAGCTGCAGCGAAAAAGCATAATGTAACGATTACTTTAAATCGCCTTAAAGGTGCATTCGCCATTTACTTCACAGATGTAAAAGTGGAAAACTATGAGCAAGCAGAAAATACAGATGGAGAAATGTTCGGTCGCTTCTTTAAATTAATGTTGTCTCAAGGCATTAACCTAGCCCCTTCAAAATATGAAGCATGGTTCTTAACAACAGAGCATACCGTAGCAGATATAGAAGAAACATTGAGAGCTGTAGATTACGCATTCTCTCAATTATAGGAACAAAAGCGAAAAGGCTCCCTCCAAGTTATTAGAGGATCCGACGCACAAAACATTACTTGAAAGTTTCCCTTAATGCGATATTCTATAATACAAGACAAACATGAAAGCCACTATAACTTCATTGTTTATAGTGGCTTCTATATCATAACTCCGTGAGAAAGGAGGAAATGCAAATGAAACTAGGTGCACGTGTATTAAAAACTGGCGTTGCAATCGTCTTTGCCCTATTTTTAGCTCAAATATTAAATGTTCCCTCACCTGTATTTGCTGCAATCGCTGCTGTTTTTGCTATTCAGCCTTCTATTTACCGGTCTTATCTTACTATTTTAGAACAAATACAAGGAAATTTTATTGGGGCTACTGTTGCTGTACTATTCGGTTTACTATTCGGGCATCATATTGTTGCAGTCGGTATTGCTGCCATTATCGTACTCGGTCTTATGATGAAACTTAAGCTCGAAAAATCCATTTCCCTTGCACTTGTAACGGTTATCGCTATTATGGAAGTACCTGGCGATGACTTTATAATGTTTGGCTTAATTCGCTTTGGGACAATTATGCTCGGTGTTTTTGCTGCATTTGTTGTAAATTTAGTGTTTTTGCCCCCTAAGTATGAAGTAAAGCTCTTTAAAAAAATCAACTCCATACAAGACGATATCATTCGCTGGACTCGTTTAGCTGTACGCCAAGCAAGTGAACATACATCTACTAAAATGGCCGTCAATAAATTGGAATCCCGTCTAAATGAATTGGACACAATGTATGACTTTTTTAAAGAAGAACGCGGTTACTCCAAAAACCAAAAGTATGTAAAAGCACGCAAGCTTGTCATTTATCGTCAAATGCTATTAACTTCGAAAAAAAGCTATGAATTACTTGTCCGATTGCATAAGCATGAAAACGAACTGGGTAAGTTGCCGACTAAATTTCAAAATATTATTCAGGAGCGGTTGGACTTTTTATTAACCTATCACGAACAACTATTATTGAAATATACAGGTAAACTAAGACCCGAACATTCAAAGTGGACACGGCATGAGGAATATTTACAAGGTAGTGAGCTTATGGAACAATTCATCAAACAAATCGCACTTGCCCAGGAAGAGGCTTCTGAAGACGAACAGTTTTCAAGCTACCATTTACTTTATATTTTATCCCGAATTTTAGATTACGAGGAAAACTTAGAGCATCTGGATACATTAATTGTTTCCTATCGCAGCTACCATAGCGAAGAAAAGAATCTTAATTTAGAATCAGACTTTTACTAGAAATATGATTTTATGACCTTCCTTTAGTAAGCTCTTTTAAATTTCTACTCTCTGAACAACCTAAAAAGAGAAGATGTGCTTTTTGCACACCTTCTCTTTTTAATTTTTCATTTTTGGGTCGAGTGCATCCCTTAGCCCATCTCCCATTAAGTTAAATCCTATTACCGTCAACATAATTGCCAGCCCCGGGAATATCAATGCCCACGGTGCATTTAATAAAAACATCCGCGCATCCGCCAACATTTTCCCCCACTCCGGCTGAGGCGCCTCCGCTCCAAGCCCTAAAAAGCCAAGTGCTGCAGCTTCAATAATCGCCGTTGCAATCGCCAATGTTCCTTGGACAATTACAGGTGTCATAGAATTAGGTAAGATATGTTTCCATAATATCCTCGTATTCCTCATCCCAATTGCTTTTGCAGCATGAATATATTCCTCTTCCTTAATACTAAGCACCCGTGAACGAATGAGTCGACCAAAGTTCGGTATATTTATAACCGCAATTGCAATTAAAGCATTTTGCAATGAAGGTCCTAAAATTGATACAATCGCAATCGCCAATAAAATACTTGGGAATGCGAGCAGGATATCAAATATCCGCGAAATAATGGTATCAATCCAGCGACCATAATAACCCGCAATAATACCTAAAAAGCTACCAGCTACTGCGGAAATTAATACTGCAGTCAAACCAACTGTTAAAGAGATTCGAGCACCATGTAAAATTCGCGAAAAAATGTCACGACCTAAATCATCTGTCCCAAACCAAAATTCAGCGGATGGAGGCTGCAAGCGCATACTTAAATTTTGCTCATTAATTCCTTGGGGTGCGATAAAGGGACCAAAGACCGCAATAAGGACAAAAAATATTACAATTGCACTGCCCACTAAGGCTGATTTACTTTTTTTGAAACTCGTCCATGCTTCTTGCCATGGCCCTTTTACTTTTTCTTCAACTTCAATTTGTCGAACTTGATTTCGTATGATTTCAGACATGCTATGCGCCTCCCCCCTAGTTGTATTTAATGCGTGAATCGATTACTGTATATAAAATATCAACGATCAAATTAATCATAACGAATAAAAAGGCAACAATTAAAATGCCAGACTGAATGACAGGATAATCTCGGAACCCTATCGCTTCATATATATAGCGTCCAATACCAGGCCAACTAAAAATAGTTTCAGTTAATATGGCACCACCCAAAAGCATCCCCGTTTGCAAACCTACTACTGTTAACACAGGAATTAAGGCATTTTTTAATGCGTGTTTATAAACAACAACAAACATTTTTTGCCCCTTTGCTCGAGCTGTACGAACGAAATCCGAACGCATTACTTCCAGCATTGACGCTCTTGTCATACGGGCTATAATTGCTGTAGGTATTGTAGCTAGTGCAATGCCCGGCAAGATTAAATGCTTGATTACATCAACAAACTGATCAAATCTACCATGCAATAATGTATCAATTAAATAAAAATGCGTAATTGCAGTGACTGGATCTCGTACCTCCTCACGACCCGAAGTTGGCAACCATCCAAGTTGAATACTAAAAGCCCATTGTTCCATTAATCCTAACCAGAATATTGGCATGGATACTCCTATTAAAGCAATAATCATCGCCATGTAATCGAACCAGGAATTTTGAAACCATGCGGAAATAATTCCAGCATTTACTCCGATAATAACAGCAATAATCATTGCGAAAAGTGCAAGTTCAAATGTAGCAGCCAAATACGGCCAAATTTCAGAGGCAATCGGTTGTCTTGTTCTTAATGAGTCACCTAAATTACCTGTAAATATTCCTTTTAAATAATCAAAATATTGAACATACCATGGATTATCGAGCCCTAGCTTCAGGCGAAGTGCTGCTATAGCATCCGCGGTAGCTTGTTGGCCTAAAATTACTTGGGCTGGATCCCCTGGAATGGCACGAATAATTAAAAATACTAAAAAGGTCATTCCCAGCAATACTGGTATTAAATGCAGTAGACGTTTGCCAATGTAGTGAAGCATGCTCTTCACCCCTTTTATGAATGTATGTTTTTGCTAGTAGAAAAAAGGAGAGGCGTATTACCTCCCCCTTTTACTTAATTTTTCTTTTATTTCATTGAAACGTTCGTTAATTTATCAGAACCTGTTGGATGCGGTTTGAAATCTTGTACCCCTGCTTTAGCTGCAAGTAATGGTGTAGAGTGAGCAAGTGGAACCCATGGCGCATCTTCATGGATAATTTCTTGCGCTTTTTTGTATAGATCATTACGTACATTTTCATCAGTTTCTGATTGTGCTTTAATTAATAACTCATGTACTTCATCATTAGAATAGTACGCATAGTTATTTGAACCGATATTGTCTTTGTCTAATAATGTGTAAATGAAGTTATCTGCATCTCCGTTATCGCCAGTCCATCCAAGCATGAACGCATCTGCTTCTCCATTTTTTGCTTTTTCTAAATATGTCGCCCATTCAAATGTTACAATTTTTGATGGAATTCCAACATCTTCTAAATTCTTCTGAATAACTTCCGCTACTTTAGCACCGTCTGGCATATACGGACGTGGTACAGGCATAGCCCATAGTTCAATTTCTTTTCCATCATAGCCAGCTTCTGCTAATAATGCCTTCGCTTTTTCTGGATCATACGGATACGGAGAAATTGCATCGTTATAGCCACTAATTGATGATGGCATTGGGTTTGCCGCCACTTCCGCACGACCTTCAAAGAATGCATCTACAATTGCTTGTTTATCAATTGCATAGTTAACCGCTTGTCGTACTAATTTATTATCAAATGGTGCACGAGTATTCGTTAAGCCTAAATAGCCAATATTCATTGAAGGACGTTCAATAAGCTGTAATTCAGAGTTACCTTCCACTGTCTTCCCATCAGAAGGATTAATACCATCCGCTAAATCAATACTACCTGCCATTAATTCATTTAAACGAGCAGAGTTGTCAGGAATAGAACGGAAAATTACTTTGTCTAATTTCGGTAAACCTTCTTGCCAGTACTCTGCAAACTTCTCAATTGTAATTGAATCATTACGTTTCCAATCCACAAATTTAAATGGACCTGTTCCTACTGGTTGGTCACCAAAGCTATCACCCGCTGCTTCAAATGCAGTTGGTGAAGCAATACCGAACGGGCTCATTGCCAAGTTTTTAAGGAATGGTGCCTGTGGACGGGAAAGAGTGAATACAACAGTATGATCTCCTTCTGCTGTCACATCTTTAATAATATCTTCGCCTTCTGCTTTAAACATTGAGTTGAAGTAGTAGAAATCCTCTTCTTTTCCACCCTTCCAACGATTAACATTCTTAATGACTGCTTCAGCATTAAAATCTGTTCCGTCATGGAATGTAACGCCTTCCTGAAGCTGGAACGTGTATGTTAGGCCATCTTCACTAACTTCCCATTCTTTTGCTAAACCGGGATTGATTGTTGTATCCTGCTCTCCGAAATTCAATAATGTTTCAAAAAGGTTTTGGGTAACTTTAAACGATTCACCATCCGTTACTGTCCCTGGATCAAGTGAAACTGAGTCTGCCCCACGACCAAATACTAAAACTTGAGGTGTTGAAGAACTTGAATTGTCTGTCGTATCACTTTCTGTATTTGTTGCACTTGAGTCTGTACTTGGATCCGCTGTCGATGTATCTCCATCATCAGCACCACAAGCAGCCAAAAATAGCGCCATCATTAGAAGCATAACTAGACTTAGTGAATACACTTTACCTTTCTTCAATACAAAAACCCCCTAAATTCTTTTCTTTTAATCTATTATCATTGCGGCGCTTCATATAAATGACACGCAACAGAATGACCCGATTTGACTTGCTGGAGCATAGGAATAACTTGCTTACATTTTTCCATAGCATGTGGACATCGCGTATGAAAAGTGCACCCTGTTGGTGGATTAGATGGGCTCGGAATATCACCCTTTAGCAATAGTTGCTCTCTTTCAAACACTGGATCCGGTACTGGTACAGCCGATAATAGCGCTTGTGTATACGGATGCAATGGCTCATGATATAAAAGTTCGCTTTCCGCAATTTCGACGAGCCTTCCTAAATACATCACACCTACTCTGTCGCTAATATGTCGAACAACACCTAAATCATGTGCAATAAATATATAAGTGAGCTTTAAATCATCCTGTAGTCTTTGCATTAAATTCAATACTTGCGCTTGAATAGATACATCTAATGCCGATACTGGCTCATCAGCAATAATTAGCTTCGGATTAGTCATAAGCGCTCTTGCGATTCCAATACGCTGCCGTTGCCCTCCACTAAACTGATGAGGATAACGCTTCGCATGGTATGAGCTCAGTCCTACTATTTCCAAGTATTCTCGAACCTTGTTTTTTCTTTCCTTTGCATTGCCGATGCCATGGACAATTAAAGGTTCTTCCAAAATTTTTTCTACCGTATGCCTCGGATTTAACGATGCGTACGGGTCTTGAAATACCATTTGTATATCTCTTCGAACTTTTCGCATTTGCTCGTTGTTTAAATCCGTAAGCTCAATGCCGTCAAATAACACTTTTCCTTCGGTCGGTTCATGTAATCGCATAATTGCGCGGCCAGTAGTAGATTTACCACATCCTGATTCCCCCACAATACCAAGTGTTTCCCCTTCATAAAGCTCGAATGACACATCGTCGACTGCCTTTACATCTCCAACATGTCGGGCAAACATCCCTTGACGAATCGGAAAATACTTCTTTAAATGATCAACTTTCAGCAGCACTTTCGACATGTGAAATCCCCCCTTCTTCCATATCCAATAAGAAACATCGTGCTCTATGTGCCCCTGATGCATCGTATAATGGGGGATTACTAGTTAAGCACCTTTCAAATGCATATTCACAACGTGCTGCAAAACGGCACCCTTCTAAAATAGATCCGGGCTTTGGTACATTACCGGGAATAGAATAAAGCGTGTCCTTTTTATAGCGCATATCGGGTACAGATTGAATGAGACCTTTCGTGTATGGATGCTGGGGGTTTTTAAATATTTCATTAACCGGTGCTTCCTCCACAATCTGCCCAGCATACATTACAATGACGCGCTCACACGTTTCAGCAACGACTCCTAAATCATGTGTAATTAATAAAACCGCAGTATTCAGTCGTTCATTTAAATCACGCATTAATTTTAAAATTTGGGCTTGTATCGTTACATCCAGTGCAGTTGTGGGTTCGTCCGCAATGAGCACTTTGGGATTACATACAAGAGCCATTGCAATCATAACGCGCTGCCTCATCCCGCCGGATAACTGATGCGGGTAATCATTAATCAATTGTTCAGCTCTTGGTAATCCTACTAGTTTCATAATTTCTATTGCACGCGCAGTAGATTCCTTTTTCGACCATTTCGGATGATGGATGCGTACTGCTTCAATTAACTGATTTCCAATTGTAAATAATGGATTAAGCGAAGTCATCGGCTCCTGGAAAATCATTGCGATTTCATTGCCACGGATTTTCCTCATTTGCTTATCAGAGAATTTCGAGATATCCTTTCCATTCAATAAAATACTGCCATTAGTTATTTTCCCTGGAGGACTCGGTACAAGGCCCATTATAGAAAGAGATGTTACACTTTTCCCACAGCCAGACTCTCCTACGATGGCAAGAATTTCTCCCTCATGAATTGAAAAGCTTATTCGATCAACAGCAGCAACCTTACCACTGTCTGAAAAAAATGTAGTTTCTAACTCTCTCACTTCCAACACAGCTTTTCGACTCACCCAACCACCTCTATTTTCTGAAGATTATAAGTATTTTAAAATATGATATTATATCAATTGGCAATTTACAACATTATCGTAATATAATTTATGGAATATTATGAATATTTAACTATTAAAAAAGCTATGCTGAATTATTTTTTCAGCATAGCTACTTATAATTAATCTAATTTTTGTACTTGGAATAAGTTATAATATGCTCCCTCTTGCTCCATTAGTAGTTGGTGGGTACCTGCTTCTACTACTTCCCCATGTTCAATAACAAATATGTTATGTGCATGGGTAATGGTAGACAGTCGATGCGCAATAATAATTGTCGTACGATCATGCGCTAATCGGTCGAGTGAATCCTGTATAAGTGCTTCACTTTCCAAATCAAGCGCCGAAGTTGCTTCATCCAATACTAAAATTGGCGGGTTTTTCAAAAATACTCGTGCAATTGCTACGCGTTGTTTTTGACCTCCAGAAAGTTTGACTCCCCGCTCCCCGACTTTAGTGTCATAGCCCTCAGGTAAATTCATAATGAAATCATGAGCATTTGCCGCTTTAGCAGCTGCAACTATTTCTTCATCTGTTGCATTTGGATTCCCCATTAAAATATTTTGTTTCACCGAGTCACTAAACAAAATATTATCTTGCAATACTATCCCGATTTGTGAACGTAAAGATTCTATACTTACATCTTTAACATTTTGATCATCAATCTTTACTGCACCCTCTGTTACATCATAGAATCGTGGGATTAAACTGACTATCGTTGATTTACCCCCGCCACTCATTCCGACAAAGGCAACTGTTTGTCCCGGCTCAATCGTGAAATCGACATTATTTAAAATTGTTTTTCCTTCTTTTTCATATTGGAATGTAACATTTTCAAATTTAAGTTTGCCCTTTGCTGGTGGCAGCACCATTGCATTCGGTTTATTCTGGACATCATACTTCTCGTCCATTAACTCAAACATTCGATCCATTGAGGCAATAGATTGTGTCAATGTTGTTGATGAGCTTACTAAACGACGGAGCGGGCCATAAAGGCGCTCAATATATGCATAAAATGCAACGAGTATACCAATGGAAAGTGCACCTTGTAAATATTGATAACCCGCATATCCGATAACAATTAACGGCGCCATATCTGTAATCGTATTGACGACAGCAAAAGACTTCGCATTCCAACGTGAGTGGGCTAATGCTTTATCTAAAAACTCACCATTTGTTTCATCAAATATTTTTTGCTCATGCTTTTCTAATGTAAAACTTTTTATAATGCTCATCCCTGCGACGCGCTCATGCAAATAACTTTGAACACCTGCTAATGCCTGTGACCTATCCTTAGTCAACCTTCTCAATTTCCCAAAGAAAAATTTAACACTAAAAGCATAAAACGGAAGCGCTATTAACGAAACAATTGTCAGTTTTACATCCATCGTAAACATGATGGCAATGACGATTAAAATTGTTGCTAAATCCAGCCATAAATTCATTAATCCTGTCATGACAAAGTTTTTAGTTTGTTCAACATCATTAATTACCCGCGAAATCACTTCTCCAGCGCGGGTATTTGCGTAATACTTTAAACTTAATTTTTGTAAGTGCCCATACAATTCTTTACGTATATCAAATAATATATTATTACTTAAATTTTGCGCAAAGTATTGACGGTAATATTCAATTGGTGGTCGAATTATAAAAAATACTACAAGTGCAATACCGATCCATGTAAATAATTGCTTTGTTTTCTCTTCTGTAGACAGACCATCTTTTAGTAATATATCATCTATAATTATTTGCAGCAGCCATGGTAAAAACAATGGTATTGCAAATTTAAGTATACCGATGACGATCGTTAAAAATAAGAGCACTTTATACGGCTTTACGAACCGCATATAACGTTTAATACTATCCAATGCAAAAAACACTTCCCCTCAGAAATTTTGCAACAGCAACTATCATATCATAATTTTTCATTAAGTATTTATAGGTTAACTTTACCCAAAAGGAAAACACAAGCAACCAAAAAAGTCACTTGTGCTTCATTTACTCTTTATTTGCCTGAATTTCACTTAATAGCATATAGCGGTTTGTCCAAGACTCGATAAAGTCAGGAGCAAATGGACCACGACGCTGTTCAATCCAGCTCACTAATGTTTTGACATTGCGCTTTAAAATTTTATCAATGACTTCAGGATAATTCATTTCCAATTTGTGTTGTTCATATTCATCTTCATCTAATAATGCATGACTCATATCCGGAAACACTTTTACATCCAAATCATAGTCAATATACTTTAAGCAGTTATTATCAAACACAAATGGTGAACTAATGTTGCAATAATAATACACTCCATCTTCACGCAGCATGCAAATAATATTAAACCAATGTTCAGCGTGGAAGTAACAAATCGACGGCTCACGTGTTAACCAAGTACGACCATCCGATTCGGTAACAAGTGTTTTTTCATTCGCACCGATAATGATATTTTTTGTTGCCTTTAATACCATCGTTTCTTGCCAGACACGGTGGATATTACCATTGTGCTTATAACTATGTATTTGGATTGTTTCTCCTTCAACCGGTAATGCCATTATAAAGCCCACCTTTTCGTCTTAGCTGTCTTTATTGTATTATAACAATGCTTTAGCAAAACTTGTAGTTAGAATGCAATTATTTTCAATTTTGTGTGAAAAGTAGTAGGAAATACTAGGGGTTAACCATAAAAACAAAGAGGATGCTCTGAAAGTTTGTACTTTCAGAACACCCTCTTCTACTTCAAATTAGAAGTTGTTGTTATTACGCTTATTAAATTGTTGGTTGCGTTGTTCTTGCTCACGGTTTTGCTTTTGGTTTTGGCGTTGAACTTCATTAAAATTCAACTCTTGACCAAATTCTTCGTTATTGTTTTGTTGGTTTTGGTTGTTTTGGTTGTTTTGCTTTTGGTTCTGGTTTTGATTTTGGTTTTGGTTAAAATTATTAAAGTTTAGATCTTCACCAAATTCCTCACGATTGTTTTGGTTGTTTTGGAATTGGTTTTGTTGGTTTTGTTGGTTATTACGGTTTTGCTGGTTATTACGGTTTTGTTCATTTCGCTTCATTATTTGTCACCTCCATGACCATTATTGTGGTCGGAAGGAGAATGAATTATGCACAATTTTTTTCATTTTAACTTTCCCCAAATTTTTAACATCGGCACAGGCATTGGTATACTTTCGATTTGTTCTTTCGTTAAAAAGGCTATATTTAACTGTTTCGATTCACTAGTTTCAATTGCATCGATTAAATAACTGCTAATATGCCATTTCAAATGAGAAAACACATGTTTAAAACTAATTATTGGCTCGACTAATTCCCTATTAAGGATCACGTTATATTGTTTTTCAACTTTGGTTAAACTATTTTCAACTTCATCACGTTCAACCATTATAAATTGCCACATATTTGCAAGCAGCCCTGCTTCCAACCTTTTTTCCATCAGATAACGTCCATCTTTATCGCGAATTACGTAGACGTCATAGTGAATGTCTTTCGTCTTTAGCTTTTTGGATTTTACCGGTAAGCTCGCGGGGTTACCTTCATGAAAGGCAGTGCAATAATCGCGTACAGGACATAATAGGCATTTTGGTGAAGTCGGCGTACAGATTAACGCCCCTAATTCCATTAATCCTTGGTTAAATGCGGATGGATTTTGTACATCAATTAACTTTGTTACGGCCTCTTCAAAAATCTTCTTTGTTTTTGGCAATGCAATATCTGCATCAACATTTAACACGCGACTCAATACTCGCATAACATTCCCATCAACAGCATGCTCCGGCTTACCATAAGCGATACTTAAAATGGCGCCTGCTGTATAAGGTCCAACACCTTTTAACTTTGAAATGTCTACTCGATTGTCTGGTACTTTACCGCCGTATACTTCTACAACTTCTCTAACGCCTGCCTGTAAATTGCGCACACGTGAATAATAGCCAAGACCTTCCCACATTTTAAGAAGCTCTTCTTCCGGTGTATATGCTAAACTTTCCGCTGTTGGATATTTTTCTATAAATCGGTTGTAATACGGGATAACAGTGTCCACCCTTGTTTGTTGAAGCATCACTTCAGAAACCCAAATTTGATAGGGTTCTTTCGTCTGACGCCAAGGTAAATCTCTTTGTTCCTCTAAATACCATGTAACTAATGCTTGGCGAAATTGTTTTATATATGGATAGTTCAAAATGTCCTCCAAAAATTCGATTTTATTTCCTTAAAAAAGGGTATATTATTAAATAAATTGTAGCAAACGCTTATGCGAAGCTTACTTTCTTTTAATCATATATGTTTACGCATTGAAAGAAGCTATATATTTCCGTTCTCGAACGGTTTTATGATCGAGGGGATGATAACTTTGGATTCTGGCACACATTTCGTTATGGGTATTGCTATAGGTGGCCTAGCACTTGTTGATCCCACCGTCGCAAGCCATTCATTAACATTTACCGCTGTTATGGCCGGAACGATTATTGGTCAGCAGGCACCGGATATTGATACGGTTTTAAAATTTCGCAATAACGCAATCTATATACGGCATCATCGGGGAATTACACACTCGATTCCTGCTGTTTTGTTATGGCCTTTATTAATAACAGGTGCACTCGCCATTATTCTACCTGATGCCCATTTGTTTAATGTATGGTTATGGACACAGATTGCAGTATTTTTACATGTTTTTGTCGACATTTTTAATGCGTACGGTACTCAAGCTTTACGGCCATTTTCAAAAAAATGGGTAGCACTCGGTGTTATTAATACATTCGATCCATTTATTTTTGGTTTTCATTGTATAGGTATTTTACTATGGTTATTCGGTACAGATCCTGTTTTAACATTTACTATCATGTACCTAATTATTTTCGTTTACTATATTTTGCGCTTTGCCATTCAAAAGGCAATTAAATCTGCGGTTCATCATGAATTACAAGATGAGGAATTTGTCATTGTCGCACCGACTATGCGTTTCTTCCATTGGAAAATAGCTGCAAAATCGAAAACACATTTTTACGTAGGGCGTGCTTATCGAAGAACTGTCAACATCTATGACAAGTTCAAAATTGAGCCTATTCCAAAAACGGAGTTCGTTGCAAAAGCGATAAAAGATCCGAATCTTGATGCGTTTTTATCTTTTTCTCCACTTTATAGATGGGAAATTTCCGAACTAGAAAATGGAATAACAGAGCTTCGATTAATCGATTTGCGCTATCGCAGTAATGACCGATATCCTTTCGTTGCTGTTGCACATTTGGATGAAGAGCTCAACATCGTAAATTCTTATACCGGCTGGATATTTACTGAAGAAAAGTTACAAAAGCGTTTACAAATAGGCGCTGGAAATGAATAGATTATAGATGCACTACGGCAGTTGCTAAACAGGGAAAACCACCAGCATAAACTGGTGGTTTTTTAGTTTACTGTATCTTCACTATCATTCAATAAATGTGCATATTTCGGATTTTTTGCTGCGAAGAGGTGAAGCTTATCACCATAACTTTCAATTAACTGACTGACCAATTTCCCCGTATATTCCATTCCACGATAACTTGCACCGGCCTTTGCCGAAGTTGATTCAAAATCGCTACATAGTAGCTCAACCCATGTGCGTGCACGTCCTGTCGGTAAATTTGGGTTTTTTTCCAAAAGTTGCTCAGTAAGTTTTTGATATAACTCTTCCATCTTACTTCCCTTCCTTTACTGGACGTAACATTGATACGGGTAATGCCTCTTCAAAACGCTCCGAACCTAATCTGTGCCCCCATGCGAAACGTCCTTTTAAATAATCCACTTGGAAAAATTCACCTGGTGAACCATTTAAACGATACAGCTCACCAGGAATAATTGTTGAAAGATCGACTAAATATGCTTCAGCCATTAATGCTTTACGTTCATAAACCGCGTATTCATTAATTATCCCTAATTGCTCTGCTTTTCGTGCTCTTTCACGTAAATTGGCAACCTCTTGGCGTAATTCCTGTTCTGACATACTACTATAAGTTAATTCATTCATTTTGGTGTTGCTCCTTTTGTTCAATATATTCTTTTATTTTATCTATTGGAAAGCCCTTTTGATACAGGGCCTGCTTAACTTTTTGATGCAGTTCAAATCCCGTTAGCTTGGTTCCATATTTGCGCCATAGTTTGTCGCCCTGACTTTCTATTAAAAGTCCCCAGTCATCATCATGTCGTTCAATTTTAACTTGCTCAACTATTTCAGTCACAATGGAATAGGAATAACCTTTACGAAGGAGTACATCCTGGATTTTTTGCTTCACTTGAGTCGGCGTTTTATTTTCATTTGAACGAATTGCTTTTTCAGCTAGTTCCATTGCAATCTTCAACTGTTCATCATGACTAAATGTTCCCAATACTTGCTGCTGCAATTCTTTGTCGATGCCTTTTTTTATGAAATCTTGGCGTATAGCTGCGGGACCTTTTTTAGCAGTCCGTTTTCTCGTTTCAAGTAAAGCCTTCGAGTAGCTTTCATCATTTAAAAATCCTAATCCCGTTAGCTTATGAATAGCTTCCTGAATGACAGCTTCCCCATAGCCTAATTGTAACAGCTTTGTTTTCACTTCATGTTCACTTCGCATTTGAAAGCTTAAAAAATTCAGTGCTTTATTAAAAGCCTTTGCAATCTCATCTTCATATTGTATTTCATCTATTTCAATCTGCTCAAGTACTTTGCCTTTTTGCAGACCAAACTTTATAAGTGTACCTTCGTCGACTGCAAATGAATATTTTTCGTTTAAATATATATTATAACGTTGCTGATTGTTTTTTTGCCGTCCGATTTTTGTTATTACTTGCACTGTGCACACCTCACAATAACCTTGTTCATTCTAGTATACATGTTTTTACTTTCTCTTTCATGAAACGGTATACTGAACTAACTAGACTAATTAAAGGAAGGTGTTATTAGTGAGAGTTGCTATTGCAGGCGGTACAGGAATGGTTGGTCGTAAATTGAGTGAACAGCTAATTGAAAACGGACATGAAATAATAATATTGACACGTGGCATGCAACAGATGAAAAATGGCATTCAATATGTACAATGGTTAAATGACGACGCAACCCCTGAGCTTTATGTTAAAAATATTGATGTTTTTATCAATTTAGCCGGGGTATCTTTAAACGATGGTCGATGGACAGAAGAGCAAAAAGAAAAAATTTATAATAGCCGTATGGAAGCAACAGATGAAGTAATCCGTTTATTGCGAAACTTACAGTATAAACCACAAGTTTTAATCAATGCGAGTGCAGTCGGTATTTATCCTGTTTCGGAAACTGCTGTCTACACAGAGCAGTCTGATGAAAGAGCGAACGATTTTTTAGGACAAGTCGTTACACATTGGGAAGAAAAGGCACTTCCAGCCGAGCAACTCGGTATTCGCACTTGCTTAACTCGCTTTGGTGTAATTTTACAAAACGGTGAAGGCGCATTGCCAATGATGGTACTTCCTTATAAATTAGGTTTCGGTGGAACAATCGGATCAGGTAACCAATGGCTAAGCTGGATTCATATAGATGATGTGGTGCGAGCTATGCTTTTGCTAATCTCAGACGAAAGTTTATCCGGACCGATTAATTTTACAACGCCTAATGTTAAAAGAATGAGGGAATTCGGAAAATCGATTGGCAAAGCGCTAAATCGTCCGCATTGGCTCCCTGTTCCAAGTACAGCTTTAAAGCTTGCTCTCGGTGAAAAAAGTATTCTCGTTCTCGAAGGCCAGCACGTAATTCCTGAAAAGTTATTAACAGCAAATTTTGAATTTCAGTTCGCTTCTGTAGAAGATGCCATTCGTAATTTATATAAATGAATAAATTGTGCCGTTTCACGCAACCTAACTTGTAAAAAGGAGGTTGCTTTTTTAATGAAACGACATATTTTAGGCATTAGCTTCGTTTTACTCGTTGCATTAGTCTCATTATCATTTATTTCAGTAGCCGAGGCCGAGGAATTCCACTGGGGCTTTAAACCGAGCAAAAATGGAGAGCCAGTGGAAATTGGAGAGCCTTTAGAAACATTAATGCACAAGTACGGTGCAATTTATAAAGGTAGCCCAGAGAAGAAAATTGTTTATTTAACATTCGATAATGGCTACGAAAATGGTTATACCGAAACCATTTTAAATACGTTAAGGGAAGAAAATGCGCCCGCTACATTCTTTTTGACTGGTCACTATTTGACAAGTGCGACCGATTTAGTAAAAACAATGGTTAAAGATGGACATATAATCGGTAACCACTCTTACGGTCATCCGAACATGGCCCGGCTGTCTGCTGATGAAATGAAGAGCGAATGGAAAAAATTCGACGATAAGTTAAATGAACTAACTGGTGTACAACGTACGTATTACGCCCGTCCACCTGAAGGTATTTTTAATGAAGAAGTATTAAAAGTCGGCAATGAAGCGGGTTATCGCCATATGTTTTGGTCCATCGCTTTTAAAGACTGGTTAAAAGATGAGCGACGCGGTGCCCAATATGCTTATGATGCACTAATGGGACAGCTTCATCCTGGTGCAATTATATTGATGCATACTGTTGCACAAGATAATGCCGAAGCGATACCGCAGTTTATAAAAGATGCAAAAGCTCAAGGTTACACTTTCGGCTCTCTTGATGACTTAGTACTTGAACACGAAAAAATATCTCCATATTAGGAAAGTTGCGTACCTTTCTTTCCATTACAATATCCGTTATACTGGAATGATGAAAAGAAAGAAGTGACTCGCACTATTTTTTGGTGCGAGTCACTCTATTTAAAGGACGTGTAAAACTTGAGTGAATTAAAAATGGAAGTCGGGCAAAAGTTCCCGTTAACAATAAAGCGCCTTGGTATTAATGGTGAAGGTGTAGGGTTTTATAAACGAAATGTTGTATTTGTAAAAGGAGCAATTCCTGGAGAAGAAGTAACAGTTAGGCTAACAAAAGTATCTCCTAAATTTTCAGAAGCTGAAATATTGAATATTCGTAAAGCGAGTGAATTCCGTCAAGAAGCACCCTGCCCTGTCTATTCGGAATGTGGCGGCTGTCAATTACAGCATATGACGTATGATGCTCAGCTAGTAAACAAGCGCGATATCGTTGTACAGGCATTTGAAAAATATGCAAAGGAAATTGTAGAATCAGCCGAAATCCGACCAACTATTGGTATGGATAACCCTTGGCATTACCGTAATAAATCTCAATTCCAAGTGCGTAAAGAAGGTAAGCGTGTCTATGCTGGACTCTTTTCAGAAGGAACGAATCAACTTCTGAATATTAATGATTGCCTAGTGCAACATCCTGTAACATCAAAAATTACAGTAGCTACACGAAAAATTTTACAAAAGCTAAACATTCCTATTTATGATGGAAAATCATTAAATGGTTTAGTACGTACTATTGTAGTGCGTACAGGGATGCGCTCTGGTGAAACACAAGTCTGTCTTGTGACAACTCGTCATGAGCTGCCGCATAAAGAGGAATTAATTGAACGCATCAAAAAAATTGATCCGTCAATTGTATCAATTACACAAAACGTAAACCGCGAGAAAACATCTCTTATTTTCGGTAGTGACACATATGTATTAGATGGTAAAGATGCCATCCATGAAAAATTAGGTGAATTCGCATTTGATTTATCAACTCGCGCATTTTTCCAGCTAAACCCAGAGCAAACAGTTCATTTATATAATGAAATAAAAAAAGCTGCTGCACTTACTGGAAAAGAAAATGTAGTTGATGCTTACTGTGGTGTTGGGACAATTGGAATGTGGCTTGCGGAAGGCGCTCGTGAAGTACGCGGAATGGACAATGTCGATGAAGCAATTGCCGATGCAAAATACAATGCCCGTACAAACGATAATTTACAACATGTACGTTTCTTCCCAGGCTCTGCCGATAAATGGCTATTCCGTTGGTCAAAAGAAGATTATCGTCCAGATGTAATTTGTGTAGACCCTCCACGTACAGGATTGGAGCCAGGCTTTATTAGAACAGTACTAAAAATCAAACCTAAGCGTTTCGTATATACATCGTGTAATCCGTCTACGCTGGCACGTGATTTAAAAGATTTATCAAAAGCATATAAAGTGGAGTACATTCAGCCAGTTGATATGTTCCCTCAAACAGCACAGGTTGAGTGTGTTGTAAAATTAACATTAAAGAAATAAGCTATCACCTTCATCAAAATAATTTTGGTGAAGGTGTTTTTCATATCTACCCCCAAATTCTCACACTTTTCATGTAAAATAGAATTTGCTAGGAGGTATTTTAATGAAAAATATTATATTTGTACTAATTACATTCATTCTTTCCTATTGGGGTATTTCGTCTCTTGGAGGTTTTATCTTCCCTAGTAATGATGAAAATTCCGCAACTTCAGCGAGCTCACTGCAGGCTGCTGTTACATTCGGTGGTGTAAATTATTTAAATGTATTTATCTACATAATTTTAGCAATGATTTTAACAACGATTATATTCTTTTCAGTAAAAAGCAGACGTTCCAATTAAGGACGTCTGCTTTTTTCTATAAAGAAAGTTTTTTCGGTTTACCAAAAAACACTACAATTGCTACAATCAACAGCATTACAGCAATGACAAATAAAAATCCACTGTCCGGGAAAATCTCCAAATATAATCCCCCTAATAAAGGCCCCGATAAACTTCCCAGACTAAAGAAGATACCACACAGTAAATTTCCAGTTGGCAATAATTCTTTAGGAGTCAAATCTGTCATATAAGTTATGCCTAACGAGAACATTGAACCAACACTCATTCCGGCTAATAAAAAGGTAGCTGCAACGAATACTTCGGAATTCTCCAATAAGTTGCCGATAAAGAAAAAGGTGCTACCTACCATTAATCCTGAAACGATGACTTTACGGCGTCCAATTTTATCGCCCAATGCACCTAGTGGAAATTGCATCAAAATGGCTCCAATTGAAAAACTCGCTAAAATAATAGAAACATAAGCTAAATCAAAGTCTTTTCGTAACGCATAAACCGGGAATAAAGCATTAAGTGATGACTCCAAAAACCCATACACAAATGGTGGCAAAAATGCTATCCATCCATATTTTACTGCCTTCTTATAACGCGAAAAACTATTTTGATTTGCATCGCCTACTAACGTTTCCGGCTTCTCGTTTTTAATCAGAAAAACTAAAGACCATGCAACAAGGCATAATGCCGATGACACAATAAACGGCACACTTTCGGATATTCTAATAAGCGGTACAAATAAAGGACCAACTGCAAACCCTATCCCAAAAGATAGTCCATAAATAGACATTGCTTTGCCAAGTTTATGGGTAGCGGTCGATGTTGTAATCCATGTTTGGGTTGCAAAATGTAATGCATGGTCACCGATACCGATTAATAATCGCAGAACAAACCAAAAGATAACACTTTTCCAAAATGGAAATAACAATAACGATATAAAAACGAGTGCCCCTCCAAATACAATAATCGGTTTGTAACCATATTTGCGTAACGGCTGCTCAATAAATGGGGAAATCAATAATGTTCCTATGTATAATCCTGTTGCATTCAAGCCGTTAAGTGTAGACGACACGCCATCCCCTTCAAATATGACCGAAATAAGCGGCAACAGCATACCTTGCGAAAAGCCTGAAATTGATACGATAATTACTAAAATAATAAATCTTCGCTGATTATAACTCATTTTATTGTTCTCCCTTAATTCATACATCCTATCGTATCATAGCTTGAAAAATGAGGAAAAATCAACATAGCGAAAATCAATTTTAGAAAAAAACATAAAACCCTAGCCAACTTTATCTCTAAAAGTTAACTAGGGTTTTAAATATCACTTAATTCCATTTTATTCTTGCGTAAACAGTCGTCTCGACTAAATGCCGAAAATGTTTAAACGTCCTCCTTTTTTTGAGTTTGTCTATACAATTCTTTTCCGATCATCTCCTCTTCTTTTAGGTATGAGTTTACTTTATCATAACACTTTAATATTGTAAATATTCAAAATACATAGAACATTAAAATAATTAACAAGTACTATATAATTTCCTATTTTTTAAAGCTAATTTAATAGTTAAGATATATAAATAATATAGAGCGTAAGTTGTCAATTAACTTTTACGGTAGAACGTAGTATAATGTTCGTATGCAAACACAAAAGGAGCATCACGAACTATGAAGCCAATTACGAATAAAGAGCAGCAAGTAACGTATTTAAAGGAACGTTTAGAAATCTTCCTTGAAGTGTTGGATGCTATTGACCCTGAAACGACTGAACTAGAAGACATCGATCGCTTAATTCAAATGATGGATGATTTAGAAGATAAAATGGAACAATTCCAAACACGCGAAGAACAATAAAATCCTATAAGGCTGTGTTAAAAGTGAAATTGACTTTTAACACAGCCTTTCTTCGCAATAGTTTCGATACTCCCTTTTTTTCATTCTTTTGACTACATCCGCTATTATCCGCCAAAATTTCATGTGTTTTGACATTCATTCATGTAAGCGCTCTTTTTTTTCTATTTTAAAAGAGTTATAATGTAAGATGGATTATTAATAAGAGTATGATATTCACTATATCGTGAAATATTATGTTCTGACCTATGTCGACGATTCATTTAACGACAAAAATAAACATATTTTTCTGGGGGGAAAAATAAGATGGCATACTTAGAAACTTTAGAAAAAAGTCTTTATTCTTTAGTAACTGAAACATCTACTAACTTACCAAAAGACGTTCGCCGCGCTATTAAAGCTGCCAAAGAAGCAGAAAATGCCGGTACTCGTGCAGCAATGTCATTAGACACGATTACTACAAATATTGTAATGGCTGAAGACAATGTGTCTCCAATTTGTCAAGATACTGGTCTACCAACATTTAAAGTATATACTCCCGTTGGTGTAAACCAAATCGAAATTAAAAAAGCGATCCAAACTGCAATCGCCGCTGCTACTGGTGATGCAAAATTACGTCCAAACTCAGTTGATTCATTAACTGGAAAAAACTCTGGTACAAACATTGGAGCAGGTCTCCCAGTTGTTAAATTTGAACAATGGGAAAATGACTATATTACAGTGAAGCTGATCTTAAAAGGTGGCGGCTGTGAAAACAAAAACATCCAATATTCATTACCAGCAGAATTAGAAGGTTTAGGGCGCGCTGGTCGTGACTTAGACGGTATCCGTAAATGTATTTTACACTCTGTATGGCAAGCACAAGGGCAAGGCTGTTCAGCTGGTTTCATCGGTGTCGGTATCGGTGGCGACCGCTCTTCTGGATATGATTTAGCGAAAGAGCAGTTATTCCGTCATGTAGATGATGTGAATCCAATTGAAGACTTAGCAAAATTAGAAAAGTACATCGTAGAAAAATCAAATACATTTGGCGTTGGTACAATGGGCTTCGGCGGTGAAGCTACATTACTGGGTTGTAAAATCGGTGTAATGGACCGTTTACCAGCATCATTCTTCGTATCTGTAGCTTACAACTGTTGGGCTTACCGTCGTATGGCAATCGATATCGATCCAGCTACTGGCGAAATTACAAACTGGCACTACCAAGATGGCGAAAAAATTACTTTCCGTGACGAAGTAAAACAAGACAACTCGGACAATAAAGTAGTTGAACTTGTTGCACCAATTACAGAAGAAAAAATTCGTTCACTTAAAGTTGGGGACGTAGTGAAGATCTCTGGTCGTATGTACACAGGTCGTGACGCAATTCACCATCACTTAATTGGTGAAGGTGTCGAAGCACCAGTAGACTTAGACGGTCAAATCATTTACCACTGTGGTCCAGTAATGGCGAAAGACGAAGCAGGCAACTGGGTCGTAAAAGCTGCTGGTCCAACAACTTCAATTCGTGAGGAGCCATACCAAGGCGATATCATGAAAAAATTCGGTATCCGTGCTGTTATGGGTAAAGGCGGTATGGGACCAAAAACACTAAAAGCACTTAACGAGCATGGTGGTGTTTACTTAAATGCTATCGGCGGTGCTGCACAGTACTATGCAGACTGCATTAAGTCAGTTGATGGTGTAGACTTAATGGAATTCGGTATTCCAGAAGCAATGTGGCACTTATCTGTAGAAGGATTCACAGCTGTAGTAACAATGGACTCTCACGGGAACTCATTGCATGCAGATGTAGAAAAATCTTCATTAGATAAGTTAGCGCTTCATGCAGAACGTGTATTTTAATCTTATATAATTTTAGCAACTCACTTCCATTTGGGGGTGAGTTGCTTTTTGCGTTTCCTAACTTTTAAAATATTCTGTTTATTGGCAGCGTAATTTGTGTTATATTATTTTCTAATAAATGGTATAAGGAGTGCTTGAATGTTTTTTATTAAAATATTTGTTAATTTATTATTTATAGTAGCTCAAATACATTTTAGTACAACTTATCAATACAAGCACAGTTTACTGGTCGCTGTTCTTTATACAACATATGCCTACATTATTTTTCCTCATGTCACATACGGTTTTATATATGTATTTCTTCTTATAATGTTATGGTTACTTTTTTCCGCCTCATATTTTCAGCGCAATCACTTATTTGATTCATATAAAAGTCGTACAGAATCTAAATGATTCTGTACGACTTTTTCTTTTTATTTTACTGAACTAATTGTGCTTTATCTGCCGGCTCGTTATAAACATCTGTATCTAACTCATTTGTTACCCGGCTGGATACAACTCCCGAAACCATGGAGCCACTAACATTAAGCGCTGTACGCCCCATATCGATTAATGGCTCTACTGATATTAAAATACCTGCCAAAGCTATCGGTAAATCCATTGCCGATAGTACAATGATGGCTGCAAATGTTGCGCCACCGCCAACACCGGCTACACCGAATGAGCTAATTGCTACAATTAATATTAATGTTGCAATAAAGCCTGGGGATAATGGATTTATACCTACTGTTGGGGCAATCATAACCGCTAACATCGCTGGATATACACCTGCACAGCCATTTTGCCCAATCGATAAACCAAATGAACCTGCAAAGTTCGCAACTCCATCCGGAACACCCAGTCGTTTCGTTTGTGTTTGTATATTTAATGGTAATGCACCTGCACTTGAACGTGAAGTGAAGGCAAACAGTAATACTTCTGCTGATTTTTTCACATATGTTAACGGACTTAATCCTGTTAATGCGACAATAACTAAATGCAATAAGAACATAGCAATTAATGCGACATATGAAGCTAAAATGAATTTACCTAAATCCATAATCGCACCTAAATCACTCGTTGCAACTGTTCGTGCCATAATTGCAGCTACACCGTATGGAGTTAAACGTAAGATAATGCGTACTACTCCCATTATTAAACCATATATAGCTTCGACACCTTTTTTCACGTTCGCTGCTGTTTCTTCTTCTTTACGACGAAGCGTTAAATAACTAAAGCCTAAAAATGCTGCAAAAATAACAACTCCAATTGTTGATGTTGCGCGGGATCCTGTTAAATCTGCAAATGGATTTGCCGGGAACATTGTTAATATTTGTTCAGGTAAAGTAGTAACCTCAGCCGAACGTTCTACTAACGACTCCCCACGTGCAATTTCTGCTTCCCCTTGCATAATTTGTGTGGCATCTAAATCAAATGCAACTGTAGATGCAATACCTAAACCAGCTGCTATTGCTGTAGTACCTATTAGTACAGATAGAATAACCGCTGCTGTTTTCCCTAAATTCTTCCCAAATGTTACTTTAGTAAATGCTGCTAATATTGAAATAAAAACTAAAGGCATTGCAATCATTTGTAATAATCGTACATAACCATTCCCTACGATGTTATACCACGGCATAGTTTCTGTAATTGCATCGGATTCCACCCCGTATGCGAATTGTAGCCCTATTCCGAGTAAAATTCCTAATCCTAGTGCGATAAATACGCGATTAGAAAATTTAACATGCTTTGTTTTAAGGAAATATAAAAATGTAATAACAATGATCAACAAGGCAATATTAAGTAAAACTAATAAATTCAACTTAAACTCCTCCTATTTAATAAAATGTACTTAATTATATTACTCTATAATCCTTATAAGTCAAGTTGGTATTTATTATTCTTATTTATTGTATGTTATTTACAAAATAAGATGCTTATATTATAATTATTCTAAATAAGAAATAATTATAATATAATTGAAATTCATTATCAGTTGATTTAACAATGATATTCATTATCAAGGAGGTAAATATGAAAAACTCTAATCGAGAAAAGTTATCATTAAATGAGAAAATTATAGAACATAAAGAATTGATAGCTGCCTTAGTTTCAGGCTTTATTATTTTGCTGGCATGGAGGATGGAATCCACCGATCAAACAACCGCAGCTGTCATTGCATATTTAACAGCTTTTGTAATTGGCGGTTATGCAAAAGCAAAAGAAGGCATTGAAGATACAATTGAAAACAAATCTTTAAATGTCGAAATGTTAATGATTTTGGCAGCCATCGGTTCAGCCATTATTGGGTACTGGATGGAAGGTGCAATATTAATCTTTATATTTGCCTTAAGTGGCGCACTTGAAACATACGCTATGAACAAAAGCCATCGTGAAATTTCTTCTTTAATGGAATTACAGCCTGAAGAAGCCTGGCTTGTACGAGGCGGATTTGAACCTATTAAAGTATCTGTAAAAGATTTAAAAGTAAATGACCATATTTTAGTGAAGCCCGGAGAGCGTATTCCTGCCGACGGAAAAGTTTTCAAGGGGATTTCAACTGTCGATGAAGCAGCTATTACAGGTGAATCAATGCCGATTACGAAAAATATAGACGATGAAGTGTATGCAGGGACAGTGAACTTAAATGGCGTTTTAACTATTAGTGTAACGAAGCAAAGCGGAGAAACTTTATTTCAAAAAATTATTACTCTTGTACAATCTGCGCAAAGTGAAAAGTCTCCATCACAGCAATTTATCGAACGTTTTGAAGGTCTATATGTAAAAGGGGTTTTAATTGCAGTCGCAATCATGATGTTTTTACCTCACTATTTATTAGGCTGGGATTGGACAACAACATTTTACCGCGCAATGGTGCTGTTGGTAGTGGCATCTCCTTGTGCCCTTGTAGCATCCATTATGCCCGCTACCCTATCTTCCATTTCAAATGGTGCCAGAAACGGTATTCTAGTAAAAGGTGGCCTACATTTAGAACATTTGAATACATTACGTGTCTTAGCTGTCGATAAAACTGGAACACTTACACAAGGGACACCTGCAGTAACAGATTTTATCGTTCGTGAGGATTTAAATAAAGATGATACATTGGCATTAATCGCGGGCATTGAAGGACAATCAAACCACCCTCTAGCACAAGCGATTACTTCATTTGCTAAACAACAAAATGTCATTATCCCACAAAATATAACGATTGAAGATATACCCGGGTATGGGATAAAGGCACAGTATAAAGAACACCATTATACAATTGGAAAGCCTGATTTTGTCGGTAAAGATTTGGCCGTTTCTTTTTCAGATGGAGCATTGCAGCAATTAGGGAATGAAGGAAAGACAGTTGTATTTTTAAAAGACCAAAACGGAATTGCAGCATTGGTCGCCCTAAAAGATATAGTACGAGATGAAGCGAAAAAAGCAGTTGCGGCACTAAAGGAACTTGGCATTGATGTCATGATGCTTACTGGTGACAATGAAGCGACAGCAAAAACTATTGCAAATGAAGCTGGTGTGACTAACTATGTTGCAGAATGTTTACCTGAAACAAAGGTCGAACATATTAAGCAGTATAAGCAATCGTACGGCAATGTTGGTATGGTGGGTGATGGGATTAACGATGCCCCAGCGCTAGCAACTGCTTCTGTCGGGATTGCAATGGGTGGCGGTACGGACGTGGCACTCGAAACAGCCGATGTTGTATTAATGAAAAATGACCTTTCAAAAATCGCCTATGCGGTTAAGCTTTCTCGAAAAATGCAAAGAATCGTCAAACAAAATATTATTTTTTCGTTAACAGTCATCGCAATTCTCATCATCTCAAACTTTTTCCAGGCCATTAGCCTCCCTCTTGGGGTTATTGGTCATGAAGGAAGTACGATTCTAGTTATTTTAAATGGCCTGCGTATGTTGAGCAAAAATGTTTAGTGGCATGCTACCAAAAATAACCAACTGACAATAACCATAAATAAAGCACGACGCCTAAATATTTATGGCGTCGTGCTTTTTATGTGACACAATCACTTAGAAAACAGGTGTCTTTGCATTCTTTTTATTGTTCTTGGCAATCTGTCTTTTTTGGAATGTGGCATTTAATATTCCACCCAAAATTAAAATCATTCCAGTAAAGTACAGCCAAAGCATTAGTATAATGACTCCGCCAATACTGCCGTAAGTAGCACTAAAATTGCCGAAATTATTAATATAAAATGAAAAGCCATAAGTTAATGCAAGCCAACCTAGTGTTGCCAATATTGAACCTGGTACAACACTAACAATTGTTAATCGAGGATCAGTATTAGGAACAATCCAGTACATAACTGTTAATAAAAGGAAAATAAGAGTAGGCGGCATAATCCAGCGCATTGTATTCCAAAGACCCGCTAATGATTCTTCGATACCAAAATAGCCGAACACTACATTCCCGATTTGCTGTCCAAAAACCGGTAAGACAAGCGCTACTAAAATAATAATAACGAGTGAAATAGTAAATACAAGAGACCAAATACGATTTATAAAACCTGCTCTAGCTTCTACATCATAGGCACGGTTTAAAGTTTTCATTAGTGCGTCAACAGCACGCGACGCTGACCAAATAGTACCGATAATACCAATTGAAAGTAATCCGCCATTTTGATTGGATAGTACTTCCGAAAGTGTACCTTCTATAAGACCATAAACTTCCTCAGGCATAATGTCACTTAAGAAGTCGAATACTTGCCCTTGCTCTAAATTTAAATAAGGTAAGAGTGTTACCATAAAAATAAGCATCGGGAAAAATGACAGTAAAAAGAAATAAGCAAGTAGCGCACCCATCCCCGACATATCAACTTTTTGAATGCGGTATATTAAATCCTGAAAAAAACCTTTTGTCGTTAAAATATTAATATGACTAGGATCTGGTGAAACATATGATTTAATAAGTGAAATCTTTTCTTTAAATTCTTCTTTCTCTCCCATATAGCCACCACCTTTTGAATTATCCAGATAGAAAGAGTACTGAATACCTTTTAATCAGGATAATGCCCTAACGGATGTCCCGTGCTTTTAAATTACCCCAAGGAAAAGTCTGTTACAATGAGGCGAATTTAATTAGCTAACTTGTTCATCCTTTTTTGAAAATGCATCAATCGTTTCTGAAACCATACTTTGAATCGTAGTTGGCAATTCTTTAATATCATTGCCGTTCTGCAAAATAGACTGAATACTATCATTTACTGTTCCGTAAACTGTTTGAGCCTGCTCGACTTTCGACTCAACTAACGCTAATAGTTCGTCACGGTTTTCAGCGTAATAAACGACCGTATCTTTTGCATTTTTCGCTGTCTTTACAGTATGCTCTCTTGTTTGCTTATCTAACATACTTATTGCTGCACCAGTTACTGCTCCAATTGCTATAAACGGTAATAGTTTACTTTTCATTTTATACTCTCCTCCTGTTTATGCTTTCATATTCCCATAAAAATTTCCTATAAAACTTTTCTATATTCATTTTAGCGAATGTTTGTTATTTTTAAAAGTAATCCCAAAACTTTTACGGGTTGACAAGAAGTGCCTTGCATGAAATGATATTTTTGTAAACATTGAAAGGTAGGGCAAAAAATATGGACTTATCCAACCCATCACAACAAAATGTCAATTATATGATAGAACAAATCAAAGAAAAACTACGTATGGTAAACGTTGACGCTATGCAATCAGAGGCATTCGATGAAAATAAATACGAAGATCTACAATATTTATATGAAATGGTAATGAAACGTGACTCATTCAGCCCTAGTGAAATGAATGCAATTGTTGCAGAGTTAGGATCACTTCGTAAGTGAAAGTAGAGTATAAAAAGGAAGCTCATCGATATTTTTCGACGAGCTTCCTTTTATTTCATACATTATTCCCCAGGAAATACCGATTATTTATTAAGTTCGACAGCAATTTTTGCGCCTACACGTGCATTGTGTTTAACTAAGGCAATATTGGCATCAAGCGACTTGCCTTCTGTCAGTTCCTTTACTTTACCTAGTAGGAATGGTGTTACATTTTTACCTGCAATACCTTGTTCTTTTGCTTCTCTTAATGCATTGTCGATAATAGCATCAATTACACTTGATTCCATAGCATCCTCAGCTGGAATTGGGTTGGCGATTAATGCCCCACCACGTAACCCTAAATCCCATTTCGCGCGTAAAATAGCCGCAGTTTCTTCTGCAGAATCAACACGAATGTTTACATCAAATTCACTTTCGCGTGCATAAAATGCCGGTAATTTGTCAGTACCGTATCCGATTACCGGTACACCTTTTGTTTCTAAATATTCTAATGTTAAGCCGATATCTAAAATCGACTTTGCGCCTGCACATACAACAGCAACATTTGTCATCGCTAATTCTTCCAAGTCTGCAGAAATATCCATTGTTGTTTCCGCACCACGGTGAACCCCGCCAATACCACCTGTTACGAATAATTCAATACCTGCTAACTCTGCGCAAATCATTGTTGCAGCTACTGTAGTTGCCCCGATTTTTTTAGTAGCTAGTAAATAGCCGATATCACGGCGACTCGTTTTAGCTACCCCTTGTGCATTTCCAAACATTTCTAGCTCTTCATCGGATAAACCGATTTTGATTTTCCCGTCGATTAATGCAATTGTTGCTGGTACTGCACCACCATCACGAATAATTTGTTCTACTTCACGAGCTGTTTGTACGTTTTGTGGATAAGGCATCCCATGTGAAATGATTGTCGATTCAAGGGCGACTATTGGTAGACCTTTCTCTTTTGCTTCTAACACCTCTTGTGAATATGATAAATATTGTTCCATTATAAATTCCTCCATTCAAGTAATTTTTCCTTTGTTAAATCTTCACGGACTGTTTTGTCCGATTGTAATGTTTTTGATGCATTTGTTAAACCAAGTTGGATTGCTTCTTTAAAGTCCTCATTGTTTAGTACCCCATGTAAAAATGCACTCACAAAAGCATCACCTGCACCTGTAACATCCACAATTTTTTTTGTTGGAGCGGCTTTATAATGTGTCACTTTATCAGCGTGACCAGCCATTACTCCATGTTCCCCTAATGTAAGGACAACATATTCTGCGCCTTTTTGCATCATTGTCTTTACTGCCATTTCATACTTACCGTACGTATCCAGCTTCGTGTTCAAATACATTTCTGCTTCATCACGATTGCATATAAAGTAATGCACTCCGTGTAAATCCTGTGGCATGTTCTTCATTTTAGGTGATGAAACAGGAATAATAGCGAATGGAATTTTGCGCTCATGGGCAAACTCCCTTACATATTCCACTGTTGCTAACGGGCAGTTTAAATCAATTATTAAACAACTCGCATTTTGCATAATGGCTTCGTACTTCTTCAGGATGCTTGGTGATAATTGTTCATATATCTCCATATTCGCCATTGAAATTACCAGTTCCCCAGTATGCGCCAATACTGCTGTGTATGATCCCGTTTTATAATCTTTTAACTTTTCTACTAAATCAAGACTCATCGTAGCATTGCAATTTTGTTCAATATATATGGCATCATGATCATCACCCATTACGGTAATCAATGAAACACGATTGCCTAAGCGACCTATATTTTCTGCTATGTTACGAGCCACTCCACCAACTGTTTCAGTGACCGAAGCAGGATTCGATGTACCTAATTGGACATGTTGCTCAATTATAAACTTACGGTCAACATTAGCACCGCCAATTGCGATAATATGATTCTTTTCTGGTAAGACATATGCTCGCCCTAGAATTTCTCCGCGTTTAATCAATGACGAGATGATATTTGCAAGTGCTGGCCTCGACATCCCTAATTGCTCTGCCATTTCCTGTTGAGACAGATAGGGATTTTTCTTAATCAATTGGAAGATTAGCTTTTCTTTTTCATTCAACTACATCACCTCCGAACGAACATTTGTTTATTATTATAAACTTTTGTTTAAAAGATGTCAAAAATAAAAAATGCCGTTTAGAAAGATTTCTCTCTAAACAGCATTTTATTACTCCACAATTAAATCTCCATTTTCGGTTATACGTGGTTGTACAAGAACCTCTACACGTCGATTTTTTGCTTTTCCTTCTTCAGTATCATTGGAGGCTATTGGCTGGAATTCACCGAACCCTTTTACACTGAAGTATTTTGGATCAAGCTCTGCATTACCTGTAACAACTTCCTTCATAAAGTTCACGGCACGCATAACAGATAAATCCCAGTTCGAATCAAATTCCGAATTATTGATTGGAACATTATCTGTATGACCAGTAATAACGATATTACGAGGTGGGTCAAACATTAACAGTTGTGAAATTTCATCAGCAATGGTCGCATACTCGACCTTTACTTCGGCACGCCCCATATCGAATAAAATACTATCACGAATCGTAATTAACAATCCTTCTTCTGTCAATTTCGTTTCGAACTGATTTTCCAATTCATTAATTGCAATGAACTCGTCCACACGGTTTTGTGTTTCTAGTAGGCGCTCTTGGTCCTCCATATATTTGGAAACACCAGATTGAATATTGGACGTCGACCCATTTGGTGTTTGAACTACTGATGGGTTGTCCATGACACCTGTACCACTAGTAAAAATTTCATTGAATACAGCAGACATTTGCTGCAGTTTTGTTTCGTCTACTGAGCTTGATGCAAATAGAACGATAAACAACGCTAATAATAACGTTAAAATATCCGCATAAGGAACTAGCCATGATTCGTCTACATGTTCCTCATGCTTTTTATGTTTCTTACGCTTCCTTGCCAAGGCCACCCGCCCCGCTTTCCGTAATTTGCTTACGTTCTTCCATTGTTAAATATGAAGCAAGCTTTTGCTCGATTACTCTTGGGGCTTCACCTTCAAGTACAGATAAAATCCCTTCAATCATCATCTGCTTTTGCTTAACTTCTACAGAAGATTTACGTTTTAACTTATTGGCAAATGGATGCCATAACACATATCCCGTGAAGATACCTAATAATGTAGCAACAAAGGCCGCAGAAATTGCTATCCCTAATTTATCGATATCCGACATATCTTTTAGTGCCGCAATAAGCCCAACTACTGCCCCTAATACTCCAAGAGTAGGTGCATATGTACCTGCTTGCGTAAAAATTCCTGCACCACTGGCATGGCGGTCTTCCATTGCTTCAACTTCCTCTGATAGCACATCGCGAATATAGTCAGCATTTTGACCATCTATTGCCAATGTTAAGCCATTTTTCAGGAAAGGATCTTCAATTTCAGACGCTTTACTTTCGAGCGCCAATAACCCTTCACGACGGGCTAAATCTGCCCACTGTGAAAACATTTTGATTAAATCAATATCACTTGCTAATTTTGTTTCTGTAAATAAAATTTTAAAGAGTTTTGGAATTCTTTTTAATTCCTTCATTGGGAACGCGATTGTTACCGCTGCAACCGTACCAAAGATAATAATTAAAATAGCGGCAGGATTCAATAATGCGTCAGGTGTTACGCCTTTCATAAACATCCCTAGTAAAAGAGCGAAAAAGGCAAGTATAATCCCAACAACCGATGATATATCCATATGTAGTACCTCCAAATTACTATGTCTTTTCTTATTTCGGTATATTTATCTTTTTATTAACTTCCTTTACACTAGTAATAGAACAATTTTTATATTTTTTGATATATTTATTATTTTTATCACAATTTAATAATGATGTATCGAAAAATACCACATTTTACGACAATTACTGGAGGAGTGTTTCAAATGAATTCAATGTTCGAGAGTAAGTTAACAAAGTATGCGGAATTGGCAGTAAAAATCGGTGTAAATATTCAACCAAATCAATATTTGTATATCGCGGCTTCCATTGAATCAGCGCCATTTGTACAAATTGTGACTAAGATCGCCTATGAGGCAGGAGCAAAGCAAGTATTTGTAGATTATACAGATGACCAAATTACGCGTACTCGTTACGAGTTAGCACCGGATGATTCATTTGACTTCTTTCCTCCGTGGAAAGTACAAGAACGTGAGTGGCTTGCAGAACAAGGTGCGGCGTTTATGAGCATCGTATCGCAAAGTCCTGATCTATTAACTGGTATCGATTCAAAACGCATTGCAACTTTCCAAAAATCAGCTGGAACTGCTTTAAATAAATACCGCCAATATGTACAGTCCGATAAAATCAGCTGGACTGTTATTGCAGCTCCTTCTAAGCAGTGGGCTCAAAAAGTATTTTCGGATTTACCTGAACAGGAACAAGTGGAAGCATTATGGGAAGCAATCTTTAAAGCGACACGTGCTGATTTAGAAAATCCTGTTCAAGCTTGGGCACAGCACAATGATAACTTACATGAAAAAGTAGATTATCTAAACAGTAAAAACTACGCAAAATTGCACTATACAGCGCCAGGAACAGATTTAACAATAGAGCTTCCGAAAGGTCATTTATGGTGCGGGGCAGGCAGCGTCAATGAAAAAGGCGACGAATTCATGGCCAATATGCCGACAGAAGAAGTATTTACAGTCCCGCATAAAAATGGAGTTAACGGGTATGTATCTAGTACAAAGCCACTTAGCTATGGAGGCAATATTATAGATAATTTTAAAATTACTTTTGAAAATGGGCGCATTATTGATGTTGAGGCTGAACAAGGTGAAGAAGTATTGAAAAACCTTGTATCGACAGATGAGGGTTCTCATTATCTAGGGGAAGTGGCTCTTGTACCTTTCCATTCACCTATCTCTGAATCGAATATTTTATTTTACAATACATTATTCGATGAAAATGCATCAAACCACTTAGCCATTGGCAGTGCATATGCGTTTTGCTTGGAAGGTGGGAAAACGATGTCACAAGAGGAGTTAAGAAAGCACGGGTTAAATGACAGTATTACTCATGTTGACTTCATGATTGGTTCTGCACAGATGAATATTGATGGGATTACGAAAGATGGCCAGGCAGAAGCTATTTTCCGTGATGGAAACTGGGCATTCTAAATCTTCAAGATGTCGCCATATTTACAAATCATTCTGTAATAAATGCATAAATTACCCTACAATGTTCCAATTTATTAGGTTATAATTGGTTAATGATTCTTATTATAAAATAGAGAGGAGTTTTTATGATGTTTGATCACCGTCATCCGTTTTTGTCTGACTACTATACGCTAGTTTTAGGTTTCTCGGCAGTTATTCTTATTCTCTTAGTAATGTTTATCATGTACTTACGAATCGGATTACAATCTCATGACTCTGTTATAGTAGATTCAAAGGCCAATGCATTTGCGCCAAACGAAAAATCACTAGATGGTCACCACCATCATTAATATTTTTCACAACCGCTCTATTTGAGCGGTTGTTTTTTATTACCGAATTACTGCTTTAGTTCTCTTTATTTATTAAATTTTTATCTTTAATCGCACACATTTGTTTGAATTATCTAAATAATATTTTAAAATGGATATAGATATGAAAGGGGTATGAAGAATAAATGTCTGCATTACAAAATATTTTAGAATTTAATGAAAAATTTGTAGCTGAAAAGCAATATGAAGAATACGCGACAACGAAATTCCCTGATAAAAAAATTGTTGTTTTATCTTGCATGGATACGCGATTAGTGGAATTATTACCAAAAGCAATGAACTTACGTAATGGGGATGTAAAAGTTGTTAAAAGCGCTGGCGCAATCGTAAATCACCCATTCGGGGGCATCATGCGCAGCATCTTGGTAGCTGTGTATGAATTAAAGGCTGATGAAGTTTATGTTATTGGTCATTATGATTGCGGTATGAGTGCAGTTGACTCAAATGTTATGATTGGTCATATGCTTGAGCGTGGTGTAAAACAGGAAACGATAGATGTTATTAACTATGCACGTATTGATTTAAAAGAATGGTTACGAGGTTTCGGCGATATTAAAACGAGTGTTTTAAAAAGCGTTGACTTAGTAAGAAACCATCCATTAATGCCGACTGGTGTTCCTGTACACGGTCTAATCATTGATCCTGAAACTGGTAAATTAGATTTAGTATCTGATGGATCTGACAAAGTAAAATAATAAGCTATAGCGCTCACCCAAAGTATTTTTAGGTGAGCACTATAGCTTTTTTTATAGCCTTAAAAATATGGAACTTATCTATTTTTATATTCTCGCTGTAATATTGCGTACATATAATGGTCAACCCATTTACCATTTATAAATAATAATTCTCGGAGTAAACCTTCTCTCGCAAATCCTGACTTCTCTAAAACACGTATGGAGCCCAAATTTTGAGGAGCCACATATGCTTCAATGCGATGAATATTTAAAGTTGAAAATGCGAACTCCATTACTAAACGAACTGCTTCGGTTACAATGCCTTTTCCGATAAATCTTTCATCCATGGAATACCCTATAAAGCCGCTAGAGTATGGTAATCGTTTTATAGAATAGAGCGAAATATGACCAATCAGCTGACCTGTTTCATTATGGAAGATACCAAAGGAAAACTCTCTATTTGTTTGCAAAAGATGCATGCTCTCCAATATTTTCTTGTACTGTGTCTCTTCTGTATAAAATTCATCCCGATGTAACGGTTCATATGTTGACCAGTAAAACTTATTATCTACTAATAGCTTTGTCAATGCTCTTGCATCAGACAGGGTAAAAGTACGCAATGAACATTGTTGCCCAATAAGTTGAACCATTGGACCCTCCTTCTTTTGAAATAGCTTGAATAAGCTTTTCATTTAACTCACCTACATTTCACAGCCAAACTTATTTATCCGTTTATGACTTTTTCTTTTTTTGCTTTGGCTGTATTTCTATAAATTCAGGCAGTGTACTTTCTGCTGCTTGTTCATTATGATTTTCAAAAACATTAGTAAGTTGAAGACCCCGTTTTGTTATTTGATTCTCAATTTGAGCAACAGCTTCTTTTAGCACTTGTACTCGTGCATAAAATTTATCGTTGCCAGGAATTAAACACCAAGGGGCATTTTCTGTATTTGTTTTAGCAAACATCTCATCTGCCGCTTCTATATATAAATTAAACTTTTCACGATTTCGCCAATCTTCATCTGTTAGTTTCCATGATTTATACGGATCTTCCGCTCTTTCCATGAAACGCTTCAATTGCTCATCTGCATCTATATGAATCCAGAATTTAACTATAATATAATCTTCATCTGTTAATTGCTTTTCAAAACCATTAATTTCGTTATACGCCCGCTGCCATTCATGTTCTTTTGCAAAGCCTTCGATGCGTTCCACTAATACACGACCATACCAGGAACGGTCAAAGATGGCAATCTGTCCATGCTGGGGTAACTTCCTCCAAAATCGATGCATATAATGATAACGCATTTCGTGTGGCTGTGGTGCGGAAATTGGCGAAACGATTAATCCACGGGGATCAATGTGTTCTGTTAATCGCTTAATGGCCCCCCCTTTTCCTGCTGCATCCATTCCTTCAAATACGAAGATGAGACCGATTTTATTGTTGTATAAAAATTGCTGAATATTAAGCACTTCATACTGCAGCTCTTTCAATTGCTTTTTGTATAGCTTCTTATCCAATTTTAATGTTAGATCCAAATCATTTAGTTTCTTCATTCAACGGCCTCCTCTATTACGAATCCTTACATATATTTTACTTGAAAGTGTATGAAAATGGTAATTGTTGTTGTGATTTATTTGAATCGTTTGATTATTTTATGTTGATTTAAACACCCGCTAGAACAAAAGTAAAAAACGTGGCCGCATTATATGCTTCCACGTTTTCTAATTAGTCTTCTAATGTTGTTAAAATAATTGGTTTGTCTTTTGTTACAATAATTGAATGTTCAATTTGAGCGACTAATGATTTATCCGGAGTGACAAATGTCCAACCATCCCCAGATTCGACAATATGCTCTGCCTTTGCTGAAATGAATGGTTCTACTGCTAAAACCATCCCTTCCTTCATAATTGTTGTATCCCAGGCATCATAATAGTTTAATACGTGGTTTGGCTCTTCATGCAATGATTTTCCTAAACCATGCCCCGTTAAGTTCATAATAACCGTTAGGCCATGATCACGCGCTTCACGTTCAACTGCTTTACCAATTTGATTTAATTTTGAACCTGCTTTAACTTTTGTCATTGCACGTTCAAATGCTGATTTTGCTACAGCACAAAGCTTTTCTTTATCCTCGTAGCCTTCCCCGACAACGAAGGAAATACCAGTATCTGCAAAATACCCATCCAATGAACCTGATACGTCAATGTTGACAATATCGCCTTCTTGAATCACTTTACTACCTGGAATACCGTGTGCCACTTCATGATTCACTGAAATACAAGTATAGCCAGGGAAGTCATATTCACCTTTTGGACCTGAAATTGCGCCAGCCTCGGCAAACATTCGCCCTGCAATTTCATCCAATTCTTTTGTTGTCACGCCCGGTACTGTCGCCGCTTTCATCGCTTCACGAATTTCAGCACAAATACGTCCTATTTTTTTAAAAGCTTTGATTTCTTCTTGTGTTGTAACAATCATGTGTAACTTCCTTCCTCTAAACAATGTCTACCCTTAACTATAACATACTTAAAATCGGTTGTAAGTGTTCATTGTTTTTTTAAATGATGTGTTTAAATCCAGGAATTATGTGCAAAAATGAAGTATAGATTAGAGTACATTTATAATAAAAAAACAAACTAGATTTGAAGATGGCAATCCGCACTTCAAACCTAGTTCTATATTAATAATTAAACTTATTGTACTTTTTGCAATAAACGTGGTGCAGACGTGAATAATAAGATGGCAATAATAGCTGTAATAATTGTTGCTGGCAGCATGTAGGAACCGTTGTAAATAATGGAATACATCCATACGTTATCGTCGCCTGCAAATTCCTTAAAGAAGACAACTCCGGCAAGTAAGTGGCAAACGAATCGTAAAGATCCACCTAATAACGTACCTATTACAATGTAAAGCGCCATTTTTGTTTTATTTAGTGATTGCGTTGCTTGTAATAAAGGCTTTCTTATAATTGCCGCTAAACCTACTACAGTAAAAGCAAGACCATAATCAAGAATTGCCTGAAGCCAGTGGACAATATAAGCTCCAAACATCATCTGCATTATTCCGATTAGTAGGCCAGTTGCAAGACCTGCTGTTAACCCCCAACGAATTGCCATTAAAATAATAGGAACCATTACAAAGCTAATCGATCCACCTTGCGCCCACATTTTAAATGATATTTGATCCAGCACCAGTCCGACGGCAGCGAAAATCGCTATTTCCACCATCATAAGTAATCTCTTTTTGTCCATAACAATGCTCCTTTCCTTTTTCCGATGTAACAGAAGTGAAGAAGGAATAGAAATCCATCTGCAAAAATAAAAAAAACGATAATCAGGACAAAAGCCTGACTATCGTTTGAACAGTCGGTTTCTATCCACATCCCTACGCAAGTGCTAACTTACAGGTTCAAAGAGTCAGTGCAATTACGTGCACAATCTCAGCCGACTTACTCGGCTCCCCTTGTGGTACATCTAAATAAATATTGTTTGAACAAATTAATTGTATCGAATATTTTTCCAACTTTCAACAGACGATTTTTTTGTAACTAAATTCTAGACCGTTCGTATACATACAAAGGAGTGAATGAAATGGATCAATCAAAAGGATTAAGTGCATTAAGCTATTTAAGCTTTTACTTTGCACCCTCTATCTTGCCGTTCATTATATATGTTGTTTCAAAAGATGATTTTGTAAGGGAGCACTCGAAAAAGGCTTTTATTACCCAACTTATTCCGATTGCTTTTGGTGTTTTGTATATTATTTACTTTTTTATTTCGCTATTTTTGACTCATGAAACTTTGGCGATACAGGATTTCTTTGTAAGTTCGCATTTTATTGCCCTTGTTGCTTTACTGATTATCTTTTCAATTACGGGAATTTGGAATTTAGTGAAAGCTATTAAAGTTTTACGTTAATGTTTATGAAAGCTCCTTAATTGGGTATATTTCTTATACGAAATGATATTCGTTAAGGAGTGTATACGTATGAAACTAAACAAACTTGTTAAAACAGCAATTAAATTCGGTCCAATACTTTATCCCATCATAAAAAAAATGATGGATAAAAAATCTACTCCGCAACGTGCAACAACTACACGACGAGCTACAAAGCGTTAACACAAAAACACATTTCACTCAGTCTTTCGTGTGAAATGTGTTTTTTTGTACAATCATTTATTTAATAATAATTTCTGTTTTACTATAGCCTTCTTTTAGCTTTTGTACTTGTAAAATGGCCGGCATCGCTGCTTTAAGTTCCGCGACATGTGAAATGACACCGATTAAGCGACCCGTTTGCTGTAGGTCAATTAAAATATCGATAGCGCGTCGTAATGCTTCTTCATCCAACGTACCGAAGCCTTCATCGATGAACATAGTATCAATATGCACACTGCCCTGAACACTTTGAATAACATCCGCCATTCCTAAAGCTAGTGAAAGCGAAGCATTGAATTTTTCACCTCCGGATAATGTTTTAACATCGCGTGTTTGCCCAGTGTTGCTATCATATACATCAATACTTAACCCGCTTTGTGCATTTCCTTCTTTACGACCCGTTGACTTTAAAAAATACTGACCATTTGATAAAACACGTAGTCTTTCATTTGCAGCTTGTGTTACTTTTTCTAAATAGCCTATTTGCGCAAATCGTTCAAAAGAAATTTTCGCTTCATTCTGTCCACGAATTAAATCATATACATGTTCGACTTGCATTAATTTTTCTTTATAATCTTCTATTTGTCGAGCTGATTTTTCAAGCTTTTCTAAAGTTTCCCCACACTGTAATGCGTAAGAATGGACTAATTTCACTTCTGAATATTGGGCTTCTATTTGCTCATTAAGCAGCGAAATCTGTTGCTCAATAGCCTTCAAATCCACCAATTCTTTTCCCTCTAACATTTGTTGTTCTTCTGCAATTTGCACTGTTAAAGTATGGACATTTTGCTTATAGCTCTCTAATGTTTCCTGTATTTGTTGTTGAACCTGCTGAGATAGTAGCGCTTGTTTATATGCTTCTATATGGAAGCCTTCTTGTAAGAGTGCAGACTCAAATGCAGATTGCGCTATTTTACTTTCCTGTTGTTTCTCAGTTAAATTCTTTGTAGCATGCTCATAATTCACTTCACATGTCTTTTCTTCCAATTGAATATTTTGCAATGCTTCCAATGCCTTTTGTATCGCTTCTTTTAAATGACGATATTTCTGCTGCAGGCTTGTCAACGCTTCCGTAACTTGTTGGACGGTTGAAAACTGCGGTAGTAAAGACTTTTCACTTTGCTCAAGCTTACCCTTTTCTTGTGCATATTGTTTATCAATTTCCGATACATACTGCTGCCCTTTTTCAATTCGCCCTTGGAGCATTTCTTTACTTTGCAAAATCTGTTCCAAATTTTTCTTTTCCATTAATAGTTGTGCTTGTTGCTGTTTTTGCATCGATAATTGGTTCGTCAATACAGATAGTTGCTGTTCGTATTCGTGAAGCGATGAAGGTTCAATGCCAAGTTGCTGAAGTACCTGCTGCTTCTCGTTCAATGCCGCTTGCTCTACTTCTAATTTCGAGCTTACTTGGTAAAAGTTCTGCATAGCACTGTCACTTTCACGGCGTAGTGCGGTCAATTCATTATCGTCAACTTCCAATGCTTCACTGCTATGGATGGCTGGATGTTCTGTGCTTCCGCATACAGGACACGCCTCCCCGTGATGAAGGGAAGTAGCGAGAAATGCTGCATGATTACTGCGAATCTGTTGTTCCAGCTTCTGTAATCTTTCCTGAGCAAGATTTGCAATTTGCTGCTTTTCTGCCAGTGTTTTTGTTAATGCTACCTCGCTAGATTGGAGCTTTAAAATCTCCCTTGCTAGCTCAATTTTCTTGGTCAACATTGCATGAGCTTCAAATGTCTCCTGGTACGTAGCTACTTTTTCTTCCAGTTCATTTATAATTATCCGCTGCTTCTGTTGCTGTTCCTTTAATGTAATATCCTCTTTTTGAAGTTTTTCAAATAGTTGTTTTGCATTATTTTGATTTTCCTCTATTTTCAAAACGGACTTTCGCTGTTCATCTATCGATTGATAAATCGGTAAAAGCTGCTCTAACTGTGAAATAGATTTTGAATACTCATCGAGTAATGGTTCATGCTGTTTTTGTTCGTCATAAAATTTCATTGCATTTTGAAGTTGCGACTTTGCTTTTTCAAAATCCTTTTTTGCATGTTGTAATGCGATTTCCGCTCTTTCAAATTGAAGCTTCACTTTCTCATGCTCGCGCTCCAAAGGTTCAATTTGATTCGCTTTTTTGGCAAGTTCGAGACGCTGTTTCTCGGATTGCATTGTTTGTTCTTGTTGAAGGAGTTCTGCAAGCCGAGTTTTTCTTAATAAATATTTTTCAATTCGTTCATTTAGCAGCTTTTGCTCACTGAATGTTTCATTTAATTGCTGTAATTGTAATTTGGATTTCTCATATTGCCCCTTTAATGTTTTGCAATGTTCTTCATAATATTGCTGTTCGTTTAATAAAGCTTGCTTTACTTGATATAGATTAATTACATCTTGGTTTATCTCCGAAAATAGCTCTGAATCTCTATTTGGTAGGCGCGAGATAATTTCATGGATCGTATGGTCTTGCTGCATTATAGATTGATCATATAGCTTTTCTGCAGACTTCTTTTTTTCCCGCAAAAGCTCGACCATTTTTGTAAATCGTTCAGTTTTAAAGATTTTACGGAAGATTTCTTCTTTATGCTTTGATTCGGATGTCAAAAGTTTTTGGAATTCTCCTTGTGGAAGCATAACAATCTGATTGAATTGAGAATAGGTTAGGCCAATCAACTCTTCGACTTTTGCCTGAATAAGCTTTACCTGAAATTTTTCTACAGCTGGTACTTCAATACCACCTGTAATCTCATAAAATTCACGTTTTGCACTCGATCCGTCCTGTCCGAATTTCCGCCAAATACGATATAGACGACCGCGCACTTCAAATTCAAGCTCCACTTCTGTATCAATTGTTTCGTCAGCAAAATCACTGCGTAAAAACAGTGACTTCTCACGGTCTTCCCCACTGCCTGAATCATAAAGAGCAAATGATATCGCATCAAAAATGGTTGTTTTGCCCGCACCAGTAGCCCCTGAAACAACAAATATTCCATGCTCATGAAGTTTAGTGAAATCGATTACTTCTTTTGTTTGATATGGTCCAAAAGCTGTCATCGATAATTTTATAGGCTTCATCGTTACAGCACCTCCTGAAATTCACGTTCATTGTCGATAAGCTGCTGAAGAATGTCAGTATAAATTGCTTTCGTTTCCTCACTTAAAGGCTTACCTGTCATTTCTGTATAAAACAGCTCAAACAATTCCGTATCATCCATTTGTACGCGATTCATTGTATTCGCTTGCTGCTCTAGCCTTTCATATACAACGGTTCTTTCGATGTGTAAAGCATTCTGATATACAGTACGTACGAGCTCAGCGGCACCTTTAACATAATTTTCATCCTGCAACTTTACGAATACGTAGTCATCGTTTTTTTCATGCTGTAAAATATCATCAAGCAGTCCTGAAACAATTCGCATATCTCGGATCGGCGTCAGTAACTTTTTTTCAACAGCTACTGATCCATCTTCTTTTAAATCAACTATTAAAAAGCCCTTTTTATGATTAACTTCTGATTCGGAATATTTAAGTGGTGAGCCTGCATACTGTATTTTTTCATTTGCCACAAAATGCGCCTGGTGAAGATGCCCCAGTGCCGTATAGCAAAATGGTTCAAACAATGCCGAGTTGATGCACTCTGTACCGCCTATTGTCAATTTCCGTTCAGAATCACTTGTATTTTGTTCTGGCATCCCGTCTTTTGTAATAAAGGCATGTCCTACAATAATATTGCGCTTTTCCGGATCAAGTGTTAGCTCAATTTCTTCAATAATGCGTGCCATTGCCCCTTCATGGGTCGTAATCGATTCATCTCCAAAAACATTTCTTACAATGGAAGGCTCTGCAAACGGAACTAAATAAAAATGTACTTCCCCGTATTCATCATTCATAATAACCGGTTTAAAGTAACTTTCTAGATGACCAACGATGTGCAAGCCACTTGCCTTCATTAAATCACTGCCAAAGTTTAAACGTGTAGCGCTATCATGATTTCCAGCAATTGCGACAATCGGTGTTTTTTCTTCGATTAATATTTGTTTAAAAGTTTTATTCAAAAGCTGAATAGCATCAGTAGGTGGTACTGAACGGTCATATAAATCCCCCGCTATAATGACTACATCCGGCTTTTCTAATCTTATTTCCTCGATGAACTGTTCGAGTACATA
Source organism: Solibacillus ferritrahens (assembly GCF_037027585.1). Taxonomy (NCBI): domain Bacteria; kingdom Bacillati; phylum Bacillota; class Bacilli; order Caryophanales; family Caryophanaceae; genus Solibacillus; species Solibacillus ferritrahens. The sequence goes on along the minus strand of NZ_JAXCLE010000005.1, from coordinate 164,432 downwards.
TTGCTGATCTTCAGTCATCGACACACCTTGTACGAGCTTCCCTAAATGCCAATCTGCTGTATGAAATATTTTCATGAATACCGCCCCCCATTTTATTACTATAAGTGTACATGACTAAAATCGAAAAAACCACACTATACGAACGAATATTCGTACAGTGTGGTTTTTATTATTAATAGTTTGGAGTCATTTTTCCAGCTGAAATTTCTTCCATATAGTGACACGCAGCTTCATGTGTATCCTTCATGATGTCTGAAGTACGTAAAACTGGCTCTTCCGTACGGCATTTATCTGTCGCAAATGGACAGCGCGTATGGAAGCGGCAACCTTGTGGCGGATCAATTGGTGACGGTACATCACCTTTCAATACGATTCGACTCTTCACTGCATCCGGATCTGGTACAGGGATTGCCGATAAAAGTGCTTTCGTATATGGATGTTGAGGATTTTCAAACAAACTATTTTTATCTGCAATCTCAACAATTTTCCCTAAATACATTACGATAATACGGTCAGAAATATGACGTACTACCCCTAAGTCATGAGAGATGAATAAGTATGTTAATCCATATTCATCTTGTAACTCTTCTAATAAGTTTAGTACTTGCGCTTGAATTGAAACGTCAAGTGCAGATACCGCTTCATCACAAATAATAAGCTTTGGGTCAACGGATAATGCACGGGCAATACCGATACGCTGACGTTGCCCACCTGAGAATTCGTGGGGATAGCGGTCTGCTTGATATGGACGCAATCCAACCGTTTCAAGAAGTTGTTCAATCCGTGCACGGCGTTGGTCCGGTGGTAAAACATTCTGAATATGCATCGCTTCACTTAGTACACTTGCAACAGTTTGACGTGGATTAATTGAAGCGTATGGATCTTGGAAAATGATTTGTAAATCTTTACGGAATTTACGCATTTCACCTTTAGGGATTTTTGTAATATCTGTCCCTTGGAAGACAACAGATCCATCTGTTGGCTCTTCCAAACGTAAAATTGCTCGACCTGTTGTAGATTTACCACACCCAGATTCCCCTACAATACTTACAGTTTCCCCTTCATAAATCGTAAATGAAATATCATCTACTGCCTTTACGTGGTTGACGGTACGGCCTAAAAAACCACCTTTAATTGGGAAGTATTGCTTTAATCCCTCAACCTTTAACAGTTCTTTTTTCGCCATATAGCGTCACCTCCGATTCTCCATCCCACTCTTCTGAGTACATCCAGCAACGGATTTGCTCTGAATTGTCTCCCCCGGTACTTAATAAATCCGGCTGTTTTTTATGGCAAAGCTCTGTCGCCACTGGACATCGAGGAGCAAAACGACAACCGACCGGCATTTCATGTGGGCTCGGCACCATTCCTTTTATCGGAATTAGTTTTTCCTGGTCCACATCATGACGTGGTAATGAATTTAGTAAGCCTAATGTATATGGATGCTTAGGATTTTTAAATAGTGTGCGAACATCTGAATATTCCACTACTTGCCCAGCGTACATTACCGCTACATAATCGCATGTCTCAGCCACTACCCCTAAATCATGGGTAATCATTATTACAGACATTCCTAAGCGATTTTGTAAATCTTTAATTAGCTCTAAAATTTGCGCTTGAATTGTCACATCGAGCGCTGTTGTTGGCTCATCCGCAATTAGAATTTCAGGATCGCATGCTAATGCCATCGCAATCATTACACGCTGGCGCATCCCGCCCGATAGTTCGTGTGGATATTGTTTTACGCGCTTTTCAGGTGATGGTATACCAACCAGTTTTAACATTTCCACTGACTGAGCCATCGCTTCTTTATTACCTAGCTTTTTATGGATTTTGATTGTTTCACTAATTTGCTGTCCCACTGTATAAACCGGATTTAACGATGTCATAGGCTCCTGGAAAATCATTGAGATCTGATTACCGCGAATTTCACGCATTGCTTTTTCAGACAGCTTCAACAAGTCTTTTCCTTTGAAAAGTACTTCACCGCCCTTAGTTTTACCGTTTGATGCTAGTAAACGTAAAATCGAAAGAGATGTAATACTTTTCCCCGAACCAGATTCACCTACAATTCCAATAGTCTTTCCTTTTGGAACAGTAAAGCTTACACCGTCAACTGCACGAACTTCTCCAGCTTCCGTACCGAATGATGTTTGTAGATTATTTACGACTAAAATACTTTCCATTTCATTCATTTGCCACACCTCTTTTCGTTTATTAGTTTAAGTCAATTCGTTTATTCAAGAATTTGTAAGAAATATCAACAAGTAGGTTTACAATTACGAATAATAGTGAAATTACAAGTACAGTCCCTTGAACGACTGGGAAGTCCCTTTGCCTAATTGCATCTATTGTTAAACGGCCCATACCATTAATAGCGAAAATTGTTTCTGTTAATACTGCTCCCCCTAGGAAACCACCAAACTCTAATCCAATAACTGTTACTACTGGAATAAGTGCATTTTTAAGAGCATGACGATAAATAACGATACGTTCCGATACCCCTTTTGCACGAGCGGTACGGATATAGTCTTGTCCGATAACTTCAAGCATCGATGAGCGAGTCATACGCGCAATGATTGCGGCACCACCTGTACCGAGTGTGATAACCGGTAGAATAATTTGTCGCCACGAGTCACCCCATCCAGATGGCCGCATTTTTAGAATTTCCGGTAAATCCCAGCCAAATGGTAGATTACCTAATGCAAACCATTGAATTAATAGTAACCCTAACCAGAAATTCGGCATTGATAATCCAAATAACGCAATAATCATAATTGAAACGTCAGTTAATGTATAATGACGTACTGCAGAAATAATACCTGCAATTAAACCGATAAATACCGCTAAAATTGTTGCATAAACAGCTACTTCTACCGTAATCCAAAATCGTGCCTGTATTTCATCCATTACAGGACGACCACTACGAACTGAATTACCTAAATCGCCTTGCAGCGCATTGCCTAAAAATCGACCATACTGTACATATGCAGGGTCATTTAACCCTAATTTTTCACGTAAATTTTCTACCGTTTGTTCAGATGCACCTTCCCCTGCCATTACTTGCGCAGGATCACCAGGAATTAGGAACATCAATGAAAACACTAAAATAGAAACCCCTAACAATACGGGAATCGTTTGTAATAAACGACGGATAATATATTTAGTCATTTACTGTTCCACCTCCTATTGTTTCATCTTTGGATCAAGTGCATCACGTAATCCATCACCGAAAATATTAAATGCCAATACTACGACAACAATCATCATTCCAGGAATTAATACCATATGACCTGCATTATGCATATACGTACGGCCATCACTTAACATTGCTCCCCATTCCGGGTCCGGCGGCTGCGCACCTAAACCTAGGAATGCCAAGCCCGAAGCTGTTAAAATTGCCGTTGCAATACGCATAGTTGCTTGAACGATAATTGGTGACATAATATTCGGTAAAATATGTTTAAAAATAATTCTTATATCCGATGCCCCAAGTGCCCTTACTGCATCAATATATTCGAGCTTTTTCACTTGTAGCGTCGAACCACGTACAATACGTGCAAACGCTGGTACGGAGAATATACCTACCGCAATAATAACATTTACTAAGCTACCACCTAATACAGATACGATTGCTAAAGCTAGTAAAATACCAGGGAACGCCAACAGAATATCCATAAGACGCATAGTTATCGTATCAATGGCACCGCCATAATATCCTGATACAATCCCTAATACTACCCCAATTATTCCTCCAATAAATACCGATAAAAACCCAACTGTTAACGTTAACTTTGTTCCATTAACAATACGCGAGAATATATCACGGCCGAAGTTATCTGTACCAAACCAATGTTCTTTTGAAGGTGGCTGAAGTTTGTTTAAAATATTTTGTGCATTTGGATCGGTCTTAACTAAAAATGGTCCAAATATCCCTACTAAAATGATAAAAAGAATTACTATTCCACCAACAACAGCTGCCTTATTTTTAAGTAAACGCTTCATAAACGTTTTAAAAGCTTCCGAACGTGGATTACTTTTTTTCATTGTAGAAGGATTTTTCTCTGTTTGTACCGTACTCAATATAAATCACCCTTTCAAATTTTTAGTTCCTTCTATAAATTCTAAATTATTAGTATAAATAATAGTATATAGAGTAAAAAGTATACATTTCAAGATAATAATGTTTTAGTAAAATTCTGAATATTTTATTATTTTTATATTTTTTAACAATTTGATTATATCAACATAGTATACTTTTTTAATCCAAATTATGACTAACGCTTACAGCCATAAGACCTACATCAATTTACTGAATTGTTTAACATTATCATGAAATACTTTATCATGTCCCGATTTTCTCCTTTAACTATTTTTTATCTTTTTTGGATATTGATGCTTTGTACTCATATGTGCTATTCTATTTAAAGAAATTACATTTTTGTAATATTCTAAAATAATATTAAATGGGGGGACTTCCATCATGTCATTTTCTAAAAAGTCGCTATGGATGCTACTTCTTACATTTACACTTGCCCTTGTGTTAGCTGCATGTGCTGGTGGAGATGATTCAGAAGATACATCAAAAGGCGAGGACACTGGAACTGAAACAAATACAGACTCTAGTACGAACGATGATGCAGCTTCAGAAGGTGGCGGTGATTTAATTATCGCTGAATTATCTGATGCTCAATCACTAGACCCACACGGATCAAACGATGTTTCTTCGTCAAATGTACAATCTAACATTTATGAAACATTAGTAAATCGTGATGCTAACGGAGAATTAGTTCCTGGTTTAGCAGAATCTTGGACTCAAGTTGATGACTTAACATGGGAATTCAAGCTTAAGCAAGGTGTTACTTTCCATGACGGCGAAGCTTTCAATGCTGAAGCTGTAAAAGCTTCTTTCGACCGAGTTTTAGATGAAAAAGTTGCGTCACCACGTGCTTTCTTATTTGAAATGGTTACAGAAGTAAAAGTAATTGATGATTCAACAGTTCAATTCGTAACTGAATACCCATTCTCACCATTACTTGCACACTTAACGCACAATGGTGGTGGTATCATTTCACCAAAAGCAATTGCTGATGACTATGCTGCAATGGAAGCTGATTCTTCTGTAGCTGCTGGTTCAGTAATCGGTACAAATCCAGTAGGTACTGGTCCATTCAAATTCGTTTCTTGGACTCCAGGTACTGAAGTAAAATTAGAAAAGTTCGCTGACTATGCAGGAACTCCTGCACACGTTGATACGGTAACATTTAAAGTAGTACCAGAAGGCGCTACTCGTGTTGCTGAATTACAATCAGGTTACGCTCACATTATCGGTGCCGTTGAGCCTAGCCAAGTAGCAAACGTAAATGGTTCTGACGGCGTTTCAGTTTTAGAAACTCCATCGTCTTCTTTAACTTATGTAGGTTTCAATACACAAAAAGCACCATTTGATAACGAAAAAGTACGTCAGGCGATTTCAAAAGCAATCGACCGTGTTACTTTAATCGATGGTATTTATGAAGGATACGGTATTCCAGCGATTTCTCCATTATCTCCTGGTATTTTCGGATACACTGAAGATGTAACATCAATGGCTTACAACTTAGACGAAGCGAAAGCTTTACTAGCTGAAGCTGGTTATGCAGATGGCTTCTCAACAACAATTTGGACGAATGATAACCCAGCTCGTCAAAATGTTGCGATCGTATTACAAGAAGGCTTAAAACAATTAAACATCGATGTTAAGATCGAAGTTTTAGAGTGGGGCGCGTACTTAGAGAAAACAGCTGCTGGTGAGCACGATATGTTCATCTTAGGTTGGTCTAATGCTACTGCTGATGCAGACTACGGTCTATATGCATTATTCCACTCTTCACAACATGGTGACCCAGGTAACCGTTCATTCTACTCAAGCGAAAAAGTGGATGAGTTATTAGATAAAGGTCGTCGCGAAGCAGACCCAGCTGCACGTGAAGCAATCTATAAAGAAGCGTTACAACTTATTTCAGACGAGTCGCCAATGGCATTCGTATTACACCCATATACATTAACAGGTGTATCTGATAAAGTTTCTGGCTTCAATGTAGGAACTGACAGCATTTACCAATTACGTGACGTTAAAATTAGCGAGTAATTGAACAGTAAAAAAGCATTCCTTCAAGAATTTCTTGTCGGAATGCTTTTTATTTATACATATATAGGTGTTGGTTTATCAGGATAATGCAGGGGCATAAATTGCCCTTCCTCTCCTGGTAATACAGTTTGCTGCATCTGCAACATTTCTTCAAATGTTTTCGGATTTGGTGCAGGCATTGCGTCTATAGGTAACGAAAGAAAATCAATTCCGCTATATTTCTTTAGCATTTCATTAGCCATTATACGGTAACCAAGCTGATTCGGATGAATATCCTGAATGCTAGGTAAATAATCCGCTTGCCCTGAATTAAAAGCTTCAAAAACATCAACAAATACATATCCGGCTTGCTCTGTCTCCTGCTTTAAAATTCCATTTAATAACTTTACTGCCTTTTCTGCACCTTGTTTTTGCTCCTCATGAAGGCTCACATAAGGAAAATAATAACCAAGCACATAAATTTCAGCGTTAGGTGCTTTTTCTTTTGTTAACGAAAGGAGTTCTTTCATTTGAATCCGCACTTCATTTAATGCAAAGTCCGCACTTAGCTGGGAAAAGGCAATAGTACCTTGCTCCGGATTATGCGCTATAAGAGGGAGTAAATTATTGGCCCCCGCAGAAATAGTAATCAATGTCGCCTCATTTAGTAACTGTTCTGCTTTATCAGATTGAACTGTTTCAATGACATTTTCAACACGATAACCCGGAAAAGTAAGCTCTTTTGAAAAATGAGCAAGTTTTCCGTTGCGCATGAGCTGTAAAGCAATAAAATCCGTATAGCCCGCATCGATTTCACTGTATGGCGTTTGTCCTGCTGCTAATGAATCTCCAAGCGCTATATACACTTCCCGTTCATCGGCCAATGTTGCAGTTGGAAATAAGACGACACAAAAAATAATGCTAAGTATTATTTTCCGCATTTACTCACCCCACTTCTATATTTAGAATGCCCAGTTTCCTTTTCTGAAAATCGGTTCTTCTGAGCCATCCGCTAAAATACCGTCTATATCCATTTCAGCGCTTCCGATCATAAAATCTTCATGTGTAATCGATGTATTAATACCTAACGATTCTAGCTGGCCTTTTTCTAGCTCCTTGCCACCTTCATAACAAGTTGGATATGCTTCACCAATCGCTAAATGATTAGATGCATTCTCATCAAATAATGTGTTGTAATATAAAATATTTGATGCTGAAATTGGTGATTCATGTGGTACTAATGCCACTTCCCCTAAATAAGTAGAACCTTCATCTGAAGCGATAAGCTGCTGCAGTAATTTCTGACCCACTTTTGCCTCAGCACTCACAATTTTTCCTTTTTCAAAAGTAAGCTTAAATTCATCAATAATATTTCCTTTATAAACAAGCGGTTTTGTATTTGATACGTATCCATTTACCCCATATTTTGCAGGTAGTGTAAATACTTCTTCTGTCGGCATATTCGCAATAAATGTTGTACCGTCCGGAGATTCACTACTACCACTTTTCCATAAATGCTTTTCGGGTAATTCAATTGTTAAATCTGTACCTGGTGCCAAGTAGTGTAATTTAGCATATTTCTTAGCATTTAGCTGTGCTGCACGTGCATGTAAAGTTTCAATATGATTTTTCCAGTTTTCAACCGCATTACCATCACCAATACGCACAGTTTTAAAAATGGCATCCCATAATGCCGGTACTTGTTCTTGCTCAGCTAAATCAGGGAAGACTTTAGCCGCCCATTTTGGAGAAGGGACTGCAATAATTGACCATGCGATATCATCATTCATAACTGCTTTACGATAGTTGACAAGCGCTGTACCTGCTGCCTTCTGCTGAGCACCGATTTTCTCCGATTCTATACCCGCCAGTAAATCGGGATTTTCTGCATCAATCCAAAGAAGTGCGCCTTTACGTTCGATTAATTCCTCGCGTTGTGCAACGACCCATTTAGGAAAATTAGCTGTCTCTTCAACAGTAACATTTTCAAAATAGGCACGTTCAAAGCTTGCATCTGTTAAATTTACATGGACACGACTTGCGCCTGCCTCATATGCTTTTTTCACAACAATTCGTGTGAAATCCAATGTATCTGTTGATGTATTAATTAATAAGTATTGTCCTCTTTGAACATTTACTCCGATACGAACAGCTAAATCTGCATATTGCTCTAACTTCTCTTGGAATGTCATGAATTATTTCTCCTTTTTCTTACTGAAAGTCATACCATTTTTATTTGTCTTTGGCTGATAAGACTTTTTCTCTGTTGCTTTCTTTACTTCGGGAGCCGCTTTTGATGAAACTGTTTTTGCATTTCCCTCCACAAGCTGCCCTTGAGTCCATACTTTTTGAACACCTTTTAATGAAAGATCACGCAACCATTTTTTGAAAGTCTTTTCATCTTTATAAGATAATAATGTTAATACTTCTCCATCTGCTCCTGCACGACCTGTACGGCCCGAACGATGTGTATACTGCTCAATTATACGTGGAACGTCGACATGAATAACATGTGTTAATCCTGAAATATCTAAACCTCGTGCCGCAATATCTGTTGCAATTAAAATGCGCGCTTCCCCTTTTCTGAAAGCATCCAACGCTTTTTTACGTTCGTCTTTTTTCATATCTGAATGAAGTGCTACAATTGGTGCATCGCGATATTCCAACTTGTTTTGTTTCATTAATACTTGGTCAATATTATTGACGAATGCCAACCCGCGCAGTCCTTCAATATTAGCAAGACGGCGAAGCATCTCTGTTTTGTCTCGTTCCTCTACTTTTACAAAGGAGTGAACTACTTTACCGAACTTCACCATATCTTCAGGCTTAATTTCTATGCTGACTGGCTCGAACATTAAGCGTTCTGCTACAAGCTTTATTTCTTCTGTAATCGTTGCAGATACTACAACGACTTGACGACCGAATGCCGCATTTTCTATAAATGATTTTACGACAACGCGGTATTCACGACTTAATAGCTGATCGCATTCATCTAAAACAATTGTTTCTATTTCTCTAAGCTTTAATTTACCTTGGCGAGCCAATTCATTTAAGCGACCTGGTGTCCCGACAACAATCGTTGGCTTTTTCTTTAATTTTTCAATTTGACGAGCTGAGTTTGCCCCACCGATCAACTGTTGGACAGTAATATCTGTTCCAACTGTCCAATCACGGATAACTTCAACAATTTGCATTGCAAGCTCTTGTGATGGTGCTACGATCAACGCTTGGGTTTGTTTCTTTTTTCCGTCAACTTTATTTAAAATAGGTAATGTGTAGGCTAATGTTTTTCCTGAGCCTGTTGGGGATTCTGCTACGATATCTTTCCCTTCAACCATCGCTGGAATCATTTCGTCCTGAATTTTCATTGTCGTTTCAAACGACCATTTATTTTGAAGTGTTTCGTTTAATAAACTGATTGCTGACATATTGTTTTACCACCTTTTATTCGTTGGCTTTAGTGTAACATATTCCGCAATTAATGCGTAAAATTTGGCGGAATGTGATTTGGTTGTTTACAGCAAAAAAAGTAAGGTTTGTGTCAAATTAAAATCGTTTTGAATTTTTCGTAATAAAGTTCAAATGAAAGAATCTATTTCGGTATGCTACCCTTTGTGTCTCATCTTTAGAAACTTGGGGTGAAAAAGTTGCAAGGATTTCTAATATAATCTGAAATCGTCTAATATATTTTTATTTGTTCTAATAAAATTGCGATTTTCTAATATGTCCTTTCGTTGTGCTAATAAAGGTTCGCTTTGTTCTAAAATCCCCTTTCACTTTTCTAATACCGGCCCGACTTTTTCTAATATCCCGCATTATTGTTCTAATAAAAACATACAACAAAAAAGCATGCCGGAAACTTTCTCCTAGCATGCCAAGTTTCTATACTCTTTCGATAATTAAAGCAATTCCTTGTCCGCCACCGATACAAAGGCTGGCAACCGCATACTTCCCATTTCGTCGTTGCAGTTCATATGCAGCGGATAAGATGATTCTTGTACCACTTGCACCTACTGGGTGACCGAGTGCGATTGCACCACCATTTACATTCGTTTTCTCACGGTTCAGTCCAAGTTCCTTTTCTACTGCGATATATTGGGCTGCAAATGCTTCATTAATTTCAACTAAATCCATGTCCTCAATTGTTAAGTTCGCACGCTCCAATGCTTGACGAATTGCCGGAGCCGGACCGATTCCCATAATCGACGGATCAACACCCGCTATTCCCCATGATACAATGCGGGCTAACGGCTTTAGTCCTTGTCCATTTACAAAATCTTCACTTGCGACAACGACAGATGCTGCCCCGTCATTAATGCCGGAAGCATTCGCTGCTGTCACGGTTCCGTCCTTTTTAAATGCAGGACGTAACTTTGCCAAGCTCTCCCGTGTGCCGCCTTCTTTAATATGTTCATCCTGATCTATTAAAATCTCGCCTTTTCTCGTAGCTACAGCAACCGGCACGATCTCTTTTGCAAAAGTGCCGTCCTTACGTGCTTTTGCGGCACGTTCATTTGAAAGAAGGGCGAATGCATCTTGCTCCTCGCGAGAAATTGTATACTGTTCAGCCAGCTTTTCTGCCGTCAAGCCCATTCCTGAACCTGTATACTGGTCTGTTAATGTTGCTTGAAGCATATCTGTAAACTCCAGGTTGCCTAGTTTCGAACCGCTAAAGCGTTGTTCGAAGTTCGAATATGGCGATTGGGACATATTTTCTGCTCCCCCAGCCAATACTACATTTCCTTCACCTAGCTGTATCATTTGTGCAGCAGATATAACCGATTGCATACCTGATCCACATAAACGATTCACAGTTAAAGCTGGTACTTCTTTAGGAACACCTGCGTAAAGTCCAATATGTCGAGCTAAATAGGCTGAATTGGAACCAGTTGTAATGACACCCCCGTAAATTACATGGTCGACTTGTTCAGGCTGTACATTTGCCCGCTTTAACGCTTCCACTGCAGTTTTTGTACCAAGCTGTACTGCATCTGTTGTTGCAAAGGAACCCCCAAAAGCTGTAAATGCAGTACGAGCCCCGTCTACGATATATACGTTTTTCATAATTCTATCCCCTTTGTAAGTACTATTTTAAAATTTGTTTTGCGATAATCCCCTTCATAATTTCCGTTGTTCCCGCATAAATCGCTGCTACCGGAATATCTCGATAACGTCTCGCGATTTCGTATTCTTCCATATATCCATATCCTCCATGTAACTGTAGGCAATCCGCTACGACACGCTTTGCCATTTCACTAATCCACCACTTTGCCATTGAGACTTCCTTCACAATTTCTTTACCAGCAATATGTTTTTCGATTAAATTGTCGACATATGTACGTCCAAGCTCAATTTCCGTCGCCATTTCCGCTAATTTAAATTGTGTGTTTTGGAAATCTGCAATACGACTCCCGAATGCTTTACGTTCTTTTACATAATCTACCGTTAGCTGTAAACAACATTCAGCTTCAATTTGAGTTTCAATAGCTACAATTAATCGTTCCTGCTGCAGTTTTTCCATTAAATAATAGAAGCCCCGGTTTTCTTCCCCTAATAAGTTTTCTACCGGTACACGCACATCTTCAAAAATAAGCTCTCCTGTATCTGCACTGTGCATTCCGATTTTATCGAGTTTTTTTCCACGTTTAAAACCAGGTGTACCATTCTCTACAATAAGCAGACTAACCCCTTTATATGCCGGGCTAGCCTTTTGGTTTGTTTTACAAACAACGACTACATAATCTGCATGGATCCCGTTCGTAATAAATGTCTTTTCTCCATTTAAAATATAGACATCCCCATCTTTTTTAGCGGTCGTTTGAATCCCCGCGAGGTCGGAGCCTGCTCCCGGTTCTGTCATTGCAATAGCCGAAATATACTCACCTGTAACACTTTTAGGAAGCCATTTTTCTTTTTGCGTAGTTGTTCCATATGATTCGATATATGGTGTCACAATATCAGAATGAAGTGAAATCCCACTCGCAAGTCCTGCTCCTACACGTTCTAGCTCCTCCGTTAATATAGCGGAATAGCCAAAATCCAGTCCAAGTCCTCCGTATTTCTCGCTCACCATCGGACATAAAAAGCCATTCTCCCCGAGCTTCAACCAAAACTCACGCGGAATATCCCGATCCTTCTCCCATTGTTCAAAATAAGGATATGCCTCTTTATCCAGCATTTTGCGTAAAGCTTTTCTAAACATCTCATGCTCTTCTGTAGAAATGCCCATCTCCCCGCCCCCTTTGTTTTTTCTGAATATTAGTACATTTTAATATTAACAGGCACAAAAAATGGAAACAATGGTTTTATAAGAAATATTATTGCACTATACAGAAATTCTAAGCGAAAAATCAAAAAGAGTTGCCAGAATTATTCATGACAACTCTCGTTATTAACTATTGTTTAAAAGTAAAATAGCCTTTCTTGTATGGCCGTTTACTTGTTCCAATGCAAGTTTTACTCGTTCATAATTTTGATTTGTTTTTAGCATGACAATTGCCGGCTTTACAGCGAATTTCGTTTTTCCAAGCACCTCTTCTGCTTCCTCATATTTGCAGTCCGTTGCAGAAACAACAATTCTTTTAGCCCGCTCTTTTAATTTTTTATTGCTAGCATTTACATCGACCATTAAGTTTTCATACACTTTACCTAATTGCACCATTGATGCCGTGCTGATCATATTTAAAATCATTTTATGTGATGTAGCAGCTTTTAATCGTGTTGAGCCTGTTAAAATTTCGGGTCCGACGACAACCTCAATTGCTTCTTCCGCATAGCGACTTACTTCAGATTTAACATTGCTCGTCAAACTTACCGTAAAAGCTCCGACAGATTGGGCATATTCTAAAGCCCCCATTACAAATGGTGTCGTACCACTTGCCGTAATACCGATAACGGAATCGAACGGCGTAATGTTTTTCCCCTTTAATTTGTTCATCCCATCTTCCAAACGATCTTCAGCATTTTCAACTGCCTGAAAAAAAGCATCCTTTCCACCTGCCATTACCGTTTGCACAAGCTCCGGGTCAGTCATAAAAGTAGGAGGACATTCAGATGCATCAAGCATACCTAAACGACCACTAGTCCCCGCCCCGATATAAAACAGGCGCCCTCCATTTCTTAAATTTTCAACCACTTTTTTAATTACTTTCTCAATGGTAGGTAAAACTCGTTCGACACTATTCACAACCTGCATATCCTCTTTATTCATTATTTGAAGTACGTCCGAGATGGGCATAACATCCAAATTCATTGTTTCATTATTCCTTTTTTCAGTTGTTAATTGATCGTAATTCATGTTATCTCACCTTCCAATAGACGCCATGTTTGTTGAATCATTTGTTTAACCGGATCACTTACTTCAATTTTATTTTCATGTAATGCTAATAAGTAAGCTCCAACTGTCCCCGAAATTGTTGGCTTCAAAGCAATCAAGTCAGGAAATCGTGACGAAAAACGCATGTTAAACTCTTCATAAAATATATTATTCGAAAATAATCCGCCGTGTAATACTACCGGCTTTGTTCGATCGATTCGTGAGTAGGCACTTTCAATAAGTTCTAATAAAGCTTCTTGAACTGTATAAACGATGGCTTTTGCTAATGTATCTTCTTCAAAAGCGTCTAGCACAATCCTGCTCACAGAAGAAATAGCGGCTACAGGATTTGTGCTGCTATATACTTTTGTAATGAGCTGATCTGGTGATAATACATTAAAATGAGTAAGTATCTCTTTTTGAAAAAGTTTTAAAGGCATTTTGTCATCATGCGCCTTTAATACAGAACGAATGGCGAGCTTCCCTAAGTGATAGCCGCTTCCTTCGTCACCTAATAAATAGCCCCAGCCACCAACACGAAATGTGTTTTGTTGCTCATAACCAAATATAATCGCTCCGGTTCCAGCAATAAGTAAAGTACCTTCTCTGCCCCATGTTCCCGCTGCTAATGCAGCATGAATATCACTCTGAACTTTAAGTTTAGCAAGAACTGGTGATTGCAAAAACGCATCATATATTTTCTGTTGCTCAGCTTGTCGATCTGCACCTGCCATTGCAGCAAATATCGTTTCAACATCCGATAAGGCTACACCTGTCTTCATTAACAATTGGTCAATCAGATTATTTATTAGTGTGTACAACTGCTCTGTTGAAATTGCTGTTAAATTGCTGGAACTCCCTTTGGCTGCTGCAAGTAAACGTCCGCTTTCATTACCGATTACAGCAATCGTTTTAGTGCCGCCGCCATCGATTCCAATCCATAATTTCCCTGACACATGCTCACCTTACCTCTTCATTCTCAAGTGCAACTAAGTTATGAACAATTCTTCTAAACCTTTGAATTTCACAACTTCGTCCAAAATGAACGCGATTTGTTAACAATATAATTACTAATTGCTTCTCATCCGATATCCAAATTGAAGTACCCGTAAACCCTGTATGCCCAAAACCATCTCGTAAATATTGGCCGGAAAATGAAGGCGAAGAATACAATTGCCACCCTAATCCACGCTGTTCCAAATGCTGCTCTGTAAAACTCCGCTTTGCTAATTGCTTAGTATGCTCTTTAAAAATAGAATCGTTATTTTTCATAAAAGATTGAGCAAATCTCGCCAAATCCTCAGCAGTTGAAAATAATCCCGCATGCCCGCTAACTCCACCGAAATGGAGCGCATTTTCATCATGCACATCACCCCATTGATGTTTGTTTAAATAAGGTCGGTATTCAGTTGCCGCTATTTTTCCCCGCAATCGAACAGACGGATTAAATTGGGTATTTTGCATACGAAGCGGTTGAAAAATATTTTTATGGGCATAGTCCTCTAAAGAAATACCCGTAACCTTTTCTATCAGTTTCCCTAATAAAATATAGTTTACATCACTATAGATGACCTGCTGCTCTACATTTTTCCGTCCTGTTTCCTGTGCAATGCGTTCCACAATATCCTTGTTTGCTATTTGTTCTTTATAAAATTTGATTTCTGCCTGAAATCCGCTTGTATGTGTTAATAAATGTCGAATCCTAACTTCTTCATGCCTCAATATAAGCTCCGGAAAGTAGTAGCTAATAGAATCATCTAAATCAATAAAGCCCTGCTCCAGCAATAATAAAACTGAGCTTGCTGTTGCTGCTACTTTCGTTAATGAAGCACAATCAAAAATCGTATGTTCCGACATCGGGATTTGTTCTTCTATATGTGCCATACCGAATGCCTTACAATAGACTACATCCTTCGCATTTGCCACAACCAATACTGCACCCGGCAGTTCTTTGTTTTGGATTGCTGTTTCAATAAATTGGTCAACTCCTGAAAAAGACATGATCCCCCTCCTATTTGATGGCACCTTCTGTCATACCCTTTACGATATGGCGTTGGAAGAATGAGTAGAAAATGATTACCGGTATGACAGCAATACATAACCCCGCAAATAATACACCCCATGCACTATCGTATTGTGCATCGATTTTCAGTAAATTCATAGCAACACCTAACGTATTTTTACTTTCCGTTTGAAGTAAAATTAGCGCCATGAAAAATTCGTTCCAATAAGAAATGGCATTTAAAATCGTTACGGTTATAATTCCTGTCTTTATGAGTGGTGTCACAATTTTAAATAGTATGCCATATGGACTCATACCATCAACGACCGCTGCTTCTTCCAGCTCTTTAGGAATATTGCCAATGAATCCAACAAGAATGAAAATCGTAAATGGTACATGTGATATGGCATAAACAAGGGATAACGCCCACAAATTGTCTAGTAAATTAAGCTTCATCAATAGGAAAAATAGAGGAATCCAACCTAAAACAGATGGGATCATCATTGAAGCTAAATAAACATTAATTAGCACTTCACCGAATTTTGACCGCACACGCTCTAACGCATAAGCCGTTGGAATGGATAAAATGAGTGTTAAAAATGATCCAAGAACTGTTACAAAAAAACTATTTAAAAATGCACGTCCGATATTATAGTCATTCCATGCGCGCTCAAAATTTGTAAAACTAAAATCAGTAGGAAATGACCAAGGTGACGTGAAGATTTCTGCATTCGATTTAAACGCACCCATAAACATCCATATTAACGGGAAAATTACAATAAATGCCCATAGGATTAACGGGATACGTACTAAAATTTGCGAAACTACTTTCATCTAAATTCCCCCCGTTAATATTCGACTTTTTCTTTTTTCAAAATAAATTGTGACACGAGAACGGTAATGAGCGACACAACTAAGATTAGTACCCCAATCGCTGCACCATAGCCAAATTGGAAATCTTCAAAAGCGCGCTGGTATAAATAGGAGCCCATAACTTCTGAAGCACTTCCCGGTCCGCCCCCCGTCATAACTTGCACAAGTACAAATGAACCGTTAAGAGAGGTAATAATAATATAGAGAATGGATGTTTTAATTTGTGGCCAAACGAGTGGAACCGTAATATGCCAAAATTGTTGCCATTCAGATGCACCATCAATATCTGCCGCTTCATATAAACTTTTCGGCACATTCGATATACCACCCATTATAAGTAGCATAAATAATCCAATCCCTGCCCAAATGGCGGGAATCGCAATACTAGGTAGTACCCATGTTTTATCACCTAACCAAGGCCGGGCCCATTCTGTTAATCCGACTTGATTTAATAAGCTATTTACAATCCCCATATTCGGATCATAAATAAACTGCCATAAAATCCCGATAACTACTACAGACATAATATTAGGAAAGAAAAATACAATCCGGTAAAATGGCGCTTCCTTAATCTTAAGCTGCGTTAATGCCACCGCAAAAAA
Source organism: Solibacillus ferritrahens (assembly GCF_037027585.1). NCBI lineage: Bacteria > Bacillati > Bacillota > Bacilli > Caryophanales > Caryophanaceae > Solibacillus > Solibacillus ferritrahens. The sequence continues at coordinate 147,531 of NZ_JAXCLE010000005.1, read as the reverse complement.
TAGGGCGAGCGTCATGATCCCAATGACTTTTACAAATACAAAGAAAAAGTCATTTATTATCGCCTTTTTAATAATGGAGTCATTCCATAGACGAATATAATTATCTAAGCCAATAAATGTTTTGTTGGCACTTGTTCCGGACCAATCAAAAAATGAGTAATACAAACCACCTAACATAGGGTAAACAGTAAAAATTATAAATAGCAGAAAAGTCGGCAGTAAACAAAATGCTAAAAACAAATATTTACTTTTGGAAGAAAAGGTCATTAATCATTTCTCCTTTCTCTATTATTAAATAAGGTTGCTAAAAAGCTTTTAGCAACCTCATTTCCCGTAGTCACTTCTTTAGAATGTGACCGCTTCTTATTTTCTTAGTTCCTCTGCTTTTTTCACCATCTTATCGACGAATTCTTCAGCAGTAATGTCACCAAGTAGGATATCAATAATTAACAATTTAATTTCATTTGTAATTTCAACCGCTATTTTTTGCAGTTCAGCATCTGGTGTGTAACGTTTGTACGTATGAACAGCACCTGGATTGTTGATCATTTCATTTATATTTTTCAAGAAATCCTGAACATTAGTATTCGAAGACAAATCAATGTCCTTCATGTTCATAATCGCACCTGTTGATTCAGCAAATGCCTGCGCATATTCTTCCGTAAAAATGAATTCTAAAAATGCTTTTGCAGCTTCCGGATTTTGCGATTTTTCAGCAATTGCAATTGTACGAATATCCGGTACAAGCGCTAATGGCTTACCAGGGTCATTCATCGGTGTTGGTGTAAAGCCGAATTCAAAACTGTCTGGCGTATCATTTTTCATTTCATTTGGTAACCAGAAACCTACTGGAATATAAGCATTTTTATGCATTAAAAAGTTCATTTGTGATTGCGTATGATTGTAGGCAGCAAAACCGCTATCGATTACTCCTGCTTTAGCAATTTTTTCAACCTTCTTCAATACTTCAAGCGTTTCAGGTTTTTTCCAAGCCTCTACTACACCATTATTTAAGTCATTTAATAACTCTTCACCGCCTGCTGCAGCAAAAGCCGGATTCAATACGCCACGGTGGAAGTATTGTGTGTGTTGTCCTGTCGTTACAAATGGTGCAATTTTTGTATCGGCTTTAATTTTCTCCATAGAACTGATCCAGCTGTCAAAATCTGTTGGTACTTCCCATCCGTTTTCTTCAAACCACTTCGCGTCAAACCAAGTTCCCCATGTATCGAATACTAATGGTAAACTATAGATTTTCCCGCCATCAACTTCTTCTGCCGGTGAGATAAAGCTATCTAATAAAGCTGTACCATTTTCAAGTTTAATTCCTTTAGCAAATTCACTAATATCCATTAACTGACCTTCAGCGATCATTTGTGTTTCACTAGCTCCAGCACCATCGATATATACGACATCAGGTGGTGTTTCCGAAATCCAGCGTGTGTTCATCTCTGTATTAATGTTCGGACCTGCATGTTCAACAATTTTTAAATCCGGATGCTGTTTTTGGAAGTCACCTATAACTTGCTTCCACCATCCGTCACCATAGCCTCCAACAAAATATTGAATTTCCAGTGTGCCTGACAAACCATCCCCTGTATTTTCTGTAGTAGTATTATCCGATGGAGTCGTTGATTGTTCTGTATTGCCGTTTCCTTCAGTGCCGCTGTTTGATTCCTCGTCATTCGAACATGCGACGAGCAATAACATTAAACTCATTAATGCTACTAAAAACCAAGTCTGCTTTCTCTCTTTGATAACAAACATACATTACACCCCTTCATTTTCATTATGTTAACTATATGAATATAGTCAGCACCAATATTAACGAGAAAAACCCTTAATTACCTCGAGTGTTCGATTTAACGCAACAATCGATTTTTCATAGTTTAACGTGGCAATTCCTGTATATAAAATATCATTTAATGTCAGTTGTGCGATGCGTGATGCGGTTGCCGAGCTACGAATATCTGCTTCATTAGAAACAACGTATAGAGCATAGTCTGCAAAGCTTTGTATTGTATTTCGTTTATTTTGTGTCATTGTAATAACTGTTGCTTTATTCTCTTTTGCAACTGTAAGCGCATTAATAATTTCCTTCGTTTCCCCTGAGTACGAGATGGCGAAAACAACATCCTCGCACGTTGCATGTGTTGCTGCAATAAGCTGCCCATGACTATCAAATATTGTTTCGCAGTTTTTATTTATCCGCTTCAACTTATGTTCGAAATCCTGCGCAACGATCGCTGAAGCCCCGATGCCAATAAAGCTTATCTTTCTCGCGTTATTTATTTGATGAATAATTTTTTCCAATTCTCTTTCGTCATTAATCATTAGCGTTCGTTGGATTGCATCGATATTATGCATTTCAATCGTCTGTATCATTTGCATAATCGTGGAATCTTTTTCTAGTTCAAAATTGTGGTTTTGTTGGATTTCAAGAGTAGATGCTGTTGCAATACTTAGTTTTAAATCTTTAAATCCTGAAAAGTTCAATGCTCTACACATCCGTACAATTGTTGCTTCACTTGTTTTAGCTTTTTCAGCAAGCGTAGCAATCGGCATACGTATGATATCCTCTAAATGACTTAAAATATATAAAGCTACATTTCTTTCAGCAGGTTTCAGCAATTCCATCCCCGAACGTATTCTCTCAATACTATTTTCCAAATCCACTACCTACTCTCATACAAAATGTTGTAAAACTCCTTCTTTTATGTAAAATATATGAAATTTAACTTCATAATAAAACCTATATTGCTAGTCGTCAAGATTTTATTTAAATTTTCTGAAAATAAATAGGGGTAAATGTTTTATTTTATCGATTTATTGACTATTGCTATAATATTGTAGAAATTCAATTATACGGTGGTGATTCTTTATGAAGTATGCGATTTTGAGTGACTTACATTCGCATTATAAAAATACAAAAAAGGTGTTAAATCATATACAGCAAGTGGCGCCCAATGCAGAGATTATTGGCTTAGGGGATTTATTTGAGTGTAAAATCGGCAAGAAAAAAGCGAAAGGGATTCGTCATGCAAGGTTAAAAGATGCAGCGATAATTGATGATAGGTTTATGCGCCTCTTAACATTTCCTTCAATTATCGGCAACCAGGAAGAACGCATTGCTCTTGTAACAGGGGATGAGCGTTTTCTGCAATATGAAAATGCCCTTGAAATTGAGCATGCAACGTTAATTCACGGTCACCAAATAGTGTGGGATAAAACATTTAACCCTACATTTCCTCATATTGAAACGCCGTTACTATTTTTTGGTCATAGTCATGAGGCGGCGATATACAATAACGGGAAGAGACAACCTGTACCATATGACATTCCATTGTCAGTTGGACATAGGAGTTACCAAATAAATGTCGGTCCCGTTGTAGAAAATAAGGAGTGGTGCTTATACGACAGTCAAGCAATGACGGTTACATTTATGCAGGCACAATAGGAAAAAGCTCAGAATCCATATAAAACGGGTTGTTCAAATTTTACTTTGAACAACCCGTCGTTAATACACATTATGATCTTACATAAGGAGCTTTTACTTCGATTAGAATTTGTGTAAGTTTTTTTACAATATCATAAACTCACTTACGATCTATTCTTCAGTGAAATCTGTAAATTTATCACTATAATTATACTATATTTACATCTCTGTCATCAGGTTTAAAATTAGTATTTTATATGTCCGGTAACTCGGAATCCATTCCAAACTTTTGACGGAAACCACATTTTTTACATAGCTCTTCAATAGCTTCTCGGCGAGAAAAGCCATCCACTAAATTTTGTGCACGTTCAGTGTTGATAATATCCCCAAATTGCTGATTATGGACATTGCCTAAATTAATCACACCCTCGCCATCTAAACAGCAAGGAACGACAGAGCCATCCACTAAAATAGCTGCATGTGTACGCAATGCATGGCAGAACCCTTTCCCTTCATCTGCTTTTTCAAGCAAGCTTGGCCAGCGGAATTCATGATCTTGGTTTAAATAAATATTTTTTGCTATTTTTAAACCTTTGCCCATTTCTACCCGCTCTTGAATCTCAAAGTCTAATCCGTATTCATTTTCTAAAACTTCAAGTGTTTCACGGTTTCTACGGTTTGCCAGCTCTGAAACATTGTTTCGCTGTAAATTCCATAATCGGTACGAAATAATAACATTATGCTCTCGTACATCACGCACAAACTCCAAAATATCACCTAAATATTTTTCCCGGTTTTCAGAACCTTCATGTCCATCAAAGCTGTGAAGAGAAAAATTAATTTGTCTAAGTGCTGGCTTACCTAATAGTTTATCGCGGTTCTTTTTAATCAAAGTTCCGTTTGTCGTAATATTGACTTTAAAGCCTTTTTCATGGGCAATGTCGAGTAATTGACCAATTCGCGGGTGCAGTAAAGGCTCCCCTTTAACGTGCAAATAAATATATTTTGTATAGCCACTAATTTCATCTAGAATATGAGCAAATTGCTCTACCTTTATTAGACCTTTTGCTCGCTCTGTAGGTGGACAAAAGCTACAAGCTAAATTACAAACGCTTGTAATTTCGATATACACTTTCTTAAAAGTTTTCAACGCTCGTTCACCATTCCTCTTATCAATTATGATCTGCCTTTATCTTCTTCCTTATGTTTTTGTACGTCTACACTCAGAAGTAAAGTAAAGCAATACATTTCATTGTATCAAACTTCAAACATAAATAGATAGTTGATGTTTTATCTCATACTTCAAATTTCCTCTACAAATGAAAAACTGCCTAGAAAGTATTCACCTTCTAAACAGTTTATAATTTTATCCTCGATTACGAATGGACAAACCTTTTAAAAACTTGCGGGCAAAGTTATCCCCGCACTCTTTATAATTTCGGTGTCCCGGTTTACGCATAATTGCACCGAGTTCGCCTTTCGAAACAGCGATACCACCTTCATCCAGAATATCCAGCATATCTTCGGTTGTAAGCTGGCACGCTACCTTTAGTTTTTTTAAGATCATATTGTTCACATGATCTGGTTTTTCTTGTACTGGCACTGCTTGTCCTTCTTTTTTAGGCATAGGACCGCGCTTATACGTAATTAGACCATTGAAAAAGGCCTCTAAATTTTTATTGTTTACTTTCATTTGATCGTAATCAACTGGTACTTCAGCCTCTTTTTCCAAAGACTTCGTTAAAATTTTCGGCATTTCTTCTGGTGTAATCTTCACTCCGCCTAACTTAAATATCTCAATCATTTCTCTATTTTTAAAATCCAACGCGTAACGCACACGGATTAAAATATCATTATTATCCATAACTGCCTCCATAATATTTTGCTAACACCTATTATAACAGACAGAGGGGCACAGTTGTTAGTTGGACTGCTTAAATAGAAGGCTAGTTTTTATAGATGATCCGTTTCTCTACTTTCATCAATTGCTTGCTGTACCGCTTTATCGTTATCGGGGTTACCAAGAGGTCCGGACTCGTTCGTATTTTTTAGATTTTCACGAAGGCGACGACCATACTCATCATCTGCTTCTTCTGCATAACGGATCATCGTTTCCTGAATAACAGGTGCACACTTCGCTAAATCTGCTCCCACTTTTTTACGTTCCAATCAGTTAAAAGCATATCGCTTTAGGTCGTTTGCTTCGGGCGCAACGTATGCTTTAACACTTTTCCTGAAGCATTGCGTGGTAATTCCCTTAAAAAATCTACTTCGTAAGGTACTTTATATTTTGCAAGTTGAGTTGCGCAATATTCAATTACTTGTTGCTCTGTTAACTGTTTATCGGGCTTTGTCACGACATACGCTTTCGCAACTTCACCATATACATCATGTGGAACCCCAACGACTGCTGCTTCTAAAATTTCAGGAATCTGATAAAGTACTTCTTCTACTTCAATCGGATATATATTTTCACCGCCACGAATAATCATATCCTTTTTACGATCCACAATATATAAATAGCCTTCGTCATCAAAACGACCTAAATCACCTGAATGAAGCCAGCCATTTTGAATCGTATTTGCTGTTTCCTCCGGTGCAAACAAGTAACCCTTCATGACTTGCGGTCCCTTCACACAAATTTCCCCTACCTCACCTATAGGTACGATTTCACCGTTGGAATTTAGCAATTGAATTTCTGTACGAGCAAGCGGCTTTCCTACTGACCCAATTTTAATCAGTGCCGCTTCATCTAACAATGAACACGCTGCAGGTGTATTTTCGGTTTGACCGTATAAGTTTTGTACTTTTACATTTGGAAACGTATCCTTTAAACGCTTCACTAGTTCATACGGCATCGGGGCTGCACCATAACAAAACAATCGTAAATGCTCAAAATTATATGCAGCAAGCTCTGGCTTATTTAATAAAATCGTATACATAGCCGGCACACCGAAGAAAATTGTAGTCTCTGTTTCTACAAGTTTTTTTAAAGTTTTATCCGGTGAGAATGCCTCGTCAATTATAACTGTCCCGCCCTTTAAAATTGTCGGTACAGCAAAGACATGACTGCCTGCACAGTGGAATAACGGTGTGCAAATAAACATGCGATCCTGTTCATTCATCTCCATGGACTCCGACCAGATTTCTGCTGTTTCGAATACATTCCGATGACTCAGCATTACACCTTTAGGTTTTCCCGTAGTACCTGATGTGTACATGACAACAGATGTCTCTTCCAAATCCATTGTTGGTAATTCCTGTGTTTCCATTTGCGTATCAATAATCGCTTGAATTTTTTCTAGTGTTAGTACTTCGTCAAAACCAGTCAGAGGAAAGTCAATTGTCCCTTGTAATTTTTCATCATAAATGAGTACTTTTGCTTTTGAATGTTTAAAAATATACTCCACTTCAGGTGAAGCCAATTTCGTATTAACTGGCATTACCGTAAGCCCTGCAAGTTGTACACCGTAATAAATCGCCATAAACAGATTGGAATTAAGCGTAAACTGTGCAACAATATCATCTTTTTTATAGCCCTTCTTTACGAGGTAATGCGCAATTTTTAATGATTTTTCATAAAGTTCTTTATAAGTCCAAGATTCATCATGAAACATAATAGCTTTAGCTTCCGGTGTCTTTATAGATTGCTCAAATAATGATTTTGTAATCGCCATCCCATCGCTCCTTATCAAAAAAACATGTATTTTCTTGATTTTAACATTTTTTTCTATTTAAATACAGTTTTTCATTCACAAAAAACATTTGGCTAAAAGTAGCTTATTTCATTGAACATAAAAGAAGTGCAATTGGACAAATTAAATATTGAGGAATATAAAAGGATATTATAGTAAATACTCTTTTTATACTTTTTCAAAAAAATTAATAAGGAGGATATTTATGCCAACATTAGAGGTGAAATGTACTGTATCCAACTGTTTTTTCCATGCAAAGGGGAATTTTTGTGGAGCCGAAAAAATAGAAATCAATATGGATAAAGCCAGTAAGAATGAGAATACCGAGTTTGCTTCTGATTTTGACTTTGATAAACGAGAGAAAGCAAAGAATTCAAATGAAACATGCTGTCAAACATTCATTTCTAAAAAAGATGCATCAAAACACTCCTAATTTTTTAGGAAGCTGTCAACACGACAGCTTCCTTTTTAAAGTGTTAATGCGGGCCATTACGATCTAACCCAGGAACTTCATTTAATTTATATGCATTGCTATCTACTTCCAAATTTTCACTTAATGGCTTAAGTGGGACTTCATATACCGTTTGAATCTCTTTCTTTTGAGCAAGCAAAGCAAGTGCATCATTATAAGAAAGACCGGATGCTGCATTTAACCGCTTTACTTCTTCAATATCGGTGCCTGCCTCTGTATATTTTTTCTCGTCCATAAATCCACCTCCTCCTACTTTAGGATGCGCGAGGAAATAGGGTTTATGTGAACGAGATGAAATCATATAGTAATACACTAATCAGTAGCTTGCATTTCCCTAAAAAGGAACATTCCACCTAAACCAATTACTGAAAAAACAACAGGAATAATAAATCCATAGTAGTAAGCATTTTGTAACACTCCGGAACTACCTTGAACGTAATCTAATATTGTCCCTAAAAAAATCGGTAATAACACAGCACTTAAGAAACCACCTGTGTTCGCAAAGCCCGATACAATACCAGATTCTTCGAGCGGGAAAGAGCGACGAACTGCTGCAAACGTTAATGCACTTGCCCCGTATCCAAAACCGATTAGAAAGAAAAGTATAATTACCCACCAAATCGATGGATATCCTTTAAATAATAAAAAAGTAATCCAACTTGATAAGACGATTAGATGAACGGTAATATAAGGTTTTTTAATAGTATCGAACATGCTCGCAATCCAACTCATTAAAGGTGCACCTAAAATTGCACCAACAAGACCGACCATAATTAGCTGACTTGCCTCAGAACGAGTCATTCCATACATATCCATACCAAAAGGTACTGCCCATGAACTGATAAAACCGACATAACCGCCAACTACTCCAAAATGGCAGAAAAATAAAGCCCATACCTGACGATTGGAAAAAATTCTTTTTACTATTATTCCTGTTCGTTCACGAAGTACTTGCTCTTTTTCTACGACTGGTTTTATAAAAGTCTGTTTTGGGTTTTTAATAAGGACGATATAAAGAAGTAAGCCACATAAACATACGATGGCCCCTAACGAGAAAAAGGCCCCTCTCCACCCAAGTAGTTGTATCCATGCAGAAAACGGAACAGTAGCTAACAAAAAACCTAAACTACCTGTCATACCGGCAAAACCTACTAGTCGAACAAATTCCTTTTTATGAAACCACTGCCCTAATATAAGCATCATATTTACCCAAATAGTCGCGTCGCCTAATCCAGTTAAAATGCGTGATAGAAACAGTACATATTCATGTGTTCCAACACTGTAAAAAATCGTTCCAATACCTGTTATAACTGCTCCCAAAATAAGAAAGAAATTCGGTCCAAAACGATCAGCTAATATTCCCATCGGAATTTGTAAGCTTGTATAAACAAAAAATTGCACACCTGTTATAAATCCGATAGTCGTAGCGGTAATACTAAAATCGTTCATTAACTGATCCGTAATCAATCCTGGTGCGGTTCTTTGACTTGCCATAAGCAAATACGTAAGCAATACCGAAGCAAATACAATCCATCTGTACTTACTATTTTGTTTATCCAGTAGCCTCTACTCCTTTGATAAATAGCGTAAAACCCTTTTCTGACTCATTTTATGATTGGACTTAATGTAATATCTTTTTAGTTGCAGACATTTTCATAAAGTATTTAGCTTTACATATAAATAACAATATATAGGTTGTGGTTTCCAGGTTGGAGAAAAAATCATAAAGGGAGTGCAAACATTCTACAAATAGGTCCTTTGCCTATAAGTACGCTTCGTTTGGATTGTGGCAAAAACCAGGTAGTGTATTATCCGTATGTATTTTTTACTGAGAATAATTTTTGGGAAAATAAAATGAACGAGGCAATTAAAGAACAAGTGAAAAAGCTGATTTCTGAACAAGTTGGTGATATGCCGACAACAGTAGAAGAAATGCTAGGTCTTTATGAAATAAAAAACAATCAGCGACAAATATTAAGCTTATCGCTTTCCAATTATACGTATCATCAAAAGGCTGCTCACGGAATGACCTATATCAAATCATTGAACTTTGATTTAGAAAAACAGAAGATTTGTAAGTTAGAGGATTTATTTATCCCTGGCAGTGACTATATCAAACGGATTTCCAGTCTTGTAAATATTCAAATTCACGAGCGGGATATTCCCCTGCTGGATGATTTTACCGGTATTCAACCAAACCAGGATTTTTATATAGCGGATAAAACACTAGTAATCTATTTCCAGCTATACGAAATTACCCCCTATTACGTAGGCTTGCCGATGTTTCCGATTTCTGTTTTTGATTTAACCGATATTATTGATGAATCAAGTCCTCTAAGTAGGATGGCTGTTAATAATTGATATTTAATATAACTTGTATGCCTCTCATTTCTAGTGAGAGGCATATGGCTTTTTAGGCACCTTTTTAAGTACACCAAAAGAGGTAAATAAGCATAATATAACTAGAAATCCAGTTTTAAACTTATATACGAGGTGAAGAAAGAATGGCGTCATCTATAGATTACACATCTCCATCTACTCAATTCGCTTTTGACATAAATAAAAGCACATTATTTAAAAAAGACCATCAGAACTTTATAAACGTATTAGGTGTACAACAGTTAAATACATTGGATAATGTGTCCTTGCTGGATATATATTTAAGTGCCAATAATATAATTGAACCGCATTATCATCAAAATGCAGCAGAGCTCATTTATTGTATTTCTGGTGCTGTTACCGTATCTATCTTAAATCCTTTCACAAAACAGCTTCTCCATTATCCGCTTACACCCGGACAAGTGGCGAATGTTCCACAAGGTTGGTGGCATTATGAAGTAGCTACTGTTGATGACACGCATCTTTTAGCAATTTTTAATGCACCGACTCCTGAAGTAATATTAGGATCTGATTTATTAAAATTAACTCCACCCAATATCTTATCTAAAACTTATTGCATCAATGAAAATGAATGGAACCAAGCCATCAGTCCTGTGAAACCAAATACCTTTATAGGACCCTATACGGATTGCTCTAAAGAGACGCAACAAATATTCCCTCAATATTTATATCCCCAGTATCATTGCTCACAATGTGCGCCCCATAGCCAACAAATGCCTTATGTATATCAAAACTGGCATTATTGAAATCGCCACTCTTTAACGAAGCTTCCCGCAATGAAAATACTTAAAAAGGATGATGTATATCATGAGATGTTCTGATGAACAATTGGATATTAATCGCTGGGAGAATGACGGCGGAAAAAGTGTTAGTACTCTAATAAAGTTATAAACAATATTTAGGAGACTGGGACATAACCCAAAAATGCCATTCTTCTCCCTGAGAAAAATGGCATTTTTTTGCTGGCGTAAAAATTGCTTTCCATTCCGGGATGCTTTCCGCGGGCACGGCCTGAGCCTGTAGTCTCAGGCGTCGTGCTGTTCCCGCAGGAGTCGCCCTCCATTCCAATCAATTTCATAAAATATCGTTTCTTAATAAGGGTCTTTTCCTTATCCTATGAAATTACTATTTCTGTCCTATCCTCACTCTTTTAATGATCGTTAATATGAGGAGGTGTTACGGGATGTGCGTCTTTAATGACACGAATCGGGCGCATCATATCATGATCTTCATGCTCTAAAAAATGACAATGCCATATATAATCCCCCGTATGCTCCTTCCAGTGCATAATAATTTTTGTTACTTTTCCTATATCTGCTTTTACAGTATCTTTCCAGCCTCGTTCATATTCATGCGGTTCTTCCGGAGGCCCTGTAAATTGCAATTTCCCCTCTGCTACATAAAGATCTACATTAAAAGGTCTACGTTCAAGTATTTTAAATTGCACTAGATGAACATGAATCGGGTGATGGACTGCTGTAGTATTGATAAAGTTCCAAACTTCAATACTATCTAAAGCTGGTTTTTCTGTTGCGGGATCATGATACATTTTATCGCCCAATAACAACATAAGTCTGCCATAACGGTCTAACGTACTTGTTAAAGGAAGATCCCGGACCGTATGTGCATGATGCTCATGCAAATCCATTGCAGGTTCCAATAATGTCGGGATTTGACTTGTATCCTCACCCTTTAATGGCAAGTTTACATTAAATTTCATAATAACGTTCGTATGATCATCAGCAAATTCATCGTCATCATTCATTAAAATTATCTCTTCATTGGCAAAATTACTAAAATCAATAATAACATCTACCCGTTCTGCTGGGTTTAATTCAACTGAACCAATATCTACAGTGGCAGCTAAAAACCCACCATCTGTTCCGATTTGGCTTATTTTCTCATCATTGGAGAGACGCAAGTTATAGCTTCTCCGGTTTGAACCATTCAGTATGCGGAAGCGATACTTTCTTGGCTCAACATTTAATAAAGGCCATACCTTTCCATTAACGAGTATCGTATTACCGACATAGCCTAACGTGACAGTCGGGTTTGGCAATGGAAGCTGGTCAGGAACGGGAAGGGGAAATGGTGGATCTAGTTCTGTAGGGTAAAAAATAGAACCATCTTCATTGAAAGATTTATCCTGAATGAGTAAAGGAATTTCGTAATTCCCCTTTGGCAGTTGTAGACGTTCTTCCGAGGAATCACGAAGCAAATAAAAACCAGCAAGACCCGCAACGACATTCAATCGAGTAAGCCCCATTGCATGGTCATGATACCACAATGTTGTACCAGGCTGGTGGTTTGTATATTCGTGTACTTCCTGTTTAAAGGTTGGACCTGTAGCTGCGTAATTTTTCGTATACCATGCCTCAGGGTGACCGTCGCTTGCAGAAGCAACATTCGCTCCATGCAAATGAACAACGGTCCGTACTTCGGCGGAATTGTTTACGCCATGCAAACTATAGTCAATCGGCAAGAAATGTTTTTCCGGAAGTCTATTCAAATATTTCACATATGTCGTGTAGTCTTTTTTCGCTTCAATCGTCGGCCCCGGAACAATGCCATCATATCCCCACACCTCGGTAAAAGGAAAGTTTTTGTGGAATCGATGCTTTGACTTTAGCATTTGTATTTCATAATAGGAATTTGCCGGATAATTTTTATTTGCTCTCGGTCTTGCAGTAGGCGGTTTTACTAATTTATCTATAAATTTGGGTATTGTATTTGGATCAGCTGGGTTAACAGGCTGTTCACTAAAATTCAAAATATACCATCCTTCTTTACTAATTTCATATAGTTTATTCTTCACTTCATTTAGGCGTTCCTTCAATATCCGTTTTCATAAGCTTCAGGCAAATTAAATAATAAACATCGCCACAATTGTCGTAACAATTAACCCCACTACTACAGGTACAAGATTTCGGCGAGCGAGCTCAAATGGGCTAACGTTACAAATTGCCGCTGCAGGAATAAGCGCCCAAGGAACTAGTGTACCGCCACCTACCCAAATAGCTGCAATTTGTCCAAGTGCCGTCAAAGTTGCAGTTCCTTCACCAATCGCCGTACCAAATAAACTTCCGATTGACCCTACAAGTGAAATCCCTGAAAACCCTGAACCATCGAGCCCCGTAATTGCCCCTACCCCTGTCAAAGTAATAGCAGCAATTTCTGTAGTTAATGGGACAATTGCCGCTAACCCCATACCCAAATCATTGACTATGCCATGTGAGGATTCGGGTAAGTGATCTCCTATAATTGTAAGAAATCCTGCATCCCCTAAATAGAAAAATGCCGCAATTGGGATTACCGGACCAAATACTTTAAATCCAAACTGAAACCCTTTAATAAAATATTCGGTCGTTTGATCGAGCCCTTTCTTTCTGTAGGCTACAACACAAAGAAGGAGCAATATAAATACAGAAGTTCCTCCCACTAAAGCAGTCGCATCTCCGCCTTGTAGATTAAAAAGAGACATTGCCACAACGTCGAGTAAAAATGCAACCGGAATTAAAAGGGCAAAGATTTTTTTCTGTCTCATCGACAGTAAATTATCAGGTTTTTCCTGTTCTGTGCTGTTATCATACGTTCCTACCAATGGAATATTTCCTCGTTTCATATCCCGTTTTAAAAGATAGAACGCCACTGCAGTCGTCACAACACCCATTGTTATAACAAGTGGGATACTCGCCGTGACCACATCTCCTACCGGAATTCCTGCTGCATCGGCAGTCAATTTCGGTGCACCTTGGATAATGAAATCACTGGACAGCGCAATACCATGACCGAATAAGTTCATCGCCATTGCCACCCCAAGTGCTGGAAGTCCAGCTCGGATAGCTACCGGTAACAGAACGGCTCCGAGGAGGGCAACAGCGGGTGAAGGCCAGAAAAACCATGAAATGACCATCATTAATATACCTATAGTCCAAAACCCAAGTGTCGGATTTTTTATAATTTTTGTAAATGGTGCGATCATTACTTCATTAATACCTGTTTTTGTAAGCACCCGACTCATCGCTACGATAATAGAAATAATTAAAATAGTAGATAAAAGTTCTGTAATCGCATAAATAAAGCTGTTAAAAACCCCGCTAATAGAAGAAATGAATTCTCCTGTTGCGACGAATGCGATAACGAATATTCCTAAAATACTAATTAGTGAAGTATCGAGTCGCTTTACCATGAAAATAATAATAAGAGCTATAAATGCTACATAAATCCAGTGGAGAGCTGTTAATTCAATTCCCATACTCTTCCTCTTTTCTTTTTTATATAGCATATGGAGTGAAAAGATTAGTGGTGAGCGCCTATTATAATAAATATTTTTCGGTAAATTGAGCATTCGCCTAACTTCTTTTCATATGGATAAAAGTTAGCAATTATAAATAGTTACGACATGTTTATTAGTGAACTAAAAAGTGCCATATTACATAAATAGGAATGATCCAAAAAGGAGGATGCATATGGCAGTCTGTCCGTTATGCAATGGTTTACATGAAGTGGAGAAATATTGTCGAACATGCCATATTCTATTAAATGATGAAGGAAAGGTATCCGATTATTTAGATCCATACGGACATTACAATGATGAAGAAACCATTAAAATGGGTGATGGCTATCCATATACTACAGCAAATGAAATTTGTCCACACTTATTAACTTGTAACGAATGCGGATATGATCAAGTGATTTTTATTCAACAGCAATAAATCATTATAAATAAGGTTGTTCGAAGTATATTTTCGAACAGCCTTTTCATTTTCATAAAAACTTGAAACCCAATTATACTTTCCTTATCTGTTAGCCAATATAATCAATTCCACTTAGCTATATGTTGATAAACCCACTTTCGTTTTATTATCATATAATGTGTTATAAACCTTCACTTGAAGCGTTGTTCCATAATTTTTAAATTATCAATTCGACCTCTAACATAAACAGGAAAGGGAGAGTAAATGATTGTTGACGGGGTATTTTCCGGTGGTGGTATTAAAGGATTTGCATATGTAGGAGCGATTCAGGCACTAGAAGAAAAAGGCATAAAGTTTGAAAGGGTAGCTGGTACGAGCGCGGGTGCTATTTTAGCAACATTTATCGCAGCAGGATTTAATGCACAAGAACTTGAAGTGATTTTTGATGAACTAAATTTAAAAGTATTGCTAGATCCTCCAAAAATGACGCGAGAATTCCCGTTTTTAAAGTGGCTCAACTTATATAAACGGTTCGGCTTGTATAAAGGAAGGGCTTTGGAAAATTGGTTTCTCGAAAAACTAGCGACAAAAGGGATTTATACATTTGGTGACTTACCAAAAGATTCATTAAAACTCGTTGCTTCCGATTTAACAAACGGGAAGATGATTGTGTTGCCTGATGATCTGCATCATTACAACATAGATGGCAGCACATTTCCGATTTCTCGGGCATTACGGATGAGTTGCGGTCTTCCCTTTTTCTTTGAACCGGTTTATTTAAAAAACGGAAAAAGCGAATCTGTAATTGTAGATGGCGGCGTTTTAAGTAATTTCCCTCTGTGGATTTATGATAACGGTCACAAAAAGCGCCCAGTTCTCGGAATGAAGCTAAGCAGTTCAAGCGAGGATAGAGCACCGCATGAAATTAACAACGCAATTCAATTATTTGAAGCGTTATTTACTACAATGCAAAATGCTCATGATAACCGTTATATTGCCCGAAAACATGTGAAAAATATTATCTTTATTCCTGTTGAAGATTATAGTACAACTCAATTTGATTTGGATGAAAAAACAAAAAATAAATTAATTAGCATCGGTAAAGAGAGGACAATACAATTTTTAAAATCATGGTCGCCAGTTTGGTAAATATATTTTTAATGTAAAAAAGGTGAAATCCAATGATGCGATTTCACCTTTTTATATTTATTTCATTACTTTGAACACTTCTGGTACTGTATTTAAATCGATGTCCCACAAAACAGGGAGTAAGAAATAGATAGACAATGTAATTAATATGACAGCGAAGACATTTAGTGCAAAACCAGCCTTCATCATATCTGTAATTTTAATATATCCTGAACCGAACACTGCCGCATTTGGTGGTGTAGCAACCGGAAGCATGAATGCACATGACGCTGCGACACCAGCTGCAATCATTAATGCATAAGGATGGATACCTAAAGCAACAGCAAGTGATGCCATAATTGGATACATCATAGATGCCGTCGCTGTATTCGAAGTAATCTCAGTTAAAGCAAGAACAAGTGCTGTAACTAGGAATATTAATACAATTACATTTACACCATCAAGTCCCATAAGCTGTGAACCAATCCATTCAGATAATCCTGTACTCACAAAACCGGAAGCAATTGCAAGGCCCCCTCCGAATAATAGCAAAATACCCCATGGTAACTTCACTGCCGTTTGCCAATCCATTATGCGATCGCCTTTACGATTCACAGAAGGAATCGCAAATAATACGATGGCGAAAAATATTGCGATTATCCCATCAGATAGTCCGACAATAATCTTACCTAGGAAGAATGAACGGGTAATCCAAGAAAATGCAGCAAGTATAAAGACAACAAAGACAATCTTCTCTTCGATAGATGCTTTACCTAAATCTCTTTTTTCTTTATCAATTACAGCACGTCCGCCAGGTAAAGTTTTTATTTTAGACGGGAAAGCCACCTTTACAAGGTAAATCCATGTGAAGAAGATGAATACCCATGCAAATGGTACCCCGAACAGCATCCATCCAGCAAAAGATAATTCAATACCATACATTTTATTGATTGCACCTGCAAGTAATGTATTCGGTGGCGTTCCTATTAATGTAGCAATTCCCCCAAGAGACGCTGAATAGGCAATCCCGAGCATCAATGCTTTACCAAAAGCAAAACGTTGCGGAGAAGTATCTATATCGATATTCGGGTCATTTTTCAAACCGTCTGCTACTTGGTTAATGATAGCAAGTCCAATTGGAATCATCATCATTGCCGTGGCACTATTTGAAATCCACATAGATAAAAATCCTGTTGCAATCATAAACCCAAGTACAATTCGGTCCATATTTGTACCGACCATTGAAATTATCGAGATAGCAATGCGTTTATGTAAGTTCCACTTTTCCATTGCAAGAGCAATCATAAATCCACCCATAAACAGGAAAATTGTTTCATCTCCATAAGAGGATGAAGTTACTTTAATGTCCAAACTATTTGTTAAAGGAAACAATACAAGCGGCAATAATGATGTAGCAGGGATTGGAATTGCTTCCGTTATCCACCATGTTGCTATCCAAATCGTACTTGCCAAAATTCCTTTAGCTTCCGGAGTAAGACCCTCAGGATTAAAAAACATCAACGTTAAAATAAAAAATACCGGTCCTAATATAAGGCCAACTGTTTGTGCTGTTGTATAACTGCGTGGAGTATAACCGCCTCCACTACCAGAACCCTCACTACCTGTTTTCCCGGAACTTCCATTAGTAGCGATTTTAGAAGAATTTGGTTTTATGAAAAAAGTAAACAAATCTTTCACTTGGTCATGCATTTCCCATAACCGATTCCAAGTTGTCGAAAACATCTCTTTTCCTCCTAAATTTTGTTTTAAAATAACAATATTTCGTCTTAAACATTACTATTTCTTCTACCATTTTTACTTAGATAAATAAAAAATGCAATAGTATTTAAAATAATAAGAAAATAAAAAATAATAAAGATTGTTGATAAAATCCCCTAAAATATATAATTTCATATTTTAAATAGCATTTTTTTTGCATGTTCCATTGTTATATAACATTGTAAAATATTATAGCGAAAGAGTTCTCGATTCATATTTTCTTTTGTTTTATAAAGAAAAAAGAACGATTCCTAAAGGAATACGTTCTTTTTTTAATTTAATTATCCGGAAATATTTATCGAATATTCGCTTTTTTGAACCCATCATAAATACTAGCGGCAGCAGTAATTATTAAAATAATAATTGTACCCCCTATTAGCCATACATTGAATTGCTCTTTCGTAATCGTAAACAAATTAGTTATATAAACAACAAATTCTTCGCTCAAAAAATTAGGTTTTATTAAAATAATAATGAAAACAATCGTTGAAATTACTTCAAGTAATGTATTTCCAATAGCCATTCTTTTTGTCCATTGTTCCTTCAATAACTTATAAAGAGCAAATGCAATCTCCAAACCAGCGATAATAAGAACGATTAGCCCATATTGTTGTAAAACATCCTGATTTAATGCTGGCATAACAAATTCTAATGGACCGCCATCCCCTTCATATACTCCTATAATCTGGTTAGCATAAAAGTAAAGCGTCACCCAAATAGCCGTCCACATTAAACTCCCGAAAATTTCTAATTTCGAAATTGTTTTTTTCTTAGAAATATATGCAACATTTTTCAGATCCTCCGCGGTCCATTTTTCTAAACCTGAAGTTAATGGCAGCTGTTCCTTATCTTTATCAAATCTTTCTAATAAAGCAAAAGTGATAGTTAGCCAGAAAAAGACTTGGATTCCTACTTGGATCAACGTCCAGATACCTTCTCCGATAAGGGATAAAATGCTATTTAATAGCGCCTCTTCACCACTGAAACCAATGAAATATTTTGTGATAATTGTTATTAATGAAACGACAGCTGCTATTGGTACAATCATTTTTAATAATGACATATAAACATCAAAATAGCGTGGACCTATTAAATGCATTGGCTGATCCTTATACCCGTTTGCCAATATCGCTGGATTACCTAGCTGATTAAGCACATCTTTAACATCTTCCACGGTATGATGGTTAGGCAGCATATCCTCAATCGTTGAGCGTAATTCAAGTGCAATATCTGAACGCATTTTTTCAGGCAACCTTCTAGTGACTTCTTGAATGTAAACTTCAATTAAATTCGTTCTCATCGTCATCTCCCTCTCCTAATAAGGAATACAGTTCCTTAGAATTATTAATCCACTCTTTTTTCAATTCTGAAAAGATCTCCAAGCCAAATTCACTTAAAACATAATATTTTCGAGGTCTACTCTCTGATGTGTCCCAACTGCTTGAAACGAGTTCTTGCTTTTCCAATCTACGTAGTAAAGGGTACAAAGTACTTTGATCAATGGAAATCCCTGCTCCTTCCAATGATTGAACTAATGAATATCCATACTGTGGGGTTCTTAATTGACTTAGAACCGCTAGTGTCAAAGTCCCTCTTCTAAGCTCTATTTTTAAGGAATTCAATAAATTGCTCACTAAAACACCTCACTCCATAATAATGTATGTCATACAGTATTATTATATACTATGTATCATACAGTATTATCGTGAATAAAACTACTATAAATTGGTAAATAAACAAAATTAAACTCCTGTGGACTGGTTAAGGTCCACAGGAGTTTAATTTTGTTCTTATTTTTAATTTTCTTCGACTTTGTTTATTTCAAAGTTATTCAGCAGTTCACGTACTTCATCCGTTGATTTTGTGTTCATTAATTGATTTCTTAACTCACCTGCACCACGGAAGCCTTTAACATAAATTTTGAAAAAGCGGTGTAGACCTGACATGGAACGTGGCAGCATTTCCGCATATTTATCCTGTAAATCAAGTTGTAATTTTAAAAGATCAAGGTACTCCTCAGGACTATGCTCTTTCGGTTCTTTTTCAAAAGCAAAAGGATTTTTGAAAATACCGCGCCCAATCATTACCCCATCAATACCATATTTTTCAGCGAGCTCTAAACCAACTTGACGATCTGGAATATCACCATTGATTGTCAATAATGTTTGTGGCGCAATTTCATCTCTTAATTTTTTTATTTCCGGAATCAACTCCCAGTGAGCATCAACCGCGCTCATTTCTTTTCTCGTACGTAAATGAATCGATAGGTTAGCGATATCCTGTTTTAAAATATGTGTCAGCCATTCCTTCCATTCTTCTACATCTTTATAGCCAAGGCGAGTCTTTACACTAACAGGTAATCCACCAGCTTTTGCTGCTTCAATCAGCTCTGCCGCAACATCGGGACGAAGAATCAGCCCGCTTCCTTTCCCTCTTTGTGCAACGTTTGGTACAGGGCATCCCATATTCAAATCAATACCTTTAAATCCTTTTTCAGCCATACCTATACTCATTTGACGGAAAAATTCGGGGTTGTCTCCCCAAATATGTGCAACAAGGGGCTGTTCATCTTCGGTAAAATGTAAACGACCTCTCACACTTTTTTCTCCCTCCGGATGACAGTAACTATCCGAATTTGTAAACTCTGTAAAAAATACATCCGGTCTGCCTGCTTTCGCTACAACATGACGAAAAACAGTATCCGTCACGTCCTCCATAGGCGCAAGAACGAAAAACGGTTTCGGTAAATCGTTCCAAAAATTTTCTTTCATACTATTTCAAGTCCTCTCAAAATGGGATTTTGCGTTACTCATCCCTTAAGTTAAGCTCATTAATAGAGCATAATTGTCATTAATATTATTTTAAAACTATAGCAAGCCTCAAAAACACTTTTTTATTTTATACTTTTCAACCGTTTCCTTCTACAATATTGCTTATATTTCTAAAGAGCCGCTGTCAATAAAGCACTATCCACCGATTCTAATTTTCCCATTCATCCTCTTTAGTGTTCCTAAAATACTCATAGCAGCTAAATAACTCGTTTTTGGATTTTCCGGCAATGGATTATTTTTAATCGTAAAAGTTGCTTCCCCAAACTCTCCCGTTATTTCAACATGATGAATGTTTTTTTCAATATGTGGATCCGCAATTAAAGTTACTTTAGTATTTTCCATACCAATCCCGGCCAGTGCAAGGACAATTGAAACATTCATATTTTTAGGGAATCGCTCGATCGCATCTGCTGCTTTTCCTTCGAAAACGACTTGAGCTTCCTCAATTTCCTCAGCAATTAACGAACTTGCTGGCTTACGAGTAGTGAGTGAAACAAAAGTAACTTTACCGAGGGCATGTGCATTTTGTAAAACGTCCAAGCCCCCAATTGCTCCTGAAGGTAAATAAATATTATTTTTATACTTGTGTGCAAGATGACTGATTTTGGTTAACAGTTCCGTATCTACAAATGCGCCGACACTAATCACCACAACATCTTTTTGAGTTATAATGTCTGGTACTAAATCTTTCACAGCATTTATATCCGCCGCTTCCACTACAACGTCAATATCCGAACTTAGAAAATCATCCAGTTCCGTAAATAATTCAACCTCGAATTGCGATGCAACTGTTTCGTACTTTCTCTTATCTTTAACGAATACACTTTTAACTCGTAAATCATTATGTTCCTTTTGGTTAATTTCCTTTAATAAAAAATGAGCGATTGCACCCGCCCCAACTATACCAATATTCATTTTAAATCTCCTTATTTGCTTTTGTTATTCTTACTTTCCACCATAACATATCTTCGTCCTGCTTAATCCTTACATTTAGGTTTCCTTTAAAATCTCCATTACTTTGGGTAGTATTAGTTTATAGTGAAAATAATAGGAGGGATAGGAATGGAACTTACAGTATATCTTGCAGGACAGATTCATGATAATTGGCGGGAAGAAGTTGCAAAAAAGGCAAAGGAATATAATCTCCCCCTACGCTTCGTAGCTCCACAAACAAACCATGATCGTTCTGATAATATTGGCGAAGAAATTTTAGGGGAGCAGCCTTCTAACTTCCATAAAGATAATGCAGCATCGGATATTAATAATTTTAGAACACAAGTATTAATGCAAAAAGCTGATATTGTCATTGCCTTATTCGGCGAAAAGTATAAACAGTGGAATACCGCAATGGATGCAAGTACGGCTATTGCTATGAACAAGCCAACTATTATTATTCGACCGGAGTCATTGATTCACCCTTTAAAGGAGCTTTCCAATAAAGCAAATGTAACCGTAGAGACTGTTGACCAAGCAATAGATGTAATTCGTTATATTTTTGATTGATTAAAAGTATTTGTGATTCATCCATTTAGTTTTGAAGGCCTGATTAAAATAAAGCACAAAAAGAGAGATTGCCGGATGCAATCTCTCTTTTCGAATTGGAACTAAAAATTAAATGCGTTTTAATGCACCATTTGGATCTGGTAACTCTTGAGCTGAAATTTTATTGATTTTGCAGAAATAATCAAAAAACTGTTGTGCCAGCTCTCGTTCCTGTGGATCAGTTTTAATCGATACTATATCGCGTAAAATTTGAGCCATCCAAAGATTATTAAAGTAACGGTGTTTGCCGGTATTCCATGTCATTTTATGTGTAAACTTTTCATTTACATAATAATTCCAGAAGAGCATTTGATTCGCTTCCTCTTCTGTAAGTTGCAATCTGAACTTTGAATGGGCAGGAATATTACCATCTTGGCTAAGCTTTCCGATAAAATCTTCCTTTACCATATAAACACCTAAAATGCGTCTGTCTTTTTCTGACGAGTCAGAATCTACAGAAGTTAACAAGACCGCACTATTTTCAAACAATCGAATCGGTTTGTTTGGTTTGCCTTTGTTAACACCACTTTTTGCAACTCCAGAGAAAACTTTCCACTCTGAAAATGCTGTACTTTTCTCTTCTTCATCACACCAAAATACCATTTGGGACTCAGGATGAAGTTTATGGTTTTTCATAAGTTTTTCATGCTGTTGGCGAAGGTCCTGGTTTTTTCGCAAAAGTTTTAAATCTTCTTCCTTTTGCCATTCCTCTTCTCTTCGTTCAAGCTCTCTTTTTTCAATAATTTTTTCAAGTGAACTTGCATCACCTTTATCATGAAGTTTCAGGTGTTTTTCAAATACATCAGGGAAAACAAACTTCTTTTTTTCAGATGCAAAATGTATTTCGATACTTGAATCATTATGTTTAACAACACTTCCCGTACCAAAGAGCTTATGTGTAACTTTCTTATTAATTAGATTCATTATTATAGTCCTCCTTCACATTTTTACAGGTAAATTTATTATTAAATTAAATAACTCCTAATAAACCTCACACAATTGTTTGAATTTTTACCTTAATTTTGAAAAAGACTATTAAAAAACGTATTCCAAATTCTTTCTGCATTTACAGCAGAATTCGAAATACCACAATTGTAAGTCTATTATAACATTTCTTAAACAAAAATACAATTTTTTTGTTGACAATACATTTTAAGTTAGGTTAAAATGAAATATTTATTTCAAACAAGGCTTTTATTTTTAAAAATTTTCGCTTTAAAAACCTCCACCAATCCTTATATTTACTATATATATATATAGACAATTGTACTTTTTTTATTTATCCTCCAATAACATTTGCAACTGTCAAAAACCATTTTTCGACCATTTCTAATTAGTTATTAGTTTTTTTTATAAATATACCCACTAAATAGTAATATTATTTAGAAAATTGTAACTATAATGCAAATTGCCCCCAATATAATATTTTTCTATAGACATAAGTCCTATACATATATATACTTTTATCCAGATTACCTTTCTACTTTTCGGTGCAAAAGTAAATATTTAGATAAAAGAAAGATGTGAAACAAGTGAACTTTTTTAAGAATTTGACTTTAAAAGTGAAGTGGATGATTTATATCTCATGCGCCATTGTGTTAGCAGTCGGCGTAACTGTAATTTTTAGTCAGTGGAACGTGCGTAACATTCTAGAAGATGAAAATCGTCAAACCTCTGCTGACAGTGCTAAAAATGCAGTTAATCAGGTTTCATTAGGCTTATTGAATTATGAATCTGCTGTTTTACAATTAAGTCAGGTAATAGAGGCAATCTTAACGAATGAGGAAAAAGATTATACTCAAATAGACAAAATAACAAAAACACTTCATGAACAAAATAATGATTATTTAGCCGTGTATTTCATGGATTTTAATACTGGCAAATTACATGTGACACCAGAGATTACATACGATTGGGATGTTCGCGATTCTCAAACATTCGCGAAATTAAATAGTAATCCTAATTTACAATGGATGGATATTTATTTGGATACTGGTGTAAATAAATTAATGACTTCCGTTATTGCTCCCGTATTTAATAATGGTGAGCTAGTTGGCGCAGTCGGCTTTGATATTGACTTCTCAACGATTGGTTCAATACGCGAAAGTATTGAAACAGATACATCTTCCAAATTAATGATTGTTGATCCAAATGGTCTAATTGTTTCTTCATTTATTGAAGATGGTGACGGAAAAAATATTAACGCTGATAATTCCGGCAAAGTTGAGGGTGTTTCGGATTTATTAAAACCTGATGAATTAGCTACAGAATTCAGTTGGCTTTTAAATGATTCAAATACGAATAATCAAATTGAACAATTTAACTGGGATGGTATGGATTATTCGGGAGAAATACAGACAATAGAAAAAAACAATTGGAAGATTGTTTCTGTTATAGATAAAGGTAATTTTGCCGAAAAATTAAAGGAATTTACAATTAACGGTTGGATATCACTCATTATTGGATTAGTAATTGGTTGTTTAATCGCTTATTTCATGTCAATTAAACTAATCCTGATTTTTAGTAATTTAAAAAAAGTATTTGAAAGAACAGCAAAAGGCGACTTTATTACTCGTTTTGAAACGAATTCAAATGATGAAATTGCTGATTTAGCAAACCATTATAACCAGATGCTAGATGGAGTTCATCGTTTAGTTCTTCAAGTTAATGAAAATACAAATGCAATTCGAAATTCGTCTAATAGTTTAGCAATTATCGCTAAAGAAAATGAACAAGCATTAAATAATGTTTCTACTAGTATTGAAGAAATCGCTATGAATAGTAGTAATCAGGCTGAAAAAATGCAGGATGGTTCTAATGCTCTCCAAGTATTAGCAGACGGTATTGAGACTATTGAATTACAATCTCAACAAATGGCAGATGATGCAACCGAAGCGCTCATTGAAGCACATACAACTATTGATAAAGTTGATCAATTAGAAGAAACATATACAAATTTAGAAAGAGCATTTCAGGAAGTAACCATTGTAGCAACCAACCTGGATGATAAAACAAAGTCTATTTCTCAAGTGACAAAATTGATTGCCCAAATTACAGAACAAACGAACTTACTTGCATTAAATGCATCTATCGAAGCAGCTAGAGCAGGCGAACACGGTAAAGGCTTTGCTGTCGTAGCAGATGAGGTAAGAAAATTAGCTGAGAATTCCAAAGCAGCTACTACGAACATTCAGGAAATTATTAAAAGTATTTTGGAAGATACAGAGCAACTCGTTCAAGTAATGCAGCAAACAAATGATATTAGTGACAATCAAAAGGTAGCCGTTGATACTGTGAATAATGCAATTAAACAGCTATCCGATACTTTGGAAAATATGAAAGAATCTATTACTAGAACGATGGATAATGTGTCGACAATGCAACAGCAAAAAAATGTTGTGCTCTCATCAATGTTAGTAGTCCATGAAATGACTACAGAGGTAACAGCTGAAACACAAGAAATTGCAAGTTCGATTGAAGAACAAACATCAGCCACTACCGAAGTAACAATTCATGCTACTCATTTAAATGAACAAGTCGAAAATTTATCGGACTCTGTTTCAAAATTCAAGTTATAACTAAACAAAAAAATACCCGTTAAAACAGATGGACTTAGAGGTAGCTGCAAGCACTTCTAAGTCCATCTGTTTTTATAATATATAGCCTGTTTACGTACTATAGTGACACCATTTACATCATTGACATATGTTGCGTATATAAAGAATTTTGATTTGTTGCTTTACAGCGAGTGACCTAGCTCTATATTTCCATGAAATTTAAGGAGTGAATACATGGGTGCTATAACTGGAGAATTTTATATTAATCGACTGAATCAATTAAATAATGAAGTTTGGTTTGATGGGGAAAAGGTTGAAGGGTTACTTTCTGAACACCCCGCTTTCAAAGGTCTTATTAAAACGAAAGCTTCTCTTTATGACCTACAGCATAATCCTAAAATAAAAGATGAAATGACCTATATTTCACCAAAATCAGGAGAACCTATTGGACTTTCTTTTTTGCAACCAAAAACGAAAGAGGATTTAGTGAAAAGGCGGAAGATGATTGAACATTGGGCGAGACATACTTATGGTATTTTAGGAAGAAGCCCCGACTATTTGAACTCCGTTTTAATGAGCTTTGCCTCTTCAGCGGAAATATTGAAGGGACAGGAAAACTGTTTCCCTGAAAATGTTGAGGCATTTTTTGAATTAGTAAGAGAAAATGATTTATCACTCACTCATACTTTTATTACACCGCAAGTTAATCGCTCTCAAAATTATTTCGAACGTACAAATGAACCTATTTCCGCGAAGATAATTGAAGAAAATGAACATGGTCTTGTGATAAAGGGTGCACGGCTATTGGCTACACAAGGTGGTTTAACAGATGAAGTGCTAGTATTTGGAGGTGGTAAAGCTGTATTCGCAGAAGATGAAGCTTTTGCTTTTGCCATCCCCTCCAATACGAAAGGCGTAAAATTTATATGCAGAGATACCTTTATAGGAGGGGACTCCCACTTTGATCATCCTCTTAGCTCAAGGTATGAAGAGATAGATTCCATTATAGTTTTTGATAATGTATTAGTTCCGTGGGAGCGCATATTTTTTTACAATAACTTTGAAATTGCCGGTAAGTTCCTTATGGAAAGTTCGTTTCATCACTTCGCTAAATATCAGGTGACGATAAGGCAGATTGTGAAAACAGAATTTATTTTAGGTATTGCGGAGCTTCTTGTAGATACGATTAATGTCCGCGAATATCAGCATATTCATGAAAAGCTGTCAGAAATCATCGTTGGGTTAGAAACGATGAAAGCACTTCTGGAAAAATCGGAGAATAATGCAGTATTAGATAAGTGGGGCTATTTACGCCCGGCTATTTTCCCATTGAAAGTTGCCGGTAATATTTTTTCAAAACTGTACCCTCGCTACATCGAAATAATTCAGCTTATAGGCGCAAGCGGTATGATTACCTTACCTACGAAAAAGGCATTCCATTCCGATATAAGAGCAGATTTAGACCAATATCTTCAAGGAGCTACTAAAACAGCAGAGGATCGTGTAAAAATATTTCGTTTAGCTTGGGATTTAACAATGAGCTCATTTGGTACGAGGCAAATGCAATATGAACGATTCTTTTTTGGTGATTCAATCCGCGCAGCGAGCGAATTATATTTTACTTATCCTAAAAAAGAGTATGTTGAAGTAGTCATTGATTTTCTAAAGCAAAAAGAAGATTTATAACTCAATACCTATACTACCTTCACCTTTTCGGGTTTTGAATTATAAAAGGACTGTAATATTTTCCATTATAATTCCTCGTCCTTTAGACAAACTAATCCCAAAAAGAAAAGAAGGTGATAAGGTGCTTAAGCTTAACAACGCAATGTGTTTCTATAACTTTATGCAGATTATCATTATTGAGGATAATCATGGATAAACCGTTTATGCCTCAGCTAGTTTATTTTGAACCGAATGCTTTAGATTATCCACTTGGAAAAGAGCTGAAAGAAAAATTTGAAGGGTTAGGTATTGAAATTCGCTATACCACTTCCCATAATCAGATACGCGATCTTCCTGGAGACAATGATTTACAGAAGTATCGTATTGCAAAATCCACACTCGTTGTAGGCATTCGTAAGACATTGAAGTTTGACACATCGAAACCATCCGCAGAATATGCCATCCCTCTTGCAACCGGGTGTATGGGACATTGTCATTACTGCTATTTGCAAACGACTATGGGGAGTAAACCGTATATTCGGATATATGTGAATGTCGATGAAATATTTGAAGCCGCTGATCATTATATAGAAGAACGCGCTCCTGAGATTACGCGTTTTGAAGCTGCTTGTACCTCTGATATTGTAGGGATCGATCACTTAACCCACTCATTAAAAAAAGCTATTGAACATTTTGGTCGGACGGAATTAGGCAGATTACGATTTGTGACTAAATTTCATCATGTTGATCATTTGCTTGATGCTAAGCATAACGGGCATACAAGATTCCGATTTAGCATTAATGCCGACTATGTCATTAAGAATTTCGAACCGGGTACTTCCCCCCTAGCAAAGCGTATAGAAGCAGCTGGGAAAGTAGCAAGGGCTGGTTATCCGCTTGGTTTTATCGTCGCCCCAATTTATCTTCATGAAGGATGGCAAGAGGGATACTATCATATGTTTGAGCGTCTTGATGCAGAATTACCTAAAGACGCTCGTGATGATATAACGTTTGAATTCATTCAGCACCGATTTACTAAGAAAGCAAAAAATGTCATTGAGAAAAATTATCCAAAAACTAAATTACAGCTGGATGAATCTACAAGACGAGTTAAGTGGGGTAAGTATGGAATCGGTAAATATATTTATCAAAAAGACGAAGAAGATGAAATGAAAGAGCAGTTATACAGTTATATGGAAAATTTCTTTCCTAATGCGAAACTTGAATATTTCACGTAACGCTAAAGCAGCCGGTCTTAAAATCGGCTGCTTTTGATTTTGGTTATGTCTTCGTAATCCTCATTACAAAGCGGTCCACCTTTTTTTGCAAAAAGAAAAAACGAACCCTTTAACAAGGATTCGTTCGTATAAAGAATGAGTAATGAACAAATGACATATATTACGAAACGAGGAGCCAATTACATTATTTTTATTACCTCTTAAAGCCGGACAATAGGCATTGAACAACATCGGAATGAGCCGCCTGACTTGATGATTTCTGAAAAATCTACTTCCAATACTTCATACCCATGCTGTCTCATCTGATAATTAACATCACGATTCATTGGTAAACTCAATACCCGCTTCTGACCAATAGATAATACATTTGTGCCCATTGTAAACTGTTCGCTTTCACTTACTTCGATTAAATTGTACATACTCGCTAAAAATTCTACAGTTTTCAGATCGAACGCATCTGGATATATTAATGCTTCTTCTGAGGAAAGAATATTGAATACACAATCTAAATGTAAATATTTTGGGTTGAATTGAATTGGCAGTATTTTAAATTCAGGTAATTCTTTCTGTAAAGATTGAATTGCACTTTTACATGTACGGTGACTGATTCCAATGAAGACACGTTGTCCGTCGACAATGACATCTCCCCCTTCTATGGAATGAGTTGAGAGCTTTTTATATGCAATATTATGTTTATGCATCCAATGGGCTAATACTTCCTCTTCACCTTGACGAATCGGATTCGCCATTTCTGAAATAAATAAACGATTTCCTAATGTAAAGCCAATATCTCGTGTAAAGACTTGCTCAGGGTGATCTTTACTAGGTTTTAGTTTAATCACTTCCACACCCGCACTTCTTAATGTTTGTTCAAAATTCCGATGTTGTGCAATAGCAAGTTCCTGGTCAATATTCTCATGTTTATATTGCTTTTGGACATTATTAATCACTTCTCTAATCTCCATATATTGCGGTTCACATAAAACTACTTTTTTTAATGTTCCATATTCATTTTTACAATTTATTTGATCATGTTTTGTAATTGTATCACCCATTAAGGCATCCTCCAGATTCTTAATTCAACTCTCTCTTATTTATTTTCATTTCCTTGATTTACATTCAGTAAACATTTCTGAATTTTTAATCTATTCAGGTACCATTGTTTCAAGAAATTTAGGAAGGGGTAATGATTGGCTATATAATAATAATTGGATAATGATAATGGAGGGGTTTGTATGATTACGAAAGGGCATACTTTATTAACAAAGGAAGATTTTCAAACAAGAACCGACTTGCCAAATTGGCTTTATAAAGAATACGAAACCTTTCATAACACGGTAACAGATAAAACGTTTCCATGTTTTTTCGGTATGAGTGGTGAGCTCAAAGGTGAGCTTCGCTATGCCTATATTAATCAGGATGACTGGAGCAATCTACCTTCTGCAGTAGAACACTTCCTTAATTTATTTAAGATGCCAAACTACAAGAGACATGGACTTTTCGTCTTTGTAGAACCATTTGAGCAAGAGGGCTCTCTTGAAGATTACCGAAAGCAATTTTGGGATATACTACAATACTTGCATAAAGAAGATAAAGTGGAATGGCCAATAGACAGTCCTCGTGACCCTGAACATTACTTATGGGATTTTCATTTTGCCGGAGAGCCAATTTTTGTATTTGGAAATGCACCTGCGTATAAAAAGCGGAAAACACGTCATTTAGGAAATGCAATGGTTCTTGGATTTCAACCTCGGAAAATTTTCGAAGGGTTAGAAGGAACTGAAAAAGGCGGGATCATGTCTCGGGAAAAAGTTCGGAAACGTGTAGAGGTATGGGATCAGCTTCCTAAACATCCCGATATTGGTCACTATGGTGACCCGACACATAATGAGTGGAAACAATCATTTATTGGTGATGATATTGTACCGATAAAAGGCAAATGCCCTTTCCAACATAAATCGCTCTTGAAACTTTAGTCTCTCCTAAAAAGTAAACGGTTACAGGAAAGGCAGTGCTAAAAGTTTAATCGTACTTTTAGCACTGCCTTTATAATTTATTATATTGGTAAGATATAATATTACTTTCCTTTTTTCGAGAAAAAGAAGGTAAAAATAGCGAACAAAAATGAAAAGAATGTAATTATCCATATAAGGTAAAGAACAAGCCCCAATCCAATATTCGCATCCTGATAGTCCATTACTGCATTATCAATTAACGACCACGATAAAAGTGCCAAAGCTCCAACACCTATTACAATGACAACCATTTTCGAACGACCTTTGCTCACATAATAGCTAAAAGTAAAAGAAGCAACTAATAAAAAATAAGTTAAAGCTGATAACCAAACTATTCTCTCCATAACGCATCAACTCCTAAATTACCTAGCAAGCGTTAACAACCCGTTTTTTATTTTTCAAGCCCTGCTATTCCAAAGCCTCCTGGTCCGGCATGAGTAGAGATCATTGCTCCAGCTTGCATCCATGTTACATTTTCAAAGCCTGTTTCCTTCGCGATTTCCTCCATCTGCCTTTTAATACTTTCATCAAGACCGACTGAGTAAATTAAATACAGCTGTTTTCTATCAATATCATATTCATCTAAGTAGTCTCGTAAAAGTTTTTCAGCAACAATACTCATTTTCCCTCGATATTTCCTTGTTGAAACAAGCTTTCCTTCCTTTAATTCAATGCATGGCTTTATTTTTAGTAAGGCTCCGCCAATATACGCTAGGTTACTTACCCGTCCACCAGCTTTCAGAAAATCCAAACTCCCCGGCAGAAAGGCCAGTCTTGCTTTAGGAACAATGGATTCTACTTTTTCTATTAAACGTACAGGTTCAATAGAAGGTTCCTCCTCAAGCAAAGTAGCTGCGTACATCACGATGGCAGCTAAGCCGCCTGTCACATTTAACGTATCGATAAGAAAAAGATTTTCAAAATTCTCCGCTGCAATTAACGCACTTTGAAATGATGCAGAAGCTTTAGACGTATACCCAATATGAATAATGATGCTGTCAGGAAATTCCGTTCTAATTTTAGTAAATAAATCCTCATATTCATGTACATTTGTTGCTGCTGTGGAAGGAATTTTTTTCGTACGGCTATGATAATCAAAAACTTCCTCTACAGATAACTGACCATCTAAATAATCTTTTCCCTCCATAATGACATGCATCGGTACTACTTGAATTTGATGTTTTTCAACCAGGTCTTTCGGTAAATCCGCTCCACTCTCAGTCGATAAAATAATCCTTTTCATTGTATACCCCTTCCGAATTACATACCCATTCAATGTATTTACTTTTTATTTAATTTAAATATACACTAAGAGGTTAAATTATTCAGTTAATTTTCAGAAAATTAACTCGATAGTCTTTTATAGCTTAATCGGAGGCCAATGCTGTAATAACTGCTCCGACCGTTTGTATCCAAGCACCAACTGCATTCATTACTTCCCCTTCACTTGTATTAGTATCAGCAAAAACTTCTATTACATTGCCTATTAACTGAATGATATTTCCTGTATTTGCTATAGTCTGTAGGAGTGTCAGTTCCCCTTCCGTATTAATCGTAATTCCTACCCCTACTACTTGAAGTAGTGTACCTTGCTTTTGTAACAGTTGACTTGATTGTTCGTTCTCTGACAGTATCCCTGCTACGACAGCCAAATTTCCTATAGCTGAAAGTTGACCACCAACCACATCTAATACCGCGTTTTCTGTCTCCACTACAATTGCGCTTCCGCCGGCTTGCAGAATATTTCCGATTACATTGAAGTCTGTCAGTGTTTGCTGAGTAAAAAAGGTTGAAGGTGTACTCCCAATTGCCGATACAATTGTTCCGATAGCCACAATCCAGTTTCCTGCTACCGCCGTAATATTTGTTTCACTAGAGCTACTACTTTTATTATTGCTATTCGAGACATACCGTTTCTCATTTTTGCTGCGGAACATCAATTTATTCCATTTATCCATAGAGGTCCTATGTTCCTCTTTATTATCGCTGCCATTTGGGTTGTTAAGATTCATCAATTTTCTCCACCTACTATTCATTAGTAAGGAATGCCCTGTACCAAATTGTATGATAAACGACTTTTATTATGCTGATATGAAGGTTGTGCATTCCTAGCGACAATAAGCTATATAATGCAGTGTATGAAATTACAAATTGATTGGTTGGACCTGTAATAACCAAATAGTAGGGGAATAAGAGTAAGAGAATAATTGTGATGGCAATAGCTTGGGATTATTAAAGTTGGATGTAAGAAGGAATTCTTATATACGTCCTCAAGGGAAGCAGTCATTGCGTACTCTCCTTAATCTGATGTTTTATATTAATTTGGATTTATAATTGTTCCAGGTGTTCACTAAATTTGTTGCTTCTTGTTTTGGATTATCGGCCTCCGTGACAGCAGATACTACAAAGAAACCGTGTGCTCCAGTTTGTGCTAGGGTCGGAATATCCGCGAGCTTTACACCCCCGCCTACGACTACGGGAATTGAACTAAGCTCAGCAACTTTCGCAATATCGTCAATACTTCTCGTAATCACTTTTCCGTCTTCCCCAATTCCGCAATCAGGTTTTGTTGAGGTCTCATGTAACGGCCCTACGCCAAAATAATCAAGTTGAGAGACATCCTCTGTCTTAATATAGTCAAATAATTGATCAACTCGAGCAGATAAACCGATAATAAGATCTCCCCCTAAATATTCACGACAAACGTTCACCGGTATATCTGTTTGTCCTACATGAATGCCGTCAACTTTAATCCCTTGCGATCTAGCAGCTAAAACAACATCTAGACGGTCATTTACAAGCAGTGTCACTTCCTGGGATTTTCCAGTCTCTTCAATGACATCTGCTGCTTGACGTGTTAATTGAATTAATTCTCTGGCAGAAGCGACTTTTGAGCGTATTTGGATGCAAGTGAATCCTGCCTCTACTGCATCTTTAATAATTGATACAACTGGACGTCCTTTTGTATTTTCGGGACCTATAACTAAATATGCTGAAATATCAAGGTTCTTAATGTTTCTCATATTATCCTCCTAAAATATCATTCACTTTATTTACTTTTGTATTGATTGTATTTGTGTATCCCGGACGGATATCAGCTTTCAACACCACTTCCGTTCGAATTCCTTTTTCGGCAAGGATAAATGTCGCTTCTTTTACTACTTTCATTACTTCATCCCATTCGCCTTCAATTTCTGTAAACATGGCTGTAGTGTGATTAGGTAGTCCTGAATCTCGGATAACTTTCACTACCTCGGCTATTTCCTGAGATAATTCATCTCCTACACCAAAAGGCGCAATTGCAACTGCTACTAATGTATTCACGATTTAAACCTCCTCCAAATCAAATGGGTTGTTTGCAATCTCTTCAGCTGTCGCTTTATATAATTCATCTAAAAATTGTACTTGAAAACTTCCGGGACCATCTACTTTAAGTTCAGCTCTTTTTCCCGCTAAGTTGTACACAGCAGAGGCAGTAAGTGCTGCAATAAATGGATTAGCTGCCGCTGCATACACAGCTGCAACTCCACCTAACGAGCAACCTGCACCCGTGATTTTTTCCATAAAATATGACCCTCCATAAGAGATAGCTATAATAGATCCATCTGTTATTAAATCGGTTTCCCCTGAGACAGCAACCGCACCCCCTGTCCACTTTGCAAGAGCAATTGCTGCTTTTTTAGCCGCATGTACGGAATCAGTAGAATCAACACCGCGCACATTTGATTCATCTGTCCCCCCATCTAATTCCCATAAACCTGCTAATGCGATAATTTCTGAGGCGTTACCTCTAATAATTGTCGGTTTAAATACTTTAAATTGTTTTAAAAGTTGTGTCCTTAGGGAGCCAATACCAACAGCAACGGGATCTAACACCCATGGCTTTCCTGCTTCATGCAATACTTTTGCTACATGGGGTAATGTCTTTTCATAAATCGGTAGAAGTGTACCAACGTTGACATATGTAGCTCCTCCGGTTTTTGCCAAAAACTCCGCTTCATCCGGCAAATATACCATAGCTGCAGATCCGCCAACAGCAAGCTGAGCGTTTGCCACTAGATTAATGGTTACAGAGTTCGTAATAGAACCTGCCATCGGATTTATCTGTTTTACCGTTTCAACTGCCTGAATTATTTCACTTTGAATCTCCTGTTTAATACCCATTTACCAAACACCTTTCTATTAACATTCTGAATACGAACAAATAGAATCACAGGACAGAGGCTTTCGATATGAATTCACTTAAGCATGCGAAAATAAAAAAGTGCTCTCCCATTTAAATAAAATTGGGAAAGCACAATTCAAATTATTGCTTAAAAATATAATGAATCGCTTCCCTACACCAGTGTTAACTGACAGGTTCAAAGAGTCAGGTTTTAACCTTCTCAACTCAAAAGAGTCCCCCCGCAATATATGCTATTTTGTTTGTTCCTCCATATTATCAACAGGTATGTTGAATGTCAAATTCATACATTTAGATTGCTCACTCAATCTAAGCTACACCCACATTTTAAAGATTCAATAACACATCGAATTAAAGTATGAATTGCATATTATTTGGAAAAAATAAAACAATAAACTTATTACATCATTTGAACAGGAGTTAAGAAAATGGTCCAATCTTCAAATGAAAAATACAATAATCCCCTATATCTCGATGGCCAATTAGATGAAAATATTACAGTAATAAAAAAAATACTTGGAAATTCTTCAGATCTTATTATCCGAAAAAGCAGAATTGGCCGGTTGAACCATCCTTTTGCTTTAATTTATATAAAAGGGCTTATAAACGAGGATTTATTAAATAAAAATATATTAAGAGTTCTTGAATTAAACAGAAAACATATTCACTCGAATTTGTTTGATCATGTCTATGAAGAAATAATCGCCATTGCTGAAATCAACAGATCGAAGGAAATGAAGCAGGTAATTAAAACGCTTTTAGCCGGCGATACAGTTTTCTTACTGGAAGGTGTAAGTGAAGCCGCTCTTATCGGAACGAGCGGAATGGAATATCGTGCCCTTGAAGAGCCGCAATCTGAATCAGTTATTCGAGGGTCCCGAGTAGGGTTTATAGAGAATTTTAAAATTAACCTCTCGCTCATTCGCCAGGAAATCAAAGATCCCAATCTTCGAGTCGATATGATGGAAGTTGGCACACATTCCAACCAGAAAATTGCCATTTGTTATATTGATGGGGTTGTAAGAGAAGATCTTTTACAGGAAGTTTTGCGTCGCGTTAAAACAATTGATATTGATTTCGCACCGGATTCTGGATTTATTGAACAGTGGATTGAAGATAATCTTCTGTCACCCTTTCCACAAATTTTAGATACAGAAAGACCGGATAGGGTGGCTTTCAATATATTGAAAGGTAAAATAGCCATTATTGTTGAAGGGTCACCCTTTGCTCTTTTAATGCCTATCACTTTCGGGGATTCATTAAAGTCAATAGAAGACTATAACCAACGTTGGTTAATAAGTTCATTACTTCGATTATTGCGCTTATTCTCTTTCTACATGACTATATTTTTACCAGCCCTATATGTTGCATTAATTTCATACCATCCAGAATTAATTCCGGCTCAGCTATTATTTACAATAACGGCAGCTAGGGAAGGGATTCCATTTCCGTCCTTAATTGAAGCTTTAATCCTCGTCTTTTTTTATGAAGTATTGCAGGAGGCTGGAACAAGACTCCCCTATAAAATCAGTCAGACAATTGGGATTGTAGGCGGTATAGTTATTGGTCAACTTGCCGTTATGGCGGGTATTGTAACCCCCATCATGGTTATAGTTATTTCTTTAACGGCCATTTGCGCATTCACCATACCCAATTACAGCTTTGCGATTGGCTTGCGAATAGTTCGCCTCGCTACTATATTTGCTGCGGCAATTTTAGGGCTATACGGAATTATTTTAGTGTTTATTATGATTTATGTTCATCTTGCCAACTTAAAAAGTATTGGTGTTCCATATACACAATCCTTTTCTCCCGGCAACTTATGGACCCTTGAAAATATTGTCGTAAGGGCTCCGATTACAGTATTGTCAAAACGCTCATTTCAGCCATTCCTGAAATCGAATAAGAAAAAGAAAGACGGAGGATCAGTGAAGTAATGAAACTTTATAAAAACAATGAATCGATTCAAGATAAAGACATTATGTTTGCTGTTGCTTCGAATACGATTAGTATTACAATTTTATTTTTGCCTCGGTATATAACCGAACATACTGTATCTTCTGATGGCTGGATAGCAATTTTATTCGGAGGGTTGATCGCGCTTCTTTTAGGATGGATTTTAGCAAAAATAGCCGTATCCTTCCCAAATGAACCCTTTCTCTCTTTTGCCTCCTATTTAGTATCAAAGCCAGTGGCAGTCATACTATGCTTTATTTTTGTTTTTCAATATATTATTATCTCTTCCTTTCAAATGAGGGAAATGGCTACCCTGTCTCAGGAGTACTTTTTTGATCGTACCCCATTGGAAGTTGTCTGTTTAGCGTTTATCCTTGTCGTTATATATGCAGTATCTGGCTCGAAGATGGCCATTTTCAAATTAAATATTCTCTTTTTCCCTTTTGTTGTCGGCGGATTAACTTTATTAATTATTGCACCGATGTGGGCTATTAAGCTTGAAAATTTACTTCCTGTGTTTCAAACCGATTTTAAAGGACTTCAGTCTGGAACAATATCCAGTTTGAACGCATTTCTAGGATTTGGTATCGTATTATTTTATATTTCTCTTATAAAAAAACCTGAAAAAGCAGCTAAAATGACTGTTTTAGGAATTTTATTTCCATTTACCTTTTATATCATTATTTTTATTATTTGTGTTGGCGTCTTTGGGAATGCAACGGTCAAAAATCTTTATTATCCTGTATTCGAGCTTTCAAAAATTATATCGATTCCAGGGATTTTCTTCGAACGCTTTGATTCTATTTTATTTATCATCTGGACAATTATTGTATTTACAACCTGCTTAATGGCATTTGATATTGCAGTAATGCTCATTAACCAGTTAATTCCTAAATTAGCCAAGCAATCGATTATCTTTATTTTGTCACCCATCATTTTCTTTTTAGCCATGCTACCTAAAAACTTTATTCAAATTAATAACATCGCAAAATATATGGCCTATTTAGAGATAGTTTATATTGTATTCGTCATATTTCTACTAGGAACTATGCTATTAATAAGAGGTAGGAGAACCCATGATTCCTTATAAAAAACTTATATTTTTAATTTGTTGTCTCCCACTTACAGCCGGTTGCTGGGATAATCTTGAAGTAGAAGATAGAAGTTTTGTAACAGGGATTGCGATAGACCTAGCTACTAATAAAGATAATAATAAACCAGCTCCTTCAGAAGAAAGTGCGGCTGAGAGGGACTCCCAAGGTCAACAGCAGCAAAGTAATCAACCTTCATCAGGGCAAGAACGCATAAAACAAAATCAAAATGAATCTTCATTACAAACCGATGAAAGAGTTTTAAATTATGAAAAAGATGAGGATTATGAACAAAATGATAATAATAAATTCAAATTAACACAACAGCTTTTAAATCCTTCTACCTTTAGCTCACAACAAAACACTAACAATTCAAACGCCACTTCATTTCGTAACCTATCACAAACTGGAGACACCATTATTGAAATGAACCGCGATATGATAAAACAGGCTGGAAGTAGGACAAACGTGACACATTTAAATATTGTCCTCTTTTCGGAAGCCCTTGCAAAAGAAGAATATTTATTTGCTGATCTGATGGATATTTTCCTTCGAGAAAAAGAAATGTTACGGAGCGTGAAAATCGCCATTACGGAGGATC
Source organism: Solibacillus ferritrahens (assembly GCF_037027585.1). Lineage (NCBI taxonomy): Bacteria > Bacillati > Bacillota > Bacilli > Caryophanales > Caryophanaceae > Solibacillus > Solibacillus ferritrahens. The sequence goes on along the minus strand of NZ_JAXCLE010000005.1, from coordinate 109,245 downwards.
AATCCAGCGATTATTTATCAATTCTTCCTGAAAACGAGAAAATACCAAGTAAATATTTATCCAAAGTTTTGGAAAACAAGTCGACTTTAGATATTGCCCAACCTTTAACTGTGGGAAATGTTCAATCCTATTTGTTAATGAATCGAAGTTTTATTATTCCTTTTATTAGTCAGGTAAATACAACGACAGTTAATTATGATGGGGTTTCGGTATACAGCGGTATTAAGAATAAAGTTGTTGGTAATTTAATCGGAGATGAAGCAAAAGGAGTAAACTTTATTCAATCCAAAAATCAGACAGGGACGATTAATACAAAACTTGATGATCACGATGTCACCTTTGAAATCTTAAACATTCAAAGTAAAATATCACTGAAAGATAAGAAAATGCCATTACAATTCGATATTAAAATCGATGTTGCTAGCGGAGTCGCTGAACAATATGGCCATCTTGACGTTATGAAGGAAGAAAATTATCAAAAGCTAAAAAGTACTTTAGAAAAAGAAATTAAAGAAATAACGGAACATACCATCTCTATTTTACAGAATGAGTTATATACAGACGTTATCGGATTAAACACTTATTTATATGAAAAGCATTATCCGCTTTGGAAATCCATTAAAGAGGAATGGGAAGAGGGTCAGCATTATTTCATAAAGAGTGATATACAAGTTGATGTCAACGCAACTATCGAAAAGCCAGGCAACATTATAAAATCACACTAAAGGTGGAATTTTTTTGTGGAATAGTCTTATGGAACATTTTACTGATATACCTACTATGCTTTGTACCTTCCTATCATTTTTTATTCCATATACAGTTTCTAAAATATATAATAATTTTTCCCACCATACCAATCCTCCTTGGAAGAAAGAAGAAAATTAGCATGCTCGTATCCTTTACAATACGAAAAACCATGAGTAGAATAAAGTTAGTTTTAGAATAATACTTGATTTATTTTTGGTGAAAAAGCACGATCTAGTTTGAGGATTTCGATTTCTTTATTTCGCTATAATAAATCAATCTTATTTAAAGGAGCAAAAAAAATGCAAACAATTACAGGAAAAGTGGCATTAATCACCGGAGCAGGGCGTGGAATTGGAAAAGCAACAGCAATCGCTTTTGCTAAAGAAGGAATTCACGTAGGTCTTGTGGGACGTTCACTTGAAAATTTACAGCAAGTGGCAGAGGAACTTAAACAATATAATGTAAAGGTAGCAGTTGCTTCTGCTAATGTAGCAGATTTAGACTCTATTACTAAAGCGGTTGATACAATTCGCGGCGAGCTTGGAGCAATCGATATTTTAGTAAATAATGCGGGTATTTCAAAATTCGGCAGCTTCATGGACTTAACACCTGAAGAATGGACAAATATCATCGATGTTAACGTAAAAGGTGTATACTATACAACACGTGCAGTATTACCTGAAATGATTGAGCGCAACACAGGCGATATCATCAATATCTCATCTACAGCTGGTCAAAAAGGTGCACCGGTTACAAGTGCATACTCAGCTTCTAAGGCTGCAGTAATCGGATTAAGTGAGTCGTTAATGCTTGAAGTACGCAAGAAAAATATTCGCGTTACAACTTTAACACCAAGTACGGTTGCAACTGACATGGCGGTTGAGCTGAACTTAACAGACGGCAACCCAGAAAAAGTTATGCAAGCAGAAGATTTAGCTGACTTAATGGTTGCACAATTAAAGCTTCATCCACGTGTTGTATTGAAACATGCTGGTCTTTGGTCTACTAACCCATAATAAAAACCATAAAAAATAAGGCGCTATCCAATGTATTTTGGATAGCGCCTTTTATCTTTTAAACATTTAAAAGCGTTCCATCGTAAGGTCAGTATTTACGGAAACTGCAGCTTTATTACCCTTTGCAGCTGAAATCATTAACGAGGACGGCCTGTTTCTTTCAGTTTCTCCCGCAATATATATGTTCTTTTCACTTGTTCTGCCAACGCCATCCGTTTTGACTTTTCCGTCTTCATCCATTTCACAGCCAAGTTTTTCGGCAAACTCATTGGAGCGATAATAAATTGGCGCAACAAACCCGCCTGATCTCATAATCGTTTCACCTGTATCAAACTCAATTTTTTGTAAATAACCGTCTACTCCTATTAAATTCTTTATTGGGTCAGATATTATTTTGATATTGCGTCTTTGTAACTCTGCAGCACCTTCTGGAGAGAGTGAAACCCCATTCGTTAAAACAACTAAATCCTCCGACCAATTATATATAACTTTAGCAAGATGGAGTGCATGCTTTTCTTTTTCTGCAATGACAACCAATGGCTTGTCTCTTTGCTCCCAGCCATCGCAATACGGACAACTAAATAAACTTTTACCGTAAAAATCCCTTATCCCCTGTATAGAAAATACTTCTTGAATACCTGTAGCTAAAATAATCTTTTCTGTAACATATTCTTGACCATTAGACGCTTTTACAGAAAATCTATCATTACCTTTATCCTTAATTATTTCGTTAACTGTTGCATTAACAAACGATACCGATGGATACTTTTCCAATTCTTTTAATCCTATTTCTTTAAACTCTTGTGGCTTTATCCCATCTCGAGTAATAAATCCATGTGATTCTTGTGTAATTGTATTCCTGTTTGTTTCATCGTCAAATAACACAACTTTCCTTCTAGCTCTCCCCAAAATCAAACTTGCACTTAACCCGGATGGTCCACCGCCTATAACGATGCAATCTAGAACATTCATTTTTACCTCCTCACTGAGCTGGTTATTATTTTGAACGGGATTTTCCCATTAAAGGTCAAATTCATTTATACCCTCTCTTGTTTATTTTGAACCAAAAGCCTTAGAGTATCCATCGGAGGTATTTAAAAATTATTGAAATAAAACAAAAGTAGAATATGAATTAGCAAAATACTTAAAGGGCTTTCGAATTATTTTTTTTGAACAAAAAGAACGAACCCCCATTAAGGAATCCGTTCTTTATTCATAACTAATTCACCGCTAGGAGGTTATATACCCACTATAATTCGTACTAGCCTTATTTACTTTCTTTGAAGTAATTAATAATATTTTCCGGACTTTGATATTCCCTTAATTCAGCAAGGATTTTAAATGTGACCTCTACAGTTCGCCCTGAACCATCTTTTTCATCTATAGTGATTTTAAATGTTAAATTATCTGAATCGACTGTTTCTATTGGAATGGTGTAATCTGGTTCCCCAGCTTCGAAAGGATAATGACTTTCCAATATAACTCCTCTAATTTCTAATGAATCACTATTAGTAGTGGAAATAAAAAATGTTACTCGATCTCCATTGCCGAATTTAATAACTTCTGTTGTTTCAAACAGTAATTTATTATCTTTGCCTTGACTAATAACATCCCCTTCATATAAAAATTCTTCTGAATCAACCGTCACCCTAAAATAGAGTGGATTTTCAATATTATAGAACCACTCATTTGGGTCAGGCGTTGGGTCTGGGCCTGGTGACGGCTCCGGATCTGGTGTTGGGTCTGGATTTGGCGTCGGTGCTGGGTCTGGTGCTGGGTTTGGTGTCGGCTCTGGATCTGGTGTTGGTGCTGGGTTTGGTGTCGGCTCTGGATCTGGTGTTGGACTCGGTGGCGGTGTTGGACTAGATCCTGAGTCTGGTGTTGGTGTCGGTGTTTTTCTTGCCGCCTCTAAATCAGCTTGCCGTTTCAGCAATTTCTCTTGCTCTTCTTTAGATAAGTTTTCTTTATATTTTTGTAAAGCCTCTGCTTCCCGCTCTTTTTTCAATTCTTCATTTTTTTTCTTTAGCTCTTCTTGTTGTCTTTTCAGTTCTTCTAATTTTGATAATTGATTATTACTTTCATTTAATCTTTCTTCCCGTTTCTTTCGGTTCAATTCTAAAATCTTATCAGCATCGGATGATTGAAGCACTGATGATGGTATATCCCCAACTGTGGGACCGCTATTACTTAATTCCTCCGATTTAAGTTTATAAGCATCTTCTGAAATCTTACCTGTTTTATACAATTCGTTTAATAATGCATATGCTATTCTATTTATATTCGTTAAAGCGTCAGGACTTAAACCTGCCACTGGTTGCTCATTCATTTTATCTATCAACATTTCATTTTCTTCATTTATTTTAATTAAATTTGCCACAATTGCTTGAGCTACTTCTGATGATAAATCTTTCAGCATCTCTTCTAAAGTCTGATTAGACATGTTCCCTACATTCTCTTCATTTTGCGAATCTAAAAAAGCAATTTGAGCAGGGTAAATATAATTTGTCCCTTGGGATCTATCTACTGTAGCATTATAATTAACTATTCCCGAAAACATTCCTAAAACTGACTGGCCTGTATTAGAATCGACACCTACAAAGAAATTTGTTCCCCGTACATTTAAGATTCCCTCAGGAGTTTCTAGTTGGAACACATCTTCATTATTATTAATTGAAGATACATCTACCCACGCTTTGCCTCGCTTTAATTTCACCTTCGTTACAGTGCTCTCTTTATTTGATACTTTGGACAGCACAATCGTCGAATTGGCTTCTAATATTAACTGATCATCGCTTTCACCATTATTAGAGAATTGAAGAATAGCTGAGGAGTCAGCACCGGTTATGATTTCATCACCTTGATTCAATTTCATATTTTTAAAGGCGATGATTGATTTTTTTCCTCCTGCTTTTTTCACTTCAACTGTCCCCATATACGAACTAATTTCCGCTCCTCTTGATGTATCAGCAGCATATGTTGTAGTTGGAAGGAAAGCGACTGTTAAAAACATTACAGTTGCGACAAAGCTTATTATTGCTTTATACAAAATTATCACTCCTTCTAATCAAAAGTATAACTTCTAATTACGAGATTTTTTAATGATTCATCCCAAATAACATGTAGCTCTAGGTTTTCGGATATAAAGCTAACCGGAATATAAACTTTATTATTAATTACTTTTGCAGGTACATTTAATTGATAACTTGCTTTCTTACCTAATTCTTCTTTTTGTGCAGTCTTCTTATTTTCATAAAGTACAAATGTTGTCTTTTCATTTGAAAGAGTAATTTCCCCGGATTTTTTTTCATAATTAACAGCTAAATCTAATTCTTCTCCAATTGTGTTTAAAGGAAGTAGAGGTTCTGATTGAATAAATTCAACAGTTGTCTCAAGCAACTTCCCATTTAACCAAACTTCTGCTTTTTTTGAATACTTTTGTGATAAAAATGCATCGTAGGTAGCTAATTTCCGAATTTGGTTATTCCCCGCCTCCAGTATTAATAATGTACCGTCACCTTGCACTAATACATCCACTGGTTCGTTAAATAAAGCCGATTGTAAAAGTCCATCTTTGTTTCCAAATTGTTCAGCAGTACCGGTAATAGTTGAGACAATTCCATCTTTTAATTGCCTAATTGTGTGATTTTTTCGATCTGCAATTAGTAATGTTGATTTATCTATTAATGCCATCCCTTCAGGTGAGGAAAATTGCGCTTTTGTAGCAGGACCATCAGTATTTCCTCCCTCTACATAATACTCATCCGTCAGTAGATCGCCTGAACCTGCTACAGTGGAAACAGTATTCTTACTAAAATCAATATAACGTATACGTTGATTACCGCGGTCAGCAACGTATAAATTGTCCTTTTGATCAATCAGTAATGCGCTCGGCTCATTAAACAATGCATCTTTAATAGTACCGTCCGCAAAATCCCCAGCAAAATCCGGTAAGCCTTGTGTGTATTCTACTATGCGTTTGGAAGGCTTCGTAACGGTACTAACCTTACCGTTTTTTGAGATTTTCCGTATAACATGATTTAAAGCATCCGCTACATAAATATTACCTTTTGAATCGATTGCAATATCATGAGGTGAATTAAAACGCGCACTTTTCCCATCCCCATCTTCTAATCCCAATACACCATTACCAGCAATTGTTGTTACGTTGCCATCTGTAGTAATTTTTCTGATTGCATGATTAGCAGAATCTGCAATAATAATAGTTCCATCATTTGCAATAGCTAATCCGGCAGGTTCATTAAATGCTGCTTCTAAATTTCTACCATCCAGAAAACTTCCTTGATACGCTATATCTCCATCTATTAAAAATGGTGAACCAGCCAATGATATTACTTTTTTATCGTTTATCTGGCGAATAACATGATTGTTTGTATCCGCAATTACTATGTTGCCATTACGCAATTTTACAAATTTCGAAGGAGTATCGAACCTTGCATTTATTAAATCCCCATTCTTCAGATCTGCATTCTGATTGCCTGCCACGGTTCTTACTTCACTTAATTCATATTGAATAGACGTATGTGCAGAAAAATTGGGCACAGCAAATGAAAACAATGTGATAACGCTTACAAAAATAACAAGTAAACTCCGGTTTAATCTCATTTTTTACCTTCCTTTATATATAATTTTTTAGAACAAACATTAACCAACATGGTAAATAAACCGCCCCCTTTCTAATTACTACTTTTCTGGCATTTTGGTCTTTGGAGAATATTCTTAAGAAGTGAAAACTTTTGAAGTTAATGGAAGTCGAGACGTGGTAGTTATGTACAGGAAATATATATATTACCTAAATTTTAGTTTATTATGTAACATTATGAAATAGTAAATTAATATCAAGTATTTAAATCTCCAAAATTCTTTTTAATTTGTTTATAGTCTTCCTGCAAACAAGGAAATTGTAGCTATTTAGAGGATTATCCAAAAATTTATTGAAGTTATTGTGTTATATCAAGGGGTAGAATTATAGATGAATAAACTAATTGCAAAGCAAATACCTCATACGTTTGAACTGCATGGAGACGTTCGGCATGATGAATATTATTGGATGAAAGATAAATATCGTTCCGGAAGTACCGTTTGTCGATATTGTCACAACGATGCTTGATGATTCAATTCCATTAACAACTTTAGAGTGGGATGAATGGGGTAATTCGCAAAATGAAGACGATTACTTCTACATGAAATCTTATAGTCCTTACGATAATGTAGAAGCAAAGCCTTACCCACATATGTATATCACGACAGGATTAAATGACCCGCGCGTCGGTTATTGGGAGCCGGCCAAATGGGTAGCCCGTCTCCGTGAATTAAAAACAGATGACAATACCCTTGTTTTAAAAACAAACATGGGTGCCGGTCACTTTGGTGCATCTGGTCGTTTCAACCAGCTACGTGAACTTGCTGAAGGATATTCGTTTATTTTGAGTAAGTTTGGATTTTAGCCGATTTGAATTCCATAACAAAACGCATCCTCTCAAATGAAGATGCGTTTTGTTTTGCATACCTTTACTTAATTAAGTTAGTTACTATCACTAATTCCTACTTTTCACAATATTTTTAAAGCCAACATACGTTGCATAAAAGTATCCGCCGTATATTACAAGAAGCGTAGAGATAATTACTAACATAGAGCTTCCTATAATCCCCTGGCTAAAAGCTTTGAAAACTTCGTTAACCATACTAATTCCGACGATGGAATGTATAATGGCCAATCCTAAAGGTATCGCAAAATAAATCAGGTTCTGAATTAAAATCGCTTTGTTAATTAATTTTTCTGTGACGCCAATTCTACGTAAAGATTGATATCGTTCGAAGCTATCACTTGCATCAGATAATTGTTGCAATGCCATTACTGCTGCACTCGATATTAGAAAGATGAGCCCTAAATAAATACCAAGAAAAACGACTGTAGCTGATAAACCATGTACTCTTGTATTTACTTGATCTATTGTGTTCCCAAGAACTAAATAATTAGTGCCATCTACAGTACTATCTTCCCAAAGACTACTAAATAGGTTTGTAAACTTTTCCTCTGACTTTTTAGGGTCACTGCCTTCAAACATCACATTATAACCTGTTTTATCTAATTGTAACTCTCCAGAAAAATTATCCGGAATGATGAGATAAAAGTAGGTCAAAGCTGTGGCAGTAGTCAAAATATTCCCTTCAATAGGAGCATCATTTTTTACGGCATAGTCTTTGCCCTCTATGTTTATGGTGTTTTCATTATCCATAAATTTATTCAACGCCTGATTCATCCGACCATAATTCGATACAACTAAAACTTCATTGTCCTTTAATTCCTTAGGCTTCTGTCCTTTAAGTTGTAATATTGAATTATAATCCGATATTTTAACAGCGGATAAAGCCCCCAACATATAGCTCTCCTGAAATTCCTTCTGCTCCTGCTTACTTAAGTAATTTGATAACAGGTTTTCTAAAGTAAGGGTAAGTTTATATTCACTAAAAAAAGTATGTTTTTCATCCGCTTCAAATGTGAAGTCGATTTTTTCTAAAAATGTCTCTATATCATTCGCGTTTTCTTCTAGATTTTCATTTTTGGCAATGAGCACTGATGAGGCATCAAAAGAAGTATTTCCTGCCACCATATTATCATTGGTGCTTTTAAAACTGAACATAGTAAATAAAAGTGTGATCGTTAAAAATAGCATTAGACATATTACAGACATTGAGACAAAGTTCGTATTAATTTTGTTGTTTATCTGTCTTAAAATAAAAATATTTAAATCCTTCAAATATAATTTCTTGTTTTTTTGTACAATATGAATCATGAAATTAGAGAGGCTGAAAAAGAACAACATTGTTCCAAAAACACCTAACAAAAGAGATGCGATCAATAAAAACCCTTCAGAATTCAAGCCATTTTTGAGAATTAATACATATGCAATTGCCAGGACAATTAAAGATACAATAAAGAAAAAGATGGAGACGTATGCATTTTTTAGCTTTACTACTTCATTTTTCTTCGCTGCATTCAGCATGTCGATCAATTTATATTTGGAAATTGTCACTTGATTGAAAATCATAACTAGAAGATAAATTATTCCAAAATACACAGCAGATTTTATTACTGCACCAATTGAAACAATAAATTTATAATGACTCATCTCAACGGCCAATAGTTGGGCTGTAATTACCGACAAGCCTTGTGAGACAATAATTCCAAGTGTAATTCCGACTGCAAGGGACACGAGACCGATTAATAAAGTTTCAAAAATTAGGATTCTTGAAATCTTACCTTTGGACATTCCTAGGGTCATATATATACCCAATTCCTTTTTTCTTTTTTTGATTAAGAAATTGTTGGCATAAGTAATCAACCCTCCGAGAATAAAGGAGACAAATATGGATGTTCCGGCTATTAATTTATTTAAGGTTAACATGTACTCCGACGTACTTTTGCCCATTTCGAGCATGGCTGTCTGCTCTTCAAAAGAATTGAAACTGTAAAATATACAAACGGCAATGGTTAATGTTAAAAAATAGATGGAGTAATCCCGAAAGCTTCTTTTTACATTGTTTATCGCAATTTTATAAAACATTACCCGCATCACCTCCAAGTAAAGTTACAACTTCAATAATCTTATTGAAGAATTCCTTTCTCGTATCCTCTCCACGTATTAGTTCATTAAAGATTCGTCCATCTTTAATGAACAGGATTCTGTGGGCATAACTGGCTGTAAAGGCGTCATGGGTAACCATAAGTATTGTAGACTGAAATTCTTTGTTCAGCTTTTCAAATGTATCCAAAAGCAGTCTGGCAGATTTAGAATCGAGAGCCCCTGTTGGTTCATCCGCCAAAATAAGTGAAGGCTCTGTAACTAATGCTCTTGCCGATGCTACTCGTTGCTTTTGCCCTCCTGACAACTGGAAAGGGTAGTTGTTTAATAGCTCAGAAATTTCAAGTTTTTTAGCAACACTTTTAATCAAACGATCAATTTCTCTAGTCCCTCTATTTTGTATAGTAAGTGCTAACGCAATGTTTTCGTAGGCAGTCAGTGTATCCAGCAGGTTAAAATCCTGGAATATAAAACCTAATTCATCACGTCTGAAATTTTCCAAAGCTTTTCGCTTAAGGACTGTAATATCTTTGTTATTGATATTAATATGGCCCGTCGTAATCGTATCAATAGTAGAAATACAATTTAAAAGGGTCGTCTTGCCACTCCCTGAAGGACCCATGATTCCTACAAGTTCCCCCTTGTCTACCTTAAAGCTAATATTGTCGATTGCTTTTGTTACATTCCCTTTATATCCATAATATTTTTCAATTTTTTCAACGTTTAATATACTGTTCATTATTTTTCCTCCAAGCCTGATTATATAATCCTCTACTTTTTCACATAAAATTCAGCGGTAGTTTCTCTAATTTTGTTACCTTTTTTATAAATCGTTACCATGTAGCGACCTTCTTCAAGACCTTCGGGAATCGATAGCTTTGCATTAAAATATCCCGCATCATTTAAAACAACATTTTCTTCAACGTGCACTCTATTTGATGTTGCAACCCGATCTTTATACCATACGACCTTTGCCTTTTTCACCCAAAATCGGTTTACTTTTGCAGAGAAATATACTGTATCCCCAGGTGAAAATTCATTCGTATAATCTATTGGATTACCCTTTTCATCGATATTCTCCGAAATAACACCATCAACAATTTTTGGACCATTGTAGTAGTTATACCCGTAAAAAGTCCCAACCAATAAAGCAACGACAGTTAAAACTGCCATAAGTAATTTATTCATTTTAATTCCTCCTGTACACTTCTTGGTATTATCATAACAAGGTTACAGAGGGGTACATATCGGTTTATCTTTTATTAAAGTTACATTTTTGCAAGATTGGAAATAAAAAAAGATGCCTGACTAATAAGTCGGACATCCGTTAAATTTAACGCAGTAAATTTACACTTCCCAGTGGAAAGATAATTCTAACCTTTGTTCCTTCGCCTGTTTTTGAAGTTAAGGTAAGACCTAAACCAAGCTGCTCCGAAAGTTTTTTGCACAAGTAAAGACCTATGCCAGTAGACTGTCCAAACTTTCGCCCATTCTCTCCTGTAAAGCCTTTTTCAAAAACTCTATTTAAATCCTTATCTATAATACCGATACCATTATCTTCTATAGTAAGTATGATGTTGTTTTCATTTCTAATCGTACTGATTGTAACTTTCCCGTCACGTCCCGCAATATACTTAGTTGCATTTCCTATCAGTTGATTCACTATAAATTCCAGCCACTTTGCGTCACTGTACACCATGCCATCTACCGCTTCAATATCGAGGGCAATACCTTTGCTAATAAAGTCTCTCGAATTTCTTTTAATTACCCTTCTAACAAGATCAGGTAAAGAAACCTCTTTAATGATATAATCCTTGCTGACATTATTACTCCTAGAATAATAGAGAACCTGTTCTATATATTCTTCAACCTTTTTTATTTCTTCTTTAATATTTCGTGTAATATTATTTTGATTATTTTCGATTATTAAGCGAGTCGATGCGATAGGGGTCTTTATCTCATGTACCCAAGTTTCTATATATTCTCTATACTCATTTTCCCTGTCTCTATACTTCTTTACATGCTCATGCATATCCTTGTTTACCTGTCGCAATATATCATATAAAAGCTTCCCCTCCAGGTTTTCGGGTTCATTCATAATCTCAGGAAGCAGATACTTTTTATCTAAATTATCCATTATGCTGTTTAACTCGTCATAAAAAGCTTTCTGTTTCATAAATTCGATAATCATATAAATAAGTACAGGAAAAAACCATATGCAGAAAGTCAGTAGTATTAGATTCCAGTTACTATTAACGAGTACCATAACACCGCCTATTATAACAAATAGAATTAAATTATTAAGTAAAAATAGTATTCTTTCTTTTAAGTAGTTTTTTAAATTCATGGCAGTATATAACCTAATCCGCGTCTAGTTTCTATATTTTCCTTCATCCCTAATCCTTCAAGTTTTTTTCTTAATCTCGTAACATTAACGGATAGATTATTATCATCCACAAAAATATCCGCATTCCACATAAAATCCATTAAATCATCTCTTGAAACAATTTTCCCTTTATTTTTAATTAAGCAGGAGAGTATTTTGAATTCATTTTTTGTTAGTTCCGCTGTATGATCGTTAAATGTAACCGAGCCATTTAGTAAATTCAGCTTCAGGTCATTATACGTAATGGTATCTTGATTATTGGATCCATGAACTCTTCTTAATATAGATTCTATTCTTGCCAAAAGAATTTGAGTATTGAATGGTTTTGTAATAAAGTCATCCGCCCCTAAATTGATACTCATGAGTTCATCCATTTCATAATCCCTGCTCGTCACTACGATTATCGGTACATCTGATTTCTTTCTTATTTCTCTGCATATAAAATATCCATCTGTTACAGGCAGATTTATGTCTAAAAGAATTAAGTCAGGTTCCTCCTTGAGCGTATCATTAATAATGTTTTCAAAATTTGTTAAGGCGACTACATCATAACCATATCTCGATAGGAACGTTTTTAATTCCTCTCTTATTGTTTCGGTGTCTTCTATAATAACGATTTTTGACATAGGTTCACTCCCTTTGTACATTAGTTAATACATTAAACTCCTTATTTTCAATTATACAGAAAAAGAGTTGCAGCTAATAAAAATACCGGTATCCCTATTAAAAGTGACAATACCGAAATCGCACTATGCACTCTTTCTTTTGATTTGAACATTTTTTTTAATATTAGATAAATAAAAATACCAATTAATCCACCCATTGTATTTAGCAATAAATCATCTATATCACTTACTCCGCGCTTAAAAATGTATTGCAACACTTCAATCCCTAGGCTTGCGCCAATAATTACCCACAATGCTTTCCAGAAATTAAATTTTTTCAAAAAGTTCGCAGCATAAAGACCTAATGGAATAAACATGAGAATGTTTCCCCATACATTTAATGTAAAGCCCTTGTCTGTTATCATATCAAAAGGAACTAAATTAACGCTTCTTCTAGCATCCCGTGCAAAAAACACCGTTTCTATTAATAAATATGCATAGAATAATAAAACAATCCAAAATGCTATGTTTAAAATTTTTTTCATACGCTATTCCTCCTAAAACTCCTTCATTTATCATAGCCTGTAAATCTTAATATAAAACTTCTTAACTTCTTAATACTTTCTTAATATTGAATCTCCCCCAAAAAGCGAAAAAAAAAAAAAACAATTTCTGTAATAGAAATTGCGCGGATAATTTTATTTATAGATCATAAATCATACCACCATCTACAACAAATTGACTTCCTGTAGAATAGCTGGAATCATCAGATGCAAGGTATACAACTAAATTAGAAACTTCTACTACTTCTGCTCTTCTTCTTAAAGGAATATCTTTTTCAAGTTGCTTAAGTTATTCTTCCACATCTGGTTGATCAGCCATAGATGTTTTGACAATTCCCGGGTGTACCGAGTTCACACGAATGTTATATGGACCAAGCTCTGCAGCAGCGTTATCCATGTCAAAAAAAAAGAAAAATGCTTAGTTCACATCTAAGCATTTTTCATATACCAATTTTCTTGCCAATTAATTATAAAAGTTATTCTTTGGGGAATTATAATGACCAGGGATCGGCAGTAAATCTCCGTGGTACTCTTCTGGCCAAGGAAGCATAAGCTGCTTTTTCATAACTTCTTCCCTTTTTATTTCTATAGGTACTAATTCTCGTTGTGTCATTTGAACTAATTGCATTTTCCCTAATTCAATAAGCCTTTTAGTCATTTCACCACCAATTTTACCGTTCACTCTAGAAGGTAGTTCACCTTTATCGATTAAATCGTAGTTATCAATTCCAAACTCCGCTGCTATTTCAAGTTTCATTTGTTCCAGTTTATTTTGTATCTGGGTCATTATCGCACCTCCCTTTTCCATTAATATAAGCAGGTTTTAAAATAATATCCTCAGTTAGTATATGAGATAAATGAGTAACTTTGGTAATGTGAACTTATAATCCAAGATTCATTTCAAGTTTTCCTAATCTTTGTATAAATTACCTTTTCTTATATCTCCACTTTTCATCTTTACAATGTTCTCTCGATTAAGTTTCATTCCTAACTCAGTCCTTTAAATTTTATCCATCAATTATTTAATTTAATTAACGTTAATTTAACATTTTAAAAGAAATATACATATGCTATTAGTCATAATATATTTAAAATATTAAAAAGTAGAATTAACTATAGTAAAATTCTCACTAAAATTAGGCATAAAAGATATAACCCACGAGTATAATATGGTAATTACTACTAATTTTGATTGTAGTATACAAATAACAATATTGGGGGAATTTTTTAATGGGATACTTTTCAGGGAAAGCACTAATTTTAGCAGGCACTTTATTTACAACAGCATCTGTAGGAGTTGTTGCGTATGATGGTTCTGAAACATTGAATGCAATTAAAAGCAAAATTTCTTTTCAAACTGATCAAGTAGTTAAATACGATTCAAATCAACAAGCTTTAATCAACAAAGTTCAAGAACTTCAAAAAGATGCTAATGCTAAAATAAAAAAAGCTAATAATTTTATTACTAGTCAGAAAGCTACTATTACCAATCTTAAAGGCGACGTTTTAAAGCTTAACGGTAAAATCACCCAATTAGAATTAACAATTGAAAGAAAAAATCAGGAAATATCAGGACTAGTGAAAAGTCTGGAAGAGGTTGGTAATAACTTTATAAAATTAGAGGAGAATTACAATAAATTACTTGCTTCTAATACAGCTACTTTAAAAGAGTTAGAGGATACTAAAATTGAACTTGATGAAGCTACTACACTTATAAAAGACTTGAAGGCTCGAATTGCAGAATTGGAAGCAGAATTAGCTAAAGCTAATGCTGATCTTAAAGATACTACAGAAAAGCTAAATCATACACAAACTCAACTTGAAGAACAAACTGCTAAGTATAATGAGGCTGTTAAACAAAGAGATCAGCTTCAAACTGAATTAGATGCAGCGGTTGCTAAAGCTAAAAAAGATGCAGAACTAATAGAAGACTTAAATAATACAGTCACAGAATTTAAAGATACTGTATATGATTTACAAGAAGAGGGAGATGAAGAAATTAACAAGGCTAATGGCGAAATTACTAAAGCTGAGGGAATAATTGAAAAGGCGAATAGTGAGTTAAAAGATGCTAACGATGCTCAGGATGCCGCGAACGCAGAAGTTAATGAAGCTAATTCAGATATAAAGAATTTTGGTAACGAAGTTAATGAAATTATGAAAAAAGCAGAGGATTTAAAAGCAAAAGATATTCAAGATGTATTAAATCTTAAAATAGATGATGTAGTAACGAATGGAAAATTTGATTAAATATTAAGACGATACCTCTTTTCGAGGACAGAACCTGGAATTTTTATAATTCCGGGTTTTTTTATTTAAATTATTATTTATAAAATGCTTTATATATTCAAAAGTGAAAGTAATTACTTTTAATTGAGATTAGATTTATCCTGCGTACCACACCACTCCTCATATCTTATTTTTATAAAATACTTAAAGGAGTAATATAAAACGCTTGAAATGGAAAAGTTGAGTGTATAATTGATCTTTTTCTTTTGTAAAGAGTTCGTAGAAAGTGGTGTTAAAATGCTTGAATTTATAAAAGATATTCTCATTGTTTTTGTAAGAATACTAACTATTTTGCCCTTGCTGCTGTTTACTACCCTATTCATGGGAAAGCGAGCAATCGGAGAAATTCCAGTATTTGATTTTTTAATCGTTATTATACTTGGCGCAGTTGTAGGAGCTGATATTGCCGACCCTAATATTGAGCACGCCCCGACTTTTGTGGCAATAATTTTTATCGGGCTATTTCAAAGGGTTGTTGCAAACTGGAAAATTTCTAATCGGAAAATAGGTAGATTATTAACGCTTGAACCAACCGTAGTTATTCAAAACGGGAAATTTATCGATAATAATCTAAAAAATATCCGCTACTCTATTGATAATATTCTTCATATGCTTCGGGAAAAGAATGTATTTGATATTAATGAAGTTGAAACAGCCATTATCGAAGCGAACGGATCTTTAAGTGTGTTAAAAAAGCCGGAAAAAAACTCCGTAACAAGAGAGGATATGAATATCGGAACATCAAAATCCTCTATGGCCTTTCCAGTTATTATAGAAGGAACAATCTATTCCGAAGTACTTAAAGGGGTTAATTTAAATGAGGCATGGTTAATACAGCAATTAACCGATCAAGGGGTTCATGATATAAGCGATGTTTTTTTTGCCTCTATAAATCATGATCTTGAGTTGCATGTTTCTTTAAAAAATGAATTAAATACAGCTCCGCCAATAAAGCACTAAAGATGAAACTATAATTAAGAAATTAAAAACGACTTATCCTATTGCGGGATAAGCCGTTTTTCTATAAGTCTATTTTGAAGCGACCAGGATTTTAATCTGATCTTTATCATTTCCTAATGTTTCGAAGCCTTCCGTAACAACATCGTCCAATGTAATTCATTTTGTAACTAATTTGTCCGCCGGGAAGTAGTCCTTTGTCATCAGATGCATAACAGCTGGGATAATGTCACGGTATGCGATAATTCCCTTTACACTGCGCTCTGATAACACGATGTTGTTTGGCTGAGTGGATGCTTCCTTCTCCCAGATTGACACGATAATTGTTTCGCCCTCGAACGAAGTAGAATCAATTGCTTGTTGTAACACAATTGGTACACCTGTAACCTCGATGGCCACGTCTGCGCCGCCATTTGTTAGCTCCTGAATTTTAGCCGCTACATCAGCTTCTTCAGCAGGATTAATAACCGCTGTTGCACCAAGCCTTAACGCTTTCGCTCCGCGCTCTTTCGATAATTCAACAGTATAAGTTTCTGATGCACCGCCTACTTTTAATGCCTCGCTGCTTTCATGATATCACTCCATTAAAAGTAGTTACTACGAATGTAGTATTACCTTAAGTATATAGAGTACATTGAATAAACTTTATGAATATCAGAATTGTTATATATTTCATTAAATTGATGATGATATTAGGGAGGATGTCAATTTTTGGGGGAGATTATAAAATTAAACGTTTTAAATTTCCACGGGGCAATTGTTAAGTATAATATAACATTCCACAGGTATTAAAAAAGAACGAAATCCTTTCACGGAGTTCGTTCTCAATTGTTATGCGGCACCTAATAATTGAAGAATCCACTTTTTCACATCGACAAGGCGATTGGATGGAGGAAAATCATTTGTGCCTGCAACAATCATGGGAACGATTGAATCTACTTTATGAAGAGAACCATGTGCACCACCACCCGCATGATCGTGACTATGCTCTTCTATAAACTCATAGAAAGGCTTGGCATCGACGATAATAACTCGTCCCACTTGTGAATGAAGCGCGCCATGAAGCCTTGCCAGAGCATCTGGATAATCTTGATAATGAATTCGCCCTTCCTTAGTCAGCCTCAAATCCAGGATGGAAGCATTCCCGGCAATTTGCCACGATTGCCGATAGTCATCAACATACTTGCCATTTGGTGAAAATGTTAATTCCTCATTACTTAGTGCGTTTAACACATAGTTTGTTTGATCATCTTTCCATGCAATAAAACCTATACGTTCTTCACCTTTTAAACTTCTCACAACTTCTGATATTTCAACCTGAGGATCTTTTACATAAATGTATGCCATCCGCTCATTAATGGCGATGGCAAGTTGCCCATTGTTCTTATTCCCTTCCCAAAACGTATAATTCTTCAATAATTGATTTAAATCAATTAAAGAACTGTCTTTATCTTTACCTACGAAAGATTGGCCGCTGTCTCCCAGTACAATCCATGTTATCTTTTGAATGGCTTCCTCCCACGATGGAAAGCTATTTAATATTTCTTGTAGTGCTTGATCTGCTTTTTCAATGCCCTTTAAATCATCCGGTCCATGTTTGTGTATGGAAGCATCCGCATGCGGTAAATAAGCAAATGTAAAGGGTGGTAACTTCTTTTGGTCGATTAAGTATTTTATCTCCTTAGCTGTAAATTTATTATTGACGCCCAAACGGTTCCAAACATATTTATGCCGATTATTCTCCGGATTATACTGAGAAAGCGCTCCAAGTGAAAATAAGGCAGGACCATTTATTTCAACTTCTTCTGGTAAAAGATTAGTCATTGCTATGAGCTTTGGAACGTTTAGTTGATGTTCAAAACTTCCCCGATATAAGAAACCATTGATCGAAGCGGATGACAGTTTTCGATTCGCAAGCTCCTCATGAATTGTTTGAACATCTTTACTTAAATGAGTTTCATTAAGATGAATGACACTGTCCCGGACCACGTTTCTTAACCCATTATTCCAAATTTCACGGATTCCGCTTCCATAACTAATTATTCGATTTTCATCTTCCTTATACCAAATCAGCCCTGGTATTTTATGTTGATCCGAATACACTCCGGTTAGTAACGTACTATCGATCGTGACAGACATTGTCGGATAAGAGCTAATCATTTTCTGATTAAAATAGCCATTGTTAATCAAAAATTCGAAGGCAGGTGCTTTTCCTTTTTTCACTGCCTTTTGTAATGGTTCACTCATTAATGAATCAACGACCATTAGCATAATGGGTTTATCGCTTGATTTTATTGAACTATTCTCTAATTCCTTTATTGGAGATACAGAAACTGCTAGTAAAAAACCGGCGCAGGTAACGATAAAAATAATCAACGCAATGCCTATTTTTCGTTTCATGAACTCACCCTCTATACAATTTATCCGTTTAGTATGGGTTGAATTTCGTTAATCAATGTAAATTATCTAAAAACTTTATGTAAAATAGAGTTTCACTATAAAAAAGCACCCAAAATCGAATAAACGACTTTGGATGCCTTCTCTTCTTTTTTCTGAGCAGACTAGCTTACTTTTATTCTTCTGCAGGTGGAGGAGTGATACCAGGAAGAAGGTCAGGAACTACTGATACCACGCCACCTCCAGGCACGTTAATTTGTTGAACTTGTAATACTTTTACAGTAAGGTCAAGTACGATTTTTTCACGCAATGTGTGGAAAGATCCATCTTGATAAGTGGAGTGCGGTGAAAAATCAAGTTCAAAGAAGTTGGCAGCAACTAACTCACCGTATGGTTGCTCATTGTATCTCACAAGATTTTGGAAGAAGTATTTATCCAAACGAGCATCCATTTGAGTTTTTTCGTTAACGAAATTAGCTTCTGCATTTTCTGATACGCCAAAAATAGGTGGATTTAGGAAATCATCAGCTGTTAACTCTGCAAAACCTGAGAAGCGAACATTTGCGATTCGATCTTGTAGTGGTGCATTGTAATCTGCTGAAGCATATTCAATATTTTTACGAATATGTCCTCCTACAAATAATTTCGCTCTTGTAACTGTGAAAAAGCCAGTTGTACCAATTGGTGCGAATGCTACTGGTACTAATTTTACTTGATCTAAAAATACATGTTTTTTAACACGTTTAATCTCCGTAGCTGGTGGATAAAGAGAAATATCTGACTCTACGACGATTTGAAGTGTTCTTTCTGCAAGTACAATTGGAATTTTAAAAGTAGGTGTTGTTAGTGGAGATGTAACTAAAGTTACGTCGGAATCAGTTACAGGAATTTGTTGATTCGATTTAACCCCATGATCCTCCCCTTTGCTTTGACCTTTTCCGTGTTTTGGATAGCTATCCTTCATTGGAAAGCCATCATTACTTGAATAATGTTGATCTGTCATTATCTAAACCCCTTTCATTTTTGTTAGAGTTATTCACTCTACATCCCTAACATATGAACGAATGACTTTAGGACGTAGGCCAGTCAAATAGTCAGATGATTCAATTTTGGAAAACTTTTAATAATTCATCAAACTTAAGGTCAATCTTTTTCACTCTGATTTTGATTCTAGAAATAAGCTCTTATGGTCTGTAATGAAGTATATTTAACTGAAATTCTATGCTTTTTAATCTGTCAAATTCACACATTTTTATGTAGAAAACACCTGTCCTTCTTCCCCCATAAAAAAAAGCTACTCAATGTTATTTCGAGTAGCAATCCAGTTCAACTAATTGTTCCTGTAAGAAATTTATAGACAATTGAGCCAATCCATTAATTTGAAGCTGTTGATTATTCGGATTTAATTCTTGATGCCATACAAAATTAATTTGATTTAATTGACTATTAATGGGCTCAGCGAATTCATGGTGAGATTTGTAATGGATATTGGAGGTAGATTCACTGGGAGATTGGAACATATATTCATATTGATTACTGTGAGAGTATTCAGGTACGGATAGCCAGTTAATGTTTGCCGTTTTTGACCACGGAATAGAGACTTTCATTGATTGGATTCTATTTTCTAATCCTTCGTTACTAAATTCAATTTCTGCGATGAATTCACCTTTTAGAAAGACTTTCTTTGAAGGGATTACAACTCTACAATCAAGCGATTGAATGGATAATTCTACTCTTACTATATTTTCAAGCGGCATTACCAAATCCATTGTTTCAACGATATCTATATCTATTTCTAATCTAGCCAGCAATACTTGCATTTTGACAGTTGTAGTTTTTTTCTTTTCGACATAGCTGATAAAATGGGGGTCCTTTAAATTAGATAAATCCTCTGTTTTATCAGGTTTTGTTCCTTTTAAGGTTGTAAATAAACTGTCACCGTATTCTTTCTGCACCCCATCACTTTCTGTAAGCATAGTCAAATATTCATCTTCAATAGCGTCGGTAGGTTCTTTCAACTCATCAGCAGCTTTTTCACTCATGTGACTGTCTTGATTTTCTTCTGGCAATTCATCGCTTTCTGAAAGCATTGTGATATATTCATCTTCAATAGTGTCGGTAGGTTCTTTCAACTTATCAATAGCTTCTTCATTCATGTGACTGACCTGATTTTTTTCTGGCAATTCATCGCTTTCTGAAAGCATGGTGAAGAACTTCTCTTCCATGCGGTCGTCGGTAGGTTCATCCAATTCATCAATATCTTCTTCATTCATATGAATAGCCAGATTTCCTTCCTGCAATTCATCGCTTTCTGAAAGCATGGTAAGATATTTTTCTTCCATAGGGTTGGTAGGTTCTTTCAACGTATCAATATCTTCTTCATTCGTGTTGTTATTTTGGTTTTCTTCCTGCAACTCCTCGCTTCTTCCTAAAAACATGAGGAGGAAATTATCATCAATATTGTCGTTAGTTTCACTCAATAATTTAATATCCTCTCCTTTAGATAATAAATCATCGTTTCCCTCATCGAGCATGGAATGAAATTCAGCAAGCAACATTTCGGAATTGTCGTGTTTTGTATGAACACGATGTTCAGTTGTGCTTTCATTATTTGCATTATTGGTAAATTCATCAAGGCTTTTATTTTCGTTTATGGATGTACTTTTATCCGAAATGAATATAGTTTCATCCTTGTCTTTGTCTTCTTGTATAGAAGAATTATCCTCAAGCATTAGAGAGAATTCTTTTACTAAAGTAGAAACTATTTCTTCCTTGTCCTTTTTTTCATTTTCTGGATGTTTACTTTGAGCAATATTAAATGCTAACTCATCTATTGGATCTTCATTTAAAGGCTTTTGTATCGAGTCGACTTTAGGTGGTGAAAACATAACAAGTTTTGAATCGTTTATTTTTTCTAATTGATGATTTATATAGATAGTATGTTTTTTAGTTTTGCCATATTGATTACTTTTTTGATTTTGTTGCGTCTCCTTTTGTTCGAACTTTTCTTGATTACTTAAAGAGAAATTTTGAATGCTCTGGGGGGTGGTGTGATTTCTATAATTATCATAAATTTTACCTTGAAATGAGTCGGGGTCTACATATGGATTTCGGAAATTATTCATCGCTTATTGGAAGGAATGCTCATAAACATCCCCCCCTTTCCCCTCCTTTAGAAAAGCTAAAAATTTCTTTTACTCCATTAAATATACAGCAGTGAAAATCTAATATTTATCTGGATTGAAGTTAGTTACTTAACAATATTCATCACAATCATCATTAGTTGTTGAAGATACACGAATTTGCTGATTTTGAAGTACTTTTAAAGTAATATCAACGACCATCTTTTCCTCTATTTGAGTGAAAATACCTTCTCCTATAGGGGCATTCTTTGCCAAAGGAGACCGATTAATCGCTTCATCCCATTCAATAATATTACTTGAAATCAGCTCACAAAATGGCAATTCATTGTAATATTGAGTGGAGTTTTGATGAAATTGAGAAAGATCGCTTGATAGAAAATCATCTTTTTCCGGAAAACCACTTGGCAGTGAATCCGAAATCAAGAAATCAAACTCACTCCGTTTGTTGATTGCTGGCTGGACAGGTTTTCTCAAGTAATGCTTGATTTCCGTTACACAACTAAAAGGAACATCAACCGTTAAAGAATTTATACTGGAAGAAATAGTACTTAAATCACAATCTTGTTCTTTAATGGGGCTCGCATATTGAATGTTTTTCCGCACAAACCCTTTTATAAATAATTTATTCGTTGGTAGAAGCAACCTGCATTGTACTAATTTAATCTGTTTTTTCACGTCTTTTATTTCCAAGACAGGCGTAGGAAATTTAATACAGGTATCTAAATTTACTTGTACCGTGAGTTCAGCCAATACAACAGGTACTTTTGTATATATTTTTCCAATACTTACATTCGGTTTATGAGGTTTATTATCACACTCACTTAAGCTTAACGGGAAGTTACACACATCATTTTTTTTATCTTCGTACATCTTGCCCCTCCTAAATTTCAATTAGTGCATCATATGCGGGCTAAATGCCCATCCATTGGGCGGTTGCCTAAAATCATATGAGCACGAAATTAAAAAGTACAGGCACCTGTGGGCTATTGCTGTGCATACAATTGAAAAGAGAGGTGAGTGAAAACATGGAAGGGAAAAACTTTCTTGCGGTCGATTGCGGGAACAGCTGGTATAAAGCTTTGTCATCCGATGGCGGATATTACGGGGATTACCAGATACCAAATGCAATCTCTTTATATGATGAAGAATTCTATGAAAAACCTTACGATGAAGGAGATATCAAATTTGAGGAAAATATGATTGTTGAACTCAAAAGTCATGCCCTTATCGACAAAAGGGAAATATACTACATTGGTAAGGCAGCTACTAAACAACGTGATGTGAGTCTAACAGGTTTTAATAATCAAAAGGTCGATGAAGATCGCACTTATATTCTTTTATTTGGTTTAGCTGCATTTCATGCTGTTTGCTTAAATCCTAATGAAACTGAAATACACTACCACATTGATCAATTAGCCGTATCACTGCCAACTACTCAATATAGGGAAATGAAGGATAAGTTCAGACAACGGTTATTAGGGACTCATACCGTCATTTTTCATAAAGTACCAGGTGTTACCGAACCGAAAGAATTAACAGTTAAATTATATGTAGAAGATGTCATTATTGGTGCGGAAGGTGCTTGTGCTTACCTTGGATTAACACGGGATCAAGAAACACTGGCCATCAAAGATGACGACCTTGTTAAGGATTCACAAAAGGGAATCATTATTGGAGATTTAGGTGGGGATTCTGTAGATTTTGTTGGAATTAAGAATAATAAACCGGTTGCTTCTGTAGAAGGAGAAACCTTTGGCATCAATCAATTCCTCGATAATATCATTCAAAAGGTAAGTAAAAATGAATTATATAAATTTGATTCTCGTGCTGAATTAGAAGAAAAACTGGCTGCCGGACAATCGGAATGGTATGTGGAGCCTTTCGCAGGTGTTAGAAAAGACATAAGTAAATATATTATTCCACAATTAAAATCAATGGCCATAAAGTACTTGGAACACTTTGATCGGGTCAGAAGCAGTTCAAGTGAAATTAAGGGAGCTACGCGATATATTGCTGTAGGAGGAGCTGCCAAACTAGCACAGAAACAAATCCAGGAAGTGGCCGTTCGTTGGGCCGACAGAGGACGACCAATTCAGTTAACTTTCCCTGAAAATATGGAAAAATTAAATGTTCATGGTCTGATGATTCTTGCAAAAATGAAACAGATTCGAACAGAACAAGAAAATGAAAACCTCATCTCCGTGAGAAGTTGAGGATGATGGAAATGTCTAGATTATATACAGATTACTTCAATCAGACAGCTCTAACAGTCCCAACGCATTTTATTGATGTTAAAAGTGGAGAGACAGTGGAGGTTTCAGCAGAAATCTTTAACCAAATCGAATACCATACCGAAAATCAGACCCTCATTCATTTAGTATTATCAGCTCTTACTGAATATTTCCACCCGATTAAAAAAAGAGAGCTAAATGAAGATATTTTAATGGAATTAGCCGAAATCAAACAAATGTTGCAAGAAAATCAAATAAATAAAGCCTATGTAAAAATTCCAAAGAAAAAGGCACAGCCAAAAACTACCGATTTAGATCTAAAAGAAGTTGATGATATTCTTGAGGTTTTTGGAGGATAAATAATATAGGTGAACTGAGGGGAGAGTTCACCTATTATATGACCATAAAAGATTCTATAGTCGTACAGCAGGCAAAGTAGAAATGGCACAGAAGCAGGATAAATCAACAGTGATGCAAATCCCTGTTTTCATTAAGTCGTCAACATACTGGTGATTGATTTGATCACAAGGACTATGAATCTTTCCGCATCGGTCTCTTTTTGGTTTAAATGTTAAAAGTTCCAACTCAGCACAATTGCCTTTTAACTCCCTAATTTTAAAAACAAAAGTAGTTATACATACGAACTTCTTATCCTTCAATCCTACCGGACAAGCACCTACTCCTTCAGCTTTAAATGGCTCACACCCGCAATACAAAATAAAAGGAATTGTATTTTTATTAAACTTTTTAGGCTCTTCTAAAAGTTCCTCAAATGATTCATCACAGGAAGAACACTTCTTCTCATGTTCTTTCTCCACTTTTCTTTGCGCCTTTAAAATTGCTTCAAGAACTTCTTCGACACAAGCTCCTTTATCTTTGCCCTTATGGCAATCCCCTTTACAATGTCCTTCTTTTTTGTGAGTTGGAAAATATTCCTCCTCATAAAAACTCTCTTTTTCATGGTTGCACATACCCTTCACTCCTCCTCAAATAATGATTATTCTTTTTATCATATGGGACGGTAAAGTGTTGTGCTTGAATACTTTGCCTATTATATAGTAATAAAGATAATTGACAGATTAAATTATCTACTAGTTTTTAATCGGTTTCCTATCAAAAACACAAAATGATATATGACTTGTCAATCATTGACTAATCAACTATAATAAAAGCCGATTCAAATTCCAACAAAAAGGGTGAATAAAATGTCACAGCAAAAAACAGCTTTAGAGAAATTAATGCATGAACGTAAATCAGTGCGTAAATATCAGCCCGGTGTTACGATTCCTCGAGAGAAAATACAGTATATTTTAGAGCAGGCAACATCAGCTCCATCATCGAGTAACTTACAGCCTTGGCGCTTCCTTGTTATTGATGATCCAGAGCAAAAGAAAGAATTACGCATTGCTGGATTTAATCAGGAGCAAATCGAAACATCATCAGCAATTATTGCGGTAATCGGCGATATTGAAATGTATAAAAATGCTAAGCAAATTAACGATTTAAATGTTGAGTTGGGCTATATGCCACGTGAGATTGCCGATATGATGATTTCCAATTCTGAAACGGCGTATAGCAGTTTTTCTGATGCTGAACGCAGTAATATTGCCCATTTAGATTCAGGTTTAATTTCTATGCAAATAGTACTTTTAGCGAAGGATATGGGCTATGATACAGTAATAATGGGCGGCTTTGATAAAGCAGCCTTTGCTAAAAAATATGAACTGCCTGCTAATGAGCTGCCGATGATTTTAATTGCTATCGGTAAGGCTGCTATGCCCGCTCGTAATTCATCACGTTTACCAATCGAACAAATTCTTCATTTTTCTAGCTAGATAATTAGAGAAAGCTTTCATATGACAGGTTATTGATCTATATCACTAAATCATTCATCATATCTTAGTTTAATTTTTGTTATGCTTTATCCAAATGAACAGAAATGCTACCATATAGTCATCAGAGAAAACGTCCAGAGAGGTATATAATTAGATACCTAAAAGTTATTCTATAACTATGACCGAGTTCGAACATAAGTTTTTGGTTAGCGCAAAACGAAGAGTATTTAATGTGGGGAGGGTTAGTATGGAAGTTTGTTTGGACGATAAAAAACAGATGATTATGATGTTAAAAAGATTAGAGCGTCACGTAACGCAAATTTTTGAAAAAAGAACAGAAGTTAGTTTGACGAGATATGAAATTTTAGTTTCTTTAGTTAAAAAAGGTAGTGTTACACAAAAAGTATTACAAGAATCACTGGCGATCGATCAATCGGCAATTACACGTCATTTAAAGTTACTTGAAGAACAGCAATACGTTGAACGTAAACGTAACGAAAAAAACAACCGTGAAGTACTTGTAACGATTTCCGATAAAGGACGAGCATTATTGGATGGTTGTACAATGTTTAAAGATCAATTTTTGAATGACCTCTATGATGATTTTTCAGATAGCGAATTACAGCAACTCAAGCAATTTCTTACCCGATTAAATCATAATGTAGAGATGCTTTAAGGTTTGTAGCCAGTGCTTCTTCAGAAATAAAAAGCGGCCTAGAGAATTTTATCTCTAGGTCTTTTTTTCGCTCTCCTTTTCCTACCACAGAAATAGCATCTTTGAATTTGAAAAAATATCTTTGGAAAAGCCTTCAAAGATTTAATATTACTATTTACATTAAATACTTCAAAACCTATAGGTATATAAATATATACTGATTGGAAATGACTATTGAGCGCTTATGATGTAAACAAATTGGAGGCGATTGTATGAAAGGTTGGCTTTTTTCAGGTACAAACAAACCGCTAGAATTAATTGAAAAGGAAGATCCGAAAGCTATTCCAGGTCAAGTTGTTATTGAGGTAAAGGCTGCTGGCTTATGCCATTCAGATGTTGCAGCATTACAAGATCCTGGTTGGATGCCCCTTTTCCCAAATGGTCCAGTTATTATGGGCCATGAGTTTGCAGGGGTTATTATTGAAGTAGGCGAAGGTGTTGAGGGTTTTAAAGTTGGGGATCGTATTGGAGCTAACCCAATGAATCGTGAAACAAAAGTAACTGCTGGATATACTTATGATGGTGGATATGCAGAAAAAGTTCGAGTTCCTGCAGACCAATGCGTCATTATTCCAGAAGGTGTTTCGTTTGTCGAAGGTGCCGCTTCAACAGATGCAGGAATTACTGCTTACCGCGCAATCTTTAGCATCGGACAAGCAAAAGAAGGGACAAAATTAGGGATCATTGGTGTTGGTGGTCTTGGCCAATTTGCATTACAAATGGCACTTATTAAAGGTTGCGAAGTTTATGCTACGGACATTTCTCCAGAAGCTCGTAAACTTGCTGAAGAATTAGGTGCTCACAAGGTTTATGATACGATTTTAAATATGAAGGAAGCTGAGTGTGATGTCATCGTTGATTTCGCTGGTTTCGGTCAAACAACTTCTGATGCACTAGAAGCAATCCGACCACAAGGAACAGTTGTAATTGTTGGTATGGGGAAATTAGAATCTAATATTAATACTTATTTAATGATTACAAAAGAAATTAAGCTTTTAGGAAGCAACGGTGGGTCAGTAGAAGATTTAAAAGGTGTATATGATTGCTTTACTACTGGTAAAATGAATCCTGAGTTAATTACTATTCCTTTTGCGGAAATAGATAAAGGGTTAGAAAAACTAAAAAATCATGAAGTTAAAGGCCGCTTAGTAGCTGTCTTTGAAAAAGAGAAATAAAATAAACGTCTCTTGAAACACAAAATAGAAGATGAAGAAACAATTTTTCTGTTTCTTTATCTTTTTCTCACTGCAAGAAAGAAACGGATCCCAAGAGTTGGAATCCGTTCTTTGTAATTTTATACAAATGTTTCAATTATAGTTCACTTTAAATATTCCGCAAAGAATTCTACCATTGCATTGTAGAATTCGATACGGTTTTCTTCATTTGCAAAACCGTGCCCTTCATTGTCTTTTACCATATACTCTACTTCCACACCTCTATTTTTAAGTGCTTCTACGATTTGGTCCGATTCTTGTTTATTCACACGGGGATCATTCGCCCCTTGCGCTACAAATAAAGGTGTTTTAATTTTATCGACATGGAATACCGGAGAAACAGATTCTAACAGTTCCTTATCTTTTTCAGGGTGACCTACACGCTCATAAAACATGTTACGTTGTGTTTCCCAATATGGTGGGATTGTTTCTAATAGTGTAAAGATATTTGAAACCCCTACATAGTCAACCGCTGCTGCATATAAGTCTGGTGTAAATGTAATACCAGCCAATGTTGCATAGCCACCAAAGGAAGCACCGTAAATACCGATTTTCTCTGGGTCAGCAATTCCTAAATCAATTGCCCACTGTACCCCATCTGTAATATCATCTTGGATTTTTAATCCCCATTGCTTGTTGCCCGCTTCTAGGAATTCTTTACCGTAACCAGTTGATGATCTAAAGTTCATTTGAAGAACTGCATAGCCTTGATTTGCTAATAATTGTACTTCATTATTGAATCCCCACATATCACGAGCCCATGGACCACCGTGTGGAATGACAACTAACGGTAAATTTTTAGCCATTTTATTTTTTGGTAATGTTAAATAACCATGAATTATTAGACCATCTCTCGCTTCATAGGAAATAGAATGCATCTCCGCTAAATTACTAGCATCCAACCATGAACCTAACTCCGCTAATAATGTCATTGTTTCTGTTTCAGCATCATAATAATAATACTTTCCATACACAGTATCGCTAGAAACGCTTACGATAAATTTTGTCATTTCTTTATTGAAGTCGTTAATCCCAAATTCACTTGCACTTACACCAAGTTGATCTTTCATTTTATTGAAAAGATTTTCGAACTCGCTGTCAAAGAAATTATAGTGAACTTTATCTGTGATATACATTGCATAAAGGAGCTGATCTTTCGTAGAACTATATAGAGCCCCCGCAACATCTACATTTGGATTTGAGAAAATCACTTCTTCTGTGCCTTTTAAATCATATTTTACTAGTTCCGCTTTATCTCGACCTTTATCGGATACAGCATAAATAAAT
The DNA here is from genome assembly GCF_037027585.1 of Solibacillus ferritrahens. Lineage (NCBI taxonomy): Bacteria > Bacillati > Bacillota > Bacilli > Caryophanales > Caryophanaceae > Solibacillus > Solibacillus ferritrahens. The sequence continues at coordinate 80,256 of NZ_JAXCLE010000005.1, read as the reverse complement.
TGATTATCTTGAGAAAACCCTAATGGCGAGACTGTTTCACCAGCATCCATTGTGATAAACGGCTGGAACTCTTCTTCTTCTGTTTCACGATATAAAACAGCACCCACTACCCCGTCTGATGCTACAGCCATACGAATTTGCCCATTGCTATCGGAAATCCAGCTTAAAATATTACCCGGATTTTTTGCTACTAATTTTGTTTCACCTGTTTTTACATTTAATTTATAAACATCAAATACAGTTGCATCTTCTTTGTTCATCATGACTAAAATTTCATCCTGAACATCTTTTAAATAATCAATAGGAAGCACGACAACATTTGGGTACGGTGTTAAATCTTTTTCTTCTGCACCGTTAAATGAAGACGAGTAAATATGATAGTTTTCGTCTCCCCCATTATCCTTTAAATAATACATATTATTATCTTTCCAGAAAAGCCCTGCAATATCTCGATCTGTTGTACTTGTTACTCGCACAGGCTCACTCTCATCAGCCATGTTCTTTACAAACACATTTAAGCGACTTTCCCATTCAGCAGCGTAAGCGATATATTGGCCATCTGGAGATAATTGATAACCTAAACTACCAGGATTTCGCATAAAATCTTCGACAGAGATTTCTTGTGCCCCTGTGTTATCAATATCTTTGTTTTGATAGTCTTTTACATTACTAAAAAGTTTTAAAACCTTTGTTTTGGTAATCTGTTGTAAATTGGAAACACCTTTAAATAAGCCTAGTTTTTCCGCTGTTTTTCTATAATCATCCAGCGATTCCTCATTAGTTTCTGCACCAAGCGCTTTTACTAAAATAAGTGCCGCTTGTTTTTCCGTAATGTAGTCACTTGTATTTTCGAACTGATGATCACCAAGCCAATTTCCAATGACTTCTGCTCTCATATAGTCCGAAGCATGCTGAAATGTTAAAGCCGTGACAGCTTCTTCAAGAAAAGCTTCAATTGTTACACGTGAGTTTTGACTGGCAGCTACCTCAGTTGTTGAATCGTTTGCTAAAGCCGAAAACGGTAACGAGACTAATAATGCTACCGTTAACATAACTGATAAAAAGCTTTTTTTCACAATATCCCCTCCTTAATTATTATAAATTTAATAATAGCGTACAAAAGAAGGTCGGTGACATTTAATTTAAAATATTCATTATTTTTACATATTTCAAAACATTAATTCCAGAATCATACATATTTCTGAAACTTCATTTGTAGTACTAACGTATATATTAATTTATTCTCATGAAAATCTATAACAGGTATCAAAGTTTAAGCTAATAATACAGGATTATTTTTAATCTCCGCCTCCACCGCAACTTGAGCAAGAAGAATCCGACGTTTTTTATAACAATAAGAAAAAGCGGATTCCAAAATCAGAATCCGCTCTTTGCAAATTATTAAATTAACTCCAACCAAGCCAACGCTTCACAATGCGTCGACTGTATGTGGCAACACATTGGTGCTGGTGGGTTTTATAATATAGGCTCGAATCTTATTTAAGTGAAGTCTAGCCTGTTTTCTTATGCGTCTTTGACTGTTGCTTATCACTAACACACCCGATTATGAAAAATCATAAGTACCTGTTTTGTAATACTAACGCATTTTAGTTCAAGTACAAACATTCACACTCTTTAAGATTGTTATCATGCGTGATTGACTAATAGACACCAATACTATTTTCACTTTTAAAATTCCGATAGTTAGATAAAAACACATCTATTGTAACTTTTAATAATTATTCAGAATTGTTAGACTATTACCAACTACCAAGAATACACTTGAAACTTAATTCTTTCGGGAGGGATACAAATGGAACAAAAGTTACATTTATTTCCATATCAAGTGGATGAAGTGATCGAAATGGTCGAAGTGGTGCCAAAAGGTATTGAACTTATTGCAGCACCAGAAATTTGGGAGAATTCTAAAGGAAAGGGAATCACTGTTGCGATATTGGACACAGGCTGCGACGTCACCCACCTTGATTTGAGTGAGCGTATTATCGGCGGACGGAATTTCACTCGTGATGATGATGGACAACCTGATGTATACATCGATTATAGTGGCCATGGAACCCATGTGGCTGGCACAATTGCTGCAATTAGTAACGGCACAGGAGTAGTTGGTGTTGCACCTGAAGCAAGTTTATTGATTTTAAAAGTGCTTGATAAAAGTGGATCAGGACAATACGACTGGATCATAAATGGTATTAACTATGCAGTTGAACAAAAGGTGGATATTATCTCCATGAGTCTCGGAGGTTCTATCGATGTACCTGAGTTACACCAGGCTATTCAAAACGCAATCACTAATCAAATTCTAGTAGTTTGTGCCGCTGGTAATGAGGGAGATGGACAGAGTTCTTCTAATGAATTTTCCTATCCCGCCTGCTACAATGAAGTCATCAGCGTCGGATCCATTAACCTGCAACGCAGTTCTTCTGAATTTTCAAATTCGAATAATGAAGTCGACTTAGTAGCTCCTGGTGAAGGAATCCTTTCAACGTATTTAAACGGAACTTATGCAAAACTAAGCGGAACTTCGATGGCAACACCACATGTATCCGGTGCACTTGCACTCATAAAAGAGAATGCCAACAGAAACTTTGAGCGAAATCTGACAGAGACTGAGCTGTATGCACAATTAATAAAGAGAACCATTCCTTTAGGAAACTCGCCAAAACTCGAAGGCAACGGATTGCTGTACTTAACAACAGAGAAATACTTATCGGAGGTGTTCAACCAAGAATTATCTGCAAAAGCGTTGAAAATATAATGGAAAAACTAAATTTGCATATTTTGATGAATTCGAAATATGTACAAATAATTATATACAATTCAAATATGATTTAACGATCCTAAGAAACTCAATATTACTCTCCAATAAATCGGATGATTTAGAATTTGAAGATATTGAATCAATAGAAAAAGTGGAAAAAATAAAAAAACTGAGAAGACAAAATAATGATTTAAAATTAGAAGTTACTATAGGTTAACTATTACAGAATTTTAACATTACTTTACTTTGTTAGTAATTATAAAAGCAGACGGCCAATTAGAGGTGTATTAACGCACTTCTAAACCGTCTGCTTTTTATGTTTCAACAAATATCAAATTAGATATAACTAAGACACATCCAAATAAAGCGTACGTTGAGAAACACGCTTAATGGGATTAGTCGGCTAGTTCAAGCCACGCAACCGCTTCACAATGTGGTGAGTGCTGTACGTGGACAAAATATACTAAATAGATGTAGTAAAGTTCACTTTAAAATATTCAAAAAACTCCACTCATTTTTTAGTTAAATTGTATAAAGTCTGTTCAATGATAATTGATTGTGCAGAATCGGCATATTCTAGCACATTTTCTACGATAGCTTGTAAATTATATACTTCATTATTTATTAAACTCTGAATAATTTCTTCTTTCTTGTCAAAATCATGGCTATTAACATCATCAAAATGTACTAAAAATTTGTCTACATAAAACTTAATTGATTCTTTAATAGACAGCCCTTCAATTAATTCAATTTTCAAATACTCATCAATGTTATCGGCAACTTTATTTAGTAAACTTTGCTTCCCTTTTTCTGTGAAACGTCGAAAGTGATTTTGAATAGTATAATTTTTAGCATATCTATCATTTTCCAACAACATTGCTCTTACATCTACCAAGATTAAATCCATATAGCAGCTGTATTCAAAACTGCCTGGTTTTAGAGATTTAAATTTCTCTATTTTTGCTTTCAAAAACGCCTTTTTTTCATTAAAAATTTTATTGTATTCTGAGAATTCATTTACTGTTTCGAACATATGATTTTGCCTCTCTTAACATGATAACTTCATTATTTTTAATCGCATTTATTAAATCACTAATTGGGACAACTTCAGTAACCGTTTCTCCCCTACCTTTAGTAGCAATTGCAATTACCTCATTTGAATTATTTAATATTGGCCCACCACTATTACCACCGTAAATTGGCATTGTAACACTAAATCTTGTATATTCAGGACCACCAAAACTAACAGTCCGCTCTCCTCTAGTCCTACCTTTCTCAAAATGCAAACTTTGCCCTCTTCTATACTCTGGGTAACCGATAATAGAACATTCCATATCTTCTACTATTTCTGTTGAATGATTAAATCCATACCTATTTGTATCAAGGTCTTTAACTTTCAACACTGCAAAATCTCTATCTACATCATAACTAACAATTTTTGCAAACCACTTTTCATTAGAATATCTGGATTTATGAATAGGAATGAAATACTCTTCCCCAAAATCAAACATCTCGTCTTCTAATATTTCAAGATAACATTTTATAACATGCCAATTTGTAACTAAACCTATACCTTTCAGCAAAAATGCACTCCCCTGGTCGGTAATGATGTCATCTACATTAGAACCTTCTAAATAATAACTAATAGAATCTGACTCAATTACGAAGGTCCATTGCTCCCTAGCTTCTTTAAATGTTAATGGAATAGCTATATATGGATAATATGTATTGTATTTATTATTTATCTGATCAACTAAATCATTATAACGATTAGCCATTTTTTTAAATAAAGCATCTTGTTTTCCTTTTATATGCCCTACATGAGAAATCATTCCTCTTAAGACATTAAACATATCTACAGTCTTAAAATATGTATCTCTTAATGGATATTTCTCATTAAATATTTTTAATGCTTGATCTAAATCTCCTACATTTTTTTCTATAGTATGAAGTATTGACCGAATTCTTCTAATATAACCTCTATTAACATTTAATTTAGTATTTACTTTCACACCTGTTACATATTTAGCTTTACTAGAATCTGATAATCTAGTTTTTTTCTCATTTATTTTAAAACCATTAGCACGAATAACTTTCTCCAATTTTTCGCTAACAGTAATAACTTCTTCCTCTTCTATAGTAATTATTTCTGTTGGGAATTTCCCTCTGTTAGTTGAGAATGTTAAATCATCTGCATATCTTGTATATATACATCCATAGCGTTTAGCTAAACGATCTAATTTTTTATCTAATCTATAAGAAATAATATTTGAAATTATAGGTGAAGTAGCTGCCCCTTGGGGTAATACATTATTATTATCACAGCAAATATTAGCGAGCGTAGTAGCTACTTCATTATTAAATTTAAAATAAGCCATAAACATTGCTCTTACTCTCGCAAAATTAATACTTGAAAAGTAATCTTTTATATCTAAATTTAATATTAAATTTCTTCGAAGATGACATTCGGCATTTGTACGTATGCCTTTATTTTTTTCAAATCCATGGGAAGCTTTATGAGAGGAATTATATTTAAGATTTAATATATAATTTAATTTTTTTTGGATAATAGCAAGGTTTTTTGAAGGCTTATTTATGTTTCTGTATTTATCACTATTCTTCTTACGTATTTTAAAAGAAGAATATGTTTTAGTTTCAACGACACTCTGCCATAAAGTTTTGCGGGGAACTTCTAACAAATCTGCTATGTCGTCAAAAGATTTCAAATTTTCGAACTCCATCAACAATAACGTATCTGGTTTAGTTAATTTTAACTCCATAGAATACATCGTCCTTTTTAAAACAATTTGGAGTAGCCCTTCCACTTTTCTAACTACCGGCGAGAAAAAGAATAATATAGTATAAATAATAGTGATCAGACGCGCAATAAATCTTACTACGCTTTCATCACTAAACAGGCGATTTCACCTTTGATATTCGAAGCTACTCCAAGCAGTATTATACCATTAATTCTCAATATTTAGTTTCAACTCTTTATATTTTATAAATTTTCTTTCTAAATGTAGCTCAGACATATAATAGAGCCAATCCAGTACTTTTAATGCTGATTTACCATGATACCTTAATTCATATATATTCCCTTTAGGATACAGCTTATTTAGTTTTACATTACAGTATTTACTTAAAACTTCCCTAACAGCTTCTAAAAAATGTTGATTGCCTAAAAATAAAATTCTCCCATTTTGTCTCTTAGGCATAATCGATCCATCCCCGTCCAAATACCCTCTAATAAAATGTGAATGTAAATTCTCCGGCATTTCGTCAAAATACTTTAAAGTAAAGGTTTTACATTGAACAATGTTCATTTTTACTAAATCATCAACTATTTTATGATTAACTATTTTTAATCTAACACTAGTTTCTACTTTATTTGTTTTAACAGCTATATCTTCCCCTAATTGATCAGCAATTTTTTCTAAATGGTCTTGATCTTTAATACTTAGTGTAATTTCTAAAAAATATTGTTTTTCATTAATATAACCATCTGCTGCAATAAAACCTGCAATATATGCACTTTCTGATGTGAGCTCTTCGAAAAATCTAGATTTAACCAAAACATTTCCTCTTCTTAATTTCAACCCTAACTTATTCGCCTTTTTTATAATCGTTTGTTTATTTCTCACTGGTAGTAACTCATCGATTTTAGGGTTATGACTATATTCATTTAACAGTATATTTATCTCCTCTTCTGACCATCGTTCTCCCTCTATACAACTAAAAGGATTAATCTGCCCGATTGTCAAACCTAACCTATTTGCTCTTACTTTTACAGAGTTATAAGACCTGTTTAACAATTCGGCTATTTCTTTATAATCTATTAATAAGTACAAAGATCTTAAAATTTCTTCTTCTTCCTTTGACCATTCTCCCTGATTAAATTCACTTATTTTCATTTTGGGAGTATAGATTTTCTTTACCTTTATTTTAGAATCAAAATTTGATATATCTACGTTTTCATCATATTTTTTATCGTCCTTCGAAAAACCAGCTAATTCTAAAGCTTTACTCCAGCTATTGAACCTCCGTTGATAATTTATAGGATCCGGATAATTTTCGTTTAATTTAAAATGTTTTGACGTTGGCTTTTTGTTATACTCATCGAAATACTCTCTTAATAATGATACCAACTCTAAATCTGAATATCTTTTTGGTTTTTTGTTTGCCACTTCATACCCTAAAATTTCTAATACTTCTGAAAAAGTCATATTACTATACTTTTCAATCGTTCGACGTGAAGGAACAATATTATTTTTATCCCATTGGCTTCTTGTTGGTACAGGTTGTCCATTTTCCATTATATCTTCACAAATTATTTTTACTCGATTTAAAATTAATTCTTTATCCCAGACTTTGCTATACTGATTCGCCATAGGGCAGCACTCCTTGTTTTTAACAAGTTATACCCCATTCAAAAATTTAATATGTACTTATTAAACAAGAAAAAGCAACGGGAGATTAATCGTACCGTTGCCATTTAAAATTACTTTTTAACTTAAAGATTTTTTTAACTCACTTAAATCTATTTCCATCAGTTCAATAATATGTTCATTGCTCATTTCGTCTACTCGATATGACAGAATTTCTTTTGCAAGTATCATTGCAATTCCTCTAAAATGCTCTGGTCTCATTTTGCTCATGTCTGGATAATTGCGATTAATTACATCTTCTGCTAATGGTATTAGTCTTCTTAAATGTTGTTCCATCAATGTATTTCCCCCTCTGAAACTTGCAATTTTGAGATATTTAGAGCTAAACACATGAAATTTTAAGTGCGACTCAGTCTACTTTTACATATTAACATCTAACCATTGATATATGCATTAGATAACTTCTGACCATCTTTGACTATAATACGTCACATTTAATACAATTAACCTAAGAAAAACAGTGAAAGGGGATGAAAAGATGCAAGAAATCATATCAAAGCTTAAAAGAAAAATTAAATTTTCTTTGTTAAAAATTCGTTTACTTAAGCTTGAATTAAAAACTGCATTTTTAAAGAGAAGAATTAATAAGCTCGTTATTTAGTAATTAATTTGACACATACTTATTAAGAGAAAGGGCAACAGCTATTGCAACATTTGTTATTAGATTTAGATTTATCAACTCCTCCATCAACCAAAGCATTATTTTCAGGTAGGCATGTTCACAAGATTAAAAGTCAGTATGCTTCCATGAAAGGTAGAAAGAACCCTAACGCTGGTAGGCCTTCTAAAAATAATACAACTGCTTTAGGCGATAGAGATGATGAGAGCATACGTAAAAGTATTAATCGTTCTAGAAAGAATTTGAAACAGCATTTCTTATGTAATTTTTATGAGAGCTATACGTTTATAACACTGACGTTCGCTGATACAGAGGCTTTCGATATAAGAGATGTGAAACAATGTGTGGAGCAATTCAATCGCTTTAAAAAGCGACTTGCTATGCGAATACAACGTCATAAGAAACAAGAGCCACTTAAATGTTTGGGAGTAATTGAATTTCAAGATAAAATTCGCAATGGAGTTCCCCATTTTCATTTAGCTTGTAATGTCACATCAATGACTGTTAAAGAGTTAGAGACCGTTTGGGGGCTAGGGAGCGTTGATTTAAAGCGGATCAATGGTAGTGCTTATAAAGATCCTAAGATTATGTATTACCTTATGAAAGGCATAGAAGATCCTCGTTTAAATGTTTTAGGGCAACGCTTTTTAACTTCAAAAGGCCTTGATAAGCCACATGAAAAAATTGTACTTAACGAAGCTAGTTTTGATGAAGCGGTACAAAAGCTTAAACCTATCTCATCAGAATGTTATACATATCAATCTCCTTATACAGGTGAAGTTTATAACGAAGAACACTTGTTTAAACACAGAAAGGATGTGATTTATCTTGAAGAATTATGCCAGTGAAGTTTATGACGTATCTGACCTTCAAAAAATTTTAAATATCGGTAGAAAACAAGCGTATCAATTAGTTAATTCAAACAGCTTTCACACTATTAAAGTTGGCTCACGCATTAAAATTCCTAAAGCTATTTTTCATGCTTGGCTTAACGGTCAGCAAGTAGCTACCCGCACCATCCAATTAAATACATTAAATTAAGAACTTTGCATAGTTAAAACGGATAATGTGGTTAAAACCCTTATAGTTCGTGAAGCTATGCTTTTATTTTTCAGCAAATGTAGAACTCAATTTCGGCAGCCGAAGGTAGGGGGTGAGTAACGTCATAAACCGATTGTCTGAAAAGGAAGGTACACCCTCTCACAATTTTTTATAATTTTTTTATCATCGTTAAACCTTCATGGCTCAAGGCTTCATCATGCATTGATTGAGTAAAATTGAGCTATTTTAAGTTCGGCATATTTAAAAACCTGTTAGACCGCCTTCTCAAATATCTAATGTCCATATATTTTCGTTAATTCGACTCTAATCAGCTCTGAGCAAATTATACAGTTATGCTGCATCACGTTAAGATAACTACTGATAACAGCGCTGCTTATTAGATCTAACATAACGGAGACCTAGTATGAATATTATTAGAATTTTTGAATCAACAACATCAGCTACAGAAAATATTAACAACACATTACTTGAATCAATTGACAGCACTATTGATAGCTACTATGCTGAGCTTAAGGTGAACTCTACTACATCTTCTCAACAGGAGGATGTACAACAATGAAATGTGCGGTATACGCTCGTGTATCTACGGGCTTTGAAAGTCAAAAAACTTCTATTCCAACACAAATTAAGCTCTTTGAAAATTATATAAACGAACAAGGCTGGGAGCTTTATAAAGTTTATACAGACGAAGAGTCTGGTACTAAATCAAATCGTGTAGGTATCCAACAATTATTAGCAGATGCTAAAGAAAAGAAATTCGATATTGTTTTAGCTAAAGAATGGTCACGTATTTCACGCAACGGCGCTTTCTCTTATGAATTCCGAGATGCTTTATTACAGAATAATATCCATCTTTTAACTTTAGATAAAGCAATAGATACAACCAAAGATAATCATATGCTATTCGGATTTTATACTTGGCAATCGGAAATGGAAGCCGAAAGAACAAGTGAACGTGTAAAAGCTTCTGCAAAAGTTAGAGCAAAGCTTGGTCGGTTCGATGAGGCTCCATACGGTTATGATTTAAGATACGGTAAATTATCTGTGGCTTCAGATGGTAGTGACATAATAGTTAAAAGGATCTTTAAAGAGTACATTGCAGGACGTGGTCATGATGCTATTGCAAAATCCTTATCAAATGAAGTTATTCCTACACCTGCTAAAAGAAAAGGTAATAAAAATGCCGGTGAGTTTTGGCATGGCTCTACTGTCCGTCAAATATTAACGAGAAAAATTTATATAGGCTGCTTTGTAGGCTGTAAAACTTCTACGTTATCACCGCGCAATAATAAAAGAAGAAGCAATCCCGAATCAGAATGGATTGTTATAGAAAATACACATGAAGCTCTCGTTTCTGAAGCTGACTTCAACTTAGTTCAACAACTTATAGCTTCTCGTAAAACCATTCGTTCTCAGCAAGGTAAAAACTTATTTACCGGTTTCCTAAAGTGCGCTACTTGTGGAGCGGGAATGCAATTTAAACGTGATCGTTACGTGTGTGGCAAGCAAAATAAGCATGGCAAAGTGGCCTGTTCTGAAAACTTTCGCCCTAAGGAAAAAGACTTAATTCAGTCACTGTTGAACGATATCAACTCACTTTATTTTTCACATTTAACAGCTAGTGATGTTGAAAAACTAGTTGTTTCAAAGCTAGAGAAAATTAAGCAGCAAGTGTCTCCAATAAAAAAGCTACAAACAGAAATAGCTAACTTAAAAGAAAAGAAAATCAAAGCCTTAGATAAGTTGGTTAGTGATAAAATTGATCAAGATACCTATGATGGATTGATTGCAAAAATAAATCCTGTTATCGTTACGTTAACACAGCAGCTAAACGATTTTGAACTTGAAGCATCTTCAACTAACGGCAGTGTTGATGATTTAAAGAAATATATTTTAAAGCATCTGAAAATAAATGAACCGATTACTGAAATTACACCATCAATTTTAGCTCGCTTCATTAAAGTAATAAAAGTAAAAGCAGACGGCCAATTAGAGGTGCATTATCGCACTTCTAAACCGTCTGCTTTTTATGTTTCAATATTAACTATTACCAAATAGGAACTCCATTAAAAAATGATTAAATTACATTTTTTAGGGGAAATACTGTTTTTAAGTATCATTTATTATATAATATCCATAAAAAGTAATTAGTGGATATCGGAGGTAAATAATTTGTTGATACTTAATATTGGCTGTGGTACTAAAAAATTCAATTACGCTGAAAATATCGACAATGACAAACAGCTTTCTGATGATTCCATAAAAGATATTAGTGCATATGAGTTAGATCAGTACTACGAAGAAAAAACAGTAGATATGATTTTTATGCTTTCACCATATAAGTACTATCCATTAAGAACCCCAGCATATGATATCTTAAAAAGAAATGGACTTTTAATCATAACTGGTACTTTTAATAATTCTTATTTTGGTGAAGTATGGTATGCACAAGAAAGCTCTTTGGAAGAATTAGGATTCATAACAGTTAGTAAAACACAACATTGTCATAGTGAATTTTGGCATTCTAAGCATACTGAAGGGCAACGAATACCGAATCATACCTTAAAACAAATTGTTTTAAGGAAAAAATAGTTCAAAAGGAGGTTAAAGTTATGAATACTATCAAATTAAAAGAAAATCAATTCTATATAGCTGTGAATCTATCCGGCGCAAAGATTCATGATATTGTAAAAAATAATTCTTCTGTTCGGATTATAATGAGCGATGTAGATCTTCTCTGTAACTTCAAAGAACTTAATTTCCACTCCCCAGATATTTCTTATAGTGACTGGATAAACGATAAATACATTAGCAAAGAATACTCTCCAGAAGATTTTGAACACGTAACATATTTGGATAAATTAGTATTCACAATTGATAATCCGAAGTTTTATTATGAGGGATATTTAGACTCCTTTATTGAATTGCTTAATAGAGTAGACTCCGGTATTACTGATGACTTTAATCACACATATAATTTCGCAGGAATATTAGATAAGGATTACGATGAATTTGAAATTTGTACTAATAATCCTATAGAAATGTCCTACGAACCCATTATGTTAGATTTGTCTATTCAATCGCATTTGAACTCTGAAACCACCATAAGTAAAATCTCAATAAATGATCCTGCAAATAAGCTAAGAAAAAATAATTCATCAAATAATCTAGAGCTAAGTTTTTATTAAAATAAAAAAGCAGACGGTCAATTAGAGGTGCATTATCGCACTTCTAAACCGTCTGCTTTTTATGTTTCGACAAATATTAAGTTAGATATATCAAAGACACATCCTAATAAAGCGTACGTTGAAAAACACGCTTAAATAAAGATTAGTCAGCTAGTTCAAGCCATGCACAGCATTCACAATGTGTCGTATGCGGGAACATATCAACCGGTTGCACTTCTTGCGTTTTATAGCCACCATCTTCTAAAATACGAAGATCGCGGGCAAGTGTTGCTGGGTTGCAGGACACATACACAACACGCTTAGGTTTTTGTTCGATAATTGTATTCAGTAGTGCTTCATCGCAGCCTTTACGTGGTGGATCTACTACTAATACATCTGCCTCTTTGCCTTCTTTATACCAACGTGGGATGACTTCCTCTGCAGGTCCTGCTTCGAAGTATGTGTTCGTGAAGCCGTTCAGTTCAGCATTTCGTTTGGCATCTTCAATCGCTTGCTCGACAATTTCAACACCCATGACATGTCCTGCCTTTTGCGCTAAAAATAGTGAAATTGAACCGATTCCGCAATAGGCATCAATTACGCGCTCGTCTCCAGTCAATTGTGCATAGTCCAGCGCCTGTTTATACAGTACCTCTGTTTGAACAGGATTTACCTGATAAAATGAGCGTGCCGAAATTTCAAAACGGACATTGCCAATTGTATCTTCAATTGTATCCTTGCCCCAAAGTGTAAATGTTTCATTACCGAAAATCACATTTGTTTTTTCACCATTTACATTTTGAACAATGGATGTAACATTTGGTATAAGCTCACGGACTTTTTTAATTACCGCACTCGCCTGCGGAAACTTTTTAGCCTTCGTCACAAGTACAACCATTACTTCGCCAGTAGCACGGCCTTTACGTACGACAACATGACGAAGCATGCCTTGATGCGATTTTTCATCATATGGACGAACCCCTAATACATCCAATTCTCGTTTTAAATCAGCCATTACAGTGTCTGCTTCCCCTGTTTGGATTAAGCAGCGCTCCATATCCACGATTGAGTGTGACTTCGTTTTATAAAAGCCTGCCACCATCTGCCCTGCTTCATTTTGTGCGAAAGGAATTTGGGATTTGTTACGGTAATTCCATGGCTCTTCCATCCCTTTAACTGGATGGACAGGTGCATCAATTTTCCCTAAACGCTTCATAACGTTTGCGACCATGTTTTGTTTCCACTTTAATTGACCTTCATATGAAAGGTGTTGCAATTGACAGCCACCGCATTGTGCAAAATATACACAAGGTGCTTCGACACGGTCAGCAGACTTATCAAGTAATTTGATTACTTTGGCAAAGCCGTAATTTTTTAAAGTTTTTAATACATGCACTTCTGCAGTCTCTCCCGGAAGTACACCTTGAATAAATAAAGGATAGCCGTCAATTTTTGCAACGCCATTCCCATCATGTGTTAAATCTTCTATATAAACGGTTGTACGATCATTTTTTTTAATTGGTACTGACATATTCTGTTCTTCCTCTCAATTCAATCTCTATATTGTACCATGCACCTCATAATTTGCACTCATTATACTTTCTACTAATTTCCCTCAATTGTTTTTATTACTTTTGGTATAGAATTCTACAATAATTATCTATATAATTTAGCTAATAGGAATATTAGAAATATTAACCAAAAGGAGACCAAAATTATGTCGGTTCGAAAAAAACTCAATGTTGGCTTCATTATAATTGGAACATTACTGCTTCTATCGATTGGGTTTGCTACTATGCAATTTTATCGAATTGGCGATGAAGTTTCTAAAGCTGTAGACGTACAAATGGCCCAAGTTCAGCGTATTAACGAAATACAGCAAAACTTACTGTCCCAAGAGATATATGCTCGTGCTTATACAGTAGATCCTTCCCAAAAAAACTTGGATTTGGTAACAGATCATACGTCACACTTAGTACGATTAATTGACGAAGTACAAAGTGCAAATACATTACCAGAAGCGACTTCTATTATTAATAACATAAAAACTCAGTCAGAGACCCTTATACAACAAATCAGTCAAATTACTTCAGCCGTACAGGAACGAGATATTTCCTCCGCACTTACACTAGTAAGTGGTGACTATACATATACAAGTTCATTTATAAGTGAGTTGGCGGAAAAAATTGAGCAAATTGAAAATATCGAATTAGATAATATGGTCGATAGCACTCAAAGTATGATTTCATTTTCTACTATTTTGTCAGTTATTTTCATACTTATAACAATTGTAGTTATTATACTTTACATGATGTATACGAAGCGTGGTATTACATCACCTCTTCAAGTTATTACAAAAGACTTAGAGGAAATTGCAAACGGCAATCTAAAAGTTGCGCATAAGCCAATTAAAACAAAAGATGAACTGGGAATGCTTTCAAGAGCATTTACTTTATTACAGCATAATTTTGAAGAACTGCTAGTTAGCATTCAAAAAAATTCTGATCAACTTAGCACCTCTGCCGATGCACTCAAGAAAAATAGCCATACAATTTCGTCGGAAACAGCCCAAATTAATAAGCTAATTACACATACAGCAAAAACAGCTGAAACAATGACAGTCGGAGCAAGTGAAAGTGCACTTGCTGTTGATGAAACTACTCAAGGAATTAATTCTATTGCTGTAGCTACCCAAGACCTTCATAGCGGTTCTGTCACTTTGGCACAGGCTTCCTCTGATGGCGTGAAAATTATTGACGAAGCAACACAGCAAATGCAAACAGTATATGAATCTACCCAATCAATTTCTAAGCTTTCGAATGCATTAATCGAGCAATCCGAACAAATTAGTACAATTACGAACGCAATTACTAATATTGCTGACCAAACGAACTTACTCGCTCTAAATGCAGCAATTGAAGCAGCAAGAGCAGGCGAGCATGGTAAAGGTTTTGCGGTCGTGGCAGATGAGGTAAGAAAACTTGCGGAGCAATCTAAAAATTCCGCTAGTAGCATAGCTATATTAATCGAGAATATTCAATCCAACACTCAAAATATGAGTGAAGCAGTAGAAAATAGCCTTCACTGTGCGAATGATGGTGTCATCGTTATTGATCGTGCTGGTCAAGCATTCCATTCGATTACGAATAACATTCATACGATGTCAGAACGTGTCGAACATATTTCTGCAACTTCGCAACAGATTTCCGCAAGTTCCGAAGAGGTTTCTGCATCGGTAATCGAAATTTCACACGGTACTGAAAAAACAACCGCTAATGTTGAAAAAGTAGCAGATGCTACTAAACTTCAAGCAGAAGTCGTTTTACAAATGGAAGAGCTATCAAAACAGTTAGCAGAACAAGCCACACAACTGCAGCAGAGCATGAATAAATTTAACTTGTAATAAAAGCCCTTTTCTTAACAATATACCTGTTAAGAGAAGGGCTGTTTTTTATGTTAGGCAACATGGATATTAGAACAATCACATTATTTATTTGAAAATGTAAAAGAGATATTAGAAAAACGATTTCACATATTAGCACATTCCAATAAGATATTAGAAAATATAAAGGATTTATTAGAAGTATTAACTTCTCCCTCCCCTACCCTTAAGCCTCCTCAACATAAAAGAAACTTACAAGGGTATCCACAACCCTCGTAAGTTTGGCTAAATCGGTTATTTTTGTGCATCGATTTCCTGTAATTCATCAATTGGCACAAATACTTCAATATGGCGTTTTAAGTTTTGGAATTTTGCAGGTGCATCTCCGCCGTACTCGCCATCTAAATTTAGGTGAACTTCCTGTTCAGAAGTTACGGAAACCCGGCTTGCCTTCCGGTAGATGAGGCGCTCATCCGATAAATGTTCACCGCGTAAAGCAAGTGATGCAATTCGTATGAAATCTGCAATATTGCATTCCTTTAAAATCATGACTGTAAACAGACCATCATTGATTGATGCATCTGGAGCAATTTTCTCAAAGCCGCCAACTGAATTCGTTAACCCACATAAAAACATCATGGCATTTCCTTCAAACACTTCTTCATCCATTTCAATTCTCATATGTGTCGCTTTAATTGAAGGAATCATTTCAATCGCTTTTAAATAATAAGCCATTTGTCCAAGCAATGTTTTCATTTTACTCGGTACTTCATAAGTCAGCTCGGTAATACGACCACCTGCAGCAATATTAATGAAATAGCGGTCCTCATTTAAAATACCGACATCAACTGGTATAGTATCCCCGGCAATTATAATATCAAGCGCATCTTCTACATTTCGCGGTATATGTACCGCACGTGCAAAGTCATTGGTCGTCCCCATCGGTATTAACCCGAGCTTTGGACGTTTTTCGCATTGGCTAATACCTGCCACTACCTCATTTAATGTTCCGTCTCCACCAACTGCAATCACTACGTCAAATTCACGGCGTACTGCCTCTAATGCAGCTTCTCTGGCATCCCCTTCACAAGTTGTCGCATGACAGGAAGTTTCGTAGCCCGCTCTCTCTAATTTTTCTAATACTTCAGGGAGGTGCTTTTTAAATGCCTCTCTACCAGAAGTTGGGTTATATATAATTCTTGCTCTTCTCATTTTGATCTCATCCTGATTAGTTTAATTTTCATTCTGTTCAAAGTATACTTCTCAATGTTTTACAAAAGCAACCATAGTTATTCGCTTATCTCTTCAATAATACGTTTAAAATAGAAAAAAGTTCCTACTATAATTATATAGTAAGAACTCCCTTTTAACACAGAAATATTATAAAACTGCATTTACTTTCTTCTTGAAATCTTCGTATACGTAGCTCCAAAGCTGTGCGTTTTCTACATATTGTTTGCGCATGTTTTCGTATAATTCTTTTTGTGCATCTTCAAATGTTGGATCTTCCTTCACCGGCAAAGTTGCACGCATATCCGTTACAAGCTGTTGTAATTGTGGTGCGCGCGGTCCCCAAGTTGTAATGACTTCCCCGGATTCATTTAAAATTAAATACATTGGAATAGCACGCCCACCATTTGTTAAATAACGGTCGATCAAATCTGTATCCGCATCACGTAATGCCGTACGAATTTCTACATCTGCTGCTTCCGCTACTTTGCGAATGATAGGGTTGTTAATCATTGCATCACCGCACCAGTCTTCCGTAATCGCTAAAATATGGACATTGGCATTATGCAACTTTTCAATGAAAGCTGCATCTTCCGGCAGTTCAAAGCGCTCATAAATAGCAAAGCTTTGTTCTTTCAGCTGAGACATTGCATCCATATATTCTTTCATCGATGTGCTCTCTTCAAAATATTGTTGTTCTCTTTTCATATATATCTCACCTTTCAAATTCTCTCTTCTATTTTGCACTTTTTAAAGAGAAAAGGAAAGTTTTATGTGTCAAAATTGTTACATAATAACACAATTTAGAATTTTCAAAACAAGTTACATAAAACAGCAAATTTTTAATACTTTTAAGAATTTTAAACCACATAAATATTTTACTTGAATAATATTTTATTATAGTGAAATGATTACAAATTTTCTTAATTATTTGATTTATTAGTATCTATTTAATATTTTAAATCTAGTATATATTTCTTATTAATATTCTGATATATTAAAATAACGCATCAAAAAATTATCAGAAAATTTAATTTACATGATTTTCTAGGAGGTTTATTTATGAAACGTAATAAAAAGGTCGCATTGACTGCTACAGCACTTTCATTATCTGCATTATTAGCAGCATGTGGAGGAGAAGAAACAACATCATCTGGAGACGGCGAAAAAGAATTAGATTTACTAATCACTTCTGAGCCACCTTCATTGCATCCTCAATTAGCTTCAGATACCACTTCTGGTGCGATTTTAGAAAGCACATTTGAAGGTTTAACAACAATGGTCGAAGGTGAGCCAGTTCTAGCTGCCGCTGAAGATTATAAAGTTTCGGATGATCTTTTAACTTACACATTCACTTTACGTGACGCACAATGGTCAAATGGTGAAAAAGTAACAGCAGAAGATTTTGCCTATGCATGGAAATGGGCATTGAATCCGGAAAATGCGTCTGAATATTCTACAATCCTTTACCCTATTAAAGGAGCAGAAGAATATAATAACGGAGTTGGTACTGCTGAAGATGTGGCAATTAACGTAATCGATGAAAAAACATTAGAAGTAACGTTAAACGCTCCTACTCCATATTTCTTGGAATTAACAGCATTCAAAACTTTCTACCCAATTCATAAAGCTACTGCTGAAGCGGATCCAAAATGGTACACAGAAGCTGATAACTATGTATCTAACGGTGCATTCAACTTGACTACTTGGAACCATTCAGGCGATATCGTATTAGAGAAGAGTGAAACTTACTGGGATACAGAAAATGTAGATATCGATACAGTCAACATTGCAATGGTTGAGTCTGAAACAACTCAAATGACAATGTTTGACGCTGGCGAAATTGATTTCCTAGGAGCTCCTTACGGGACAATTTCTCTTGATGCAATCGACCGCTTAAAATCAGAAGATAAATTAAACGTTTCTGATATGTCATCTATTTACTGGTACAAGTTCAACACTGAAGACCCAGTAATGCAAAACGAAAACATTCGTAAAGCATTAGCATTGGCAATCGACCGTGAAGGTCTAATCAAAAATGTTGTAAAAGGTGAACAAGAACCTGCATTAGGAATCGTGCCTAACTCTGTAGAAGGCTTCGGCGATGATGAAGGTTACTTCAAAGATGCTAATTTCGAAGAAGCAAAAAAATATTTAGAAGCTGGGCTGAAAGAATTAGGCTTGGCAAATCCTGCAGATTTAGAAGTAAAAGTTTCATACAACACATCTGAAGCACACTCTTCAATTGCACAATTCATTCAACAAGGCTGGTCATCGAATTTAGGTATTACTGTTAAACTTGATAACTCGGAGTGGCAAGTATACTTAGATAAACTGTCAAACGGCGACTTCCAAATTGGTCGTCTAGGTTGGGGCGCTGACTACAATGATGCGTATACGTTCCTTGAAATGTATAACTCTGCCGAGAACGGTAATAACCAAACTGGCTGGTCAAACGATGAGTACACTGCATTATTAAATGAGTCAATCACTGAAACAGATGCAGCAAAACGTACAGAAAAATTATTAGCTGCTGAAGCAGTGATTATGGAAGAAATGCCGGTAGCACCAATTTACTACAATACAAATTTAAATGTTGTATCTGATGAAGTAGAAAATATGGTTCCGGATGCTTTAGGTAACATTAACCTTAAATACGTTAAAGTGAAGTAATTTTAACTATTTATTATTAACTCCTGCGATGATCAACTTAATTGCAAAATCATCGTAAATAGGGAGTGCCTCGAATTCAATTTTCGGGCACTCCCTTTCATAGTTCTAAGGAATTTTCAAAATAGTATAAAAAGGAGGTACGGACATTGCTTAAATTTATTATTAAACGATTACTCTACATCGTACTTGCAATGTACTTAATTATTACAGCGACGTTCTTCTTAATGCAGCTTGCTCCCGGTAGCCCGTTCACGAGCGAACGTGAATTGCCGCCTGCTATCGAAGAACAGTTAAACGCAAAATATGGGTTGGATAATCCTTGGTATATCCAGTATAAAGACTATTTAGTAGACACAATGACATTTGATTTTGGGGAGTCGATGAAATACAAAGGCCGTTCCACAAATGACATTATCGCAGAAAGCTTCCCTGTATCTCTTGCTTTAGGCCTTCAGGCGATGGTTTTAGCAATCGGACTTGGTGTATTGCTTGGGGTTATTTCTGCACTGTATCATAATCGCTTTGGAGATTATGCCGCAACAATTTTTGCAATTTTAGGGATTTCAGTTCCTTCCTTCATTTTAGCTGGACTCTTGCAGTATTATCTGGCATTTGAAGCTGGTTGGTTCCCGGTAAGTGGCTGGAAAGGTTTTGCTTATACGATTTTACCTTCACTGGCAATCGCCGTTACCCATGCCGGATTTATTGCTAAACTTACTCGTTCTAGTATGTTAGAGCAAAATAATAGTGAGTATGTAAAGCTTGCACGTGCAAAAGGTCTAGGAAAATGGACGATCGTGTTCAAGCACTCTTTACGTAATGCATTATTGCCGGTTGTAACGTATTTAGGTCCACTATTTGCCGGTGTTATTACAGGTTCGTTCGTCATTGAACAAATTTTTGCGGTACCAGGACTTGGCCGCCATTTCGTAACAAGTATTACAAACCGTGACTATACGGTAATTATGGGTACTACAGTGTTCTATTCATTAATTTTATTACTGGCTGTATTAATCGTAGATATTTTATATAGTGTCATCGATCCACGTATTAAATTGAAAGGAGCGAAAAAATAATGGCTCAAAACGAACAGCAAATACCAAAAGTATCAGCTGACATGTTCGAAGTTGTCGGTCGTTCAGAAAATACTGATGCCCTTTCTAAAAAGCAAGTATCTTATTGGAAAGAAGTATTTTATCGCTTCTCTCATAACAAGTTAGCTGTAGTAGGTTTAATCCTTCTTATCATCATTGCAGGATTTGCGATTTTTGCACCGATCTTCTCTTCTTATACATATGAACAGAATGTCGGTTTATACAATACCGCTCCTTCCGCAACACATTGGTTCGGTACAGATGACCTAGCGCGTGATATTTTTGTCCGTGCGTGGGAAGGTGCTCGAATTTCATTATTCATCGGTATTACTGCCGCTGTAATTGATTTAATAATCGGTGTTTTATGGGGTAGTATTGCAGGTTTGGCAGGCGGTCGTGTTGATAATATTATGATGCGTATCGCAGACGTTTTAACAGCAATTCCTTATTTATTAGTAGTAATTATTTTATTGGTAATTATGGAACCTGGTTTAATTCCTATGATTATTGCCCTTTCCATTACAGGTTGGGTAAATATGGCGCGAATCGTACGAAGTGAAGTACTGAAAATTAAAAATCAGGAGTATGTACTTGCCGCTCGTACATTAGGCGCAAATCAATGGCACATCATTAAACGTCACTTAATCCCAAATGCGATGGGTGCTATTTTAGTAACAATGACAATGACTATTCCAAGTGCAATTTTCACAGAGAGTTTCTTAAGCTACTTAGGTTTAGGAGTTCAGGCTCCTTTAGCCAGCTGGGGTACGATGGCCTCTGAAGGTTTCAAAGCACTTCAATCTGCACCATGGCGATTATTGTTCCCTGCAGCTTTAATCTCGATTACAATATTCGCATTTAACGCAGTTGGGGACGGCTTACGTGACGCACTTGATCCGAAATTACGAAAATAAGGAGAGTGTACGCAATGAAGAAAAAAGTATTAGAAGTAAACGACTTACGTATTAATTTCAAAACGTACGCTGGTGTCGTACAAGCCGTACGCGGAGTAAGCTTTGAATTATTCGAGGGCGAGACATTAGCAATCGTCGGGGAATCCGGTTCCGGAAAATCCGTTACAAGTAATGCCCTAATGAAGTTAATTCCACAGCCACCAGGTATTTATGCCGGTGGAGAGATTAACTTCAACGGTCGCAATATTATCCCTTTAACTGAAAAGGAAATGATGCAAGTTCGCGGAAATGATATTTCAATGATCTTCCAAGATCCAATGACTGCATTAAACCCGACAATGCGAATTGGGAAGCAAATAACTGAAGTGCTTCTCAAGCATAATAAGGTTACGAACAGGGATGACGCAAAAAAACGAGCGATTGAGTTACTTGATCAAGTAGGAATCCCTTTCCCTGAAAAACGTTATAAAGCTTACCCTCACGAACTGTCAGGGGGGATGCGTCAACGTGTTGTTATCGCCATCGCTCTTGCAGCAGATCCGAAACTTTTAATTGCCGATGAGCCAACAACAGCACTTGATGTAACAATTCAGGCACAAATTTTAGAGTTGATGAAAGAGCTGCAAAAGAAATCAAATACGTCGATTATTTTCATTACCCATGACTTAGGTGTAGTTGCAAATGTAGCAGACCGTGTTGCAGTAATGTATGCCGGTCAAATCGTCGAGTACGGTACAGTAGAAGATATTTTCTACAATCCTCAGCACCCATATACTTGGGGACTACTTGGCTCTATGCCGGACTTAAACAAGTCTACAGATGAGCTGTTAATGGCGATACCAGGTTCACCGCCAAACTTAATCGATCCACCTAAAGGCGATGCATTTGCCCCTCGTAATGAGTTTGCAATGAAAATCGATTTTGAGATGGAACCGCCAATGTTTAAAGTAT
The DNA here is from genome assembly GCF_037027585.1 of Solibacillus ferritrahens. NCBI lineage: Bacteria > Bacillati > Bacillota > Bacilli > Caryophanales > Caryophanaceae > Solibacillus > Solibacillus ferritrahens. The sequence continues at coordinate 57,937 of NZ_JAXCLE010000005.1, read as the reverse complement.
CGGATACACACTACGCAAAAACTTGGCTCCTGCATCCTGATGCACCAAAAATGCCTGTACCTGATGCGGTAGCACGCCGTATTAAAGGCTATCAACAGGAGGGCATGTAATCATGGCAAATAAAATATTAGAAGTACAAGGCTTAAAACAATATTTTGGCACTGCTAAACAACCGATTAAAGCGATCGATGGCATCTCCTTTGATGTCTATGAAGGCGAAACATTAGGTCTAGTTGGGGAATCAGGCTGTGGTAAATCAACAACTGGACGCTCGATTATCCGCCTTTACGATATTACAGAAGGCCAAATTACATTTAAGGGGAAAAACATTTCCGAGCTAAAGTCACGAAAAGAATTGATGCAATTCAACCGTGAAATGCAAATGATTTTCCAGGATCCTTATGCGAGTTTAAATCCACGTATGACAGCCGGTGAATTAATTGCAGAAGGCTTTGACATCCATGGACTATATAAAAATAAAAAAGAACGCCAAGCTCGTATTGGTGAGTTGCTAGAAGCAGTTGGACTGACACGCGAGCATGCTAACCGTTATGCCCACGAGTTTTCTGGTGGTCAACGTCAACGTATTGGTATTGCCCGTGCACTTAGTTTAGACCCAAGCTTCATCATTGCAGATGAGCCGATTTCTGCGCTTGATGTATCAATCCAGGCACAGGTAGTAAACTTACTAAAGCAATTGCAAAAAGAACGTGGGTTAACTTATTTATTTATCGCCCATGATTTATCAATGGTAAAGTATATATCAGACCGTATCGCGGTTATGTATCGCGGAAAAATATTAGAACTTGGAAGTGCGGATGAGATATACAACAACCCAATTCATCCTTATACGAAGTCTCTATTATCTGCTGTTCCTCAGCCAGACCCAGCTTATGAACGCAACCGTACACGGATCCCTTACAAACATGTTGATCATGATCCGGAGGCTAAAGTAATCGAAGCCCGCCCTGGTCATTTCGTCTTTGGTACAGATATACAAGTAAAAGAATGGGCTAAATGTAAATAGAACAAAAATAAAAACTCCTTCACGAGGCAATGTGAAGGAGTTCTTTCTATAATATAAAGGAAATTTCCAATGACTAACCAAATTAATTAGAATGTTTCTGACGTTGTTTTTGCTTGCATGTGCAATGTTAAATAATCCGGGCCGCCTGCTTTTGAGTCTGTACCTGACATGTTGAACCCACCAAATGGTTGATACCCAACGATAGCACCTGTACAGCCACGGTTAAAGTAAAGGTTTCCAACATGGAATTCTTCACGAGCATACTCTAAATTCATGCGGTCATTTGTTATAACAGCACCTGTCAGGCCGTATTCCGTATTGTTTGCAATGTCAATTGCTTCTTCAAACGTATCTGCTTTTGTAATTGCTACAACTGGTCCAAAAATTTCTTCTTTCATAATTCGTGCTTCTGGATTCACATCGGCAAATACTGTTGGATGAACGAAATAACCTACTGAATCATCTGCCGTACCACCAGCTACTAAACGGCCTTCTGTTTTCCCAATTTCAATATATTCGCTGATTTTCTTAAATGCTGCTGCATCAATTACTGTTGCCATAAAGTTTGCATTGTCTGTCGGATCACCGATTGTTAAAGCATTTGTTAATTCTTCGACACGGTTTACAACTTGATCATATACATCCTTTACAATGACTACACGTGAACATGCAGAACATTTTTGGCCTGAGAAGCCGAATGCTGATTTAACGATTGATTGCGCTGCCAATTCCAAATCTGCATCTTTGTCTACAACAATCGTATCTTTACCGCCCATTTCAGCGATAACACGTTTAATCCAAATTTGACCTGGGCTTAATTTTGATGCGCGCTCGTTAATGCGTAAGCCGACATCACGTGAACCTGTAAAACTAATGAAGCGTGTTTTCGGATGGTCCACTAAATAGTCGCCTACTTCTGCGCCGCTGCCAGGTACGAAGTTTACGACACCTTTTGGCAAGCCTGCTTCTTCCAGCACTTCAATAAATTTATACGCAACGACCGGAGTAGTTGATGCTGGTTTTAATAATACTGTATTTCCTGTTACAACAGCAGCTACCGTTGTACCCGCCATAATTGCGAATGGGAAATTCCATGGTGAGATGACAATTCCGATACCTAGTGGAATATAGTCGTAACGGTTGTATTCATTAGGACGGCTTTCTACTTTTCGACCATCTTTCATTTCTAGCATTTGGCGACCATAGTATTCTAGGAAATCGATTGCTTCTGCAGTATCTGCATCCGCTTCATTCCAAGGCTTACCCGCTTCTTTCGTTAACCATGCCGAAAACTCGTGCTTGCGTCGTCGAATAATTGTTGCCGCTTTAAATAATACGTCTGCGCGGATTTCTGGTTTTACTTTTTTCCACGATTTGAAAGCCTTATCTGCTTCCTGCATAGCTTTTTCCGCTAGATCCTTGGACGCTTTTGAAACCGATCCAATGACTTCCGTTTTCTTTGCTGGGTTATATGAGACAATTTTATCTTCTGTAGTAATGCGTTCACCACCAATAATTAGTGGATAGTCTGCACCAAGTTGTGACTCTACTTTATTTAAAGCTTCTAAATACGCCTGCTTGTTTTCTTCTACCGAGAAATCTGTAAATGGTTCATGTTTGTATTTAATCATTTATCATTACCTCCGATATTAAGTGCAAAATTATTTTGCATCATATTGTGTTACTTAATTTGAATTATGCAATATAATAATGCTTAAATCAATTATTTTTTCGGAATTACACAAATTATCTCACAATAACAGACTCATGTTAAAATAAAATGAAGGGGGTTACAACGTATGAATCAGGTAGACCTTACTAGTGTCTTTGAATTTATGATTGAAAAAATAGAAACCGGCCTTTGTGCCATTGATGAAAGTGGACGTGTCATCGTTTATAACAAAAAGATGCGCGAACTCACTGGAGAATCACTTGACCAAATTACACAACGCTTTTTATCCCAATCACTCGACTTTAATCTAGAGGAAAATATGCTGCAAAAAGTGTTAGCCTCGGGTCAGGGATATAAACATGTTAAGCAAACATTCTGGAATGCTCGCGGTGAAGAAGTCACGATGATGAATGACTATTATCCCTATACCCTAAATGATGGTACAAAAATCGCCATTCAATTTTCCCATGACATTACACAACAGGAGTTTTTAATGGATCGTCCATTAAGCCGTTATGGGGCTCCTTTAACTTTCGATATCATTACTGCCGTTTCAAAATCGATGAAGCAAGTAATTCAGCAGGCTAAAATTGCCGCTTACGGTCGCATTCCAGTCATGCTTGTCGGGGAATCCGGGACAGGTAAGGATATGATTGCAGAAGGCATTCACCATGAACTTTCCGAAAAAAATGAACGTTTCATAACACTTATTTGCCGACGCAATGAAGATACATTGTTGGCGCAAATCGAAAAATATATTGCGTTAGAAAAAAATTATACTTTTTTTGCTGAACGAATTGAATTTTTATCGGACGAAGCACAAAACCGTATTGTGGAGCTTCTTGAACAACATACCGATCGTAATCATGTTTTTATTGCGAGCATCGGAGAAGACCCGATTGATTTAATTCACCAAGGGAGCCTCTCCAAAAATTTATATTATTTATTTTCTAATTTAACGATTCAAGTGCCAGCATTGCGTGATCGTCGTGAAGATATTAAGCCGTTCGTTGATGATTATTTTGCTCGTCGACGGATTGCATACGGGATTTCGGTGAAAGGGTTAGCCCCTGATGTTGAGGAAATTTTCCTGAATTATGATTGGCCAGGAAATTTAAAAGAGCTTGAAGTATTGCTTGATGATATTAGCGCATTACTCACAACGGAGGAATATGTTGAGCTTATACATATTCCGGCATATTTCAAGTGGAAACTTAAACAAGCCGAGCCTGTTATATCAGAGCAGCAAACATTGTTCGATTTTTCCCAAAAAAATATACAGCCACTTGATGAATATATGCGCAAAGTAGAAGACCATTATATTGCCCATGCATTACAGCTAAATAATGGCAATATATCACAAACAGCAAAAGCGTTGGGCATACACCGACAAGGTCTTCAGTATCGGCTGAAGCGCAAGTAGTTAATATACATGGAAAAATTTTATATTTTTTACCAATCGAAAGACCTTATTTACTAGGTCTTTCTTTTTTGGTTCGAGGATGCAATATTATAATGCACCAAATTAAATTCATGTATTTTATAGCATAATTACGTCTAATAAAGATATACCACGAAAGTTTTTTTGTATAAAACTCCTTGATATTCCTCACTTTTTCTTCTTACAAACATTTATTTACTCAAATTCCATTTCCTTTTTTGAATATTTTGTTTTATACTCTCCTCAATAACAATAAAATAATTTTTTCACTTAGGAGGATTAATCAAAATGTCATTAAAGGACTTTTTTATCGCACTTTCCGAGAATCAGACATTAAATTCCGCAGCCCAAAAGTATGGTTTTAAGTTCGGGGCGCAAAGTGTCGTTGCAGGTACAAATATCGATGAGGTAGTTGCGAGTATTAAGCAGTTAAATGCGCAAGGAATTTCCTGCACAGTGGATAATCTTGGAGAATTTGTTTTTGAAAGATCGGCTGCATTAGCTGCTAAAGAACAAATTTTAGCTGTAATAGAGCGTATCCATAGTGAAAATCTAGATGCACATATTTCGTTAAAACCATCACAGCTCGGATTGGATATTGATTATGAATTCTGCTATGAAAACTTAATGGAAATTGTTTCACTGGCAAACGAATATCAAATATTTGTTAACTTCGATATGGAGAACTATGCACGCTTACATCCATCATTTGAACTTTTGGAGAAAATTCATGCACAATATGACAATGTAGGAACAGTTATTCAGGCATACTTCTTTGAATCGGATGAAAATGTAGAACGCTATAAGGATTACCGTTTACGTCTTGTAAAAGGGGCCTACAAAGAAGATGAGTCGGTCGCATACCAAAATAAAACCGATATTGACCGCAAATTTATCGAGCAAATTGAATATCATTTACTACATGGCAAATTTACTTCTATTGCAACACATGATCATAATGTTATTAATCACGTCAGACAATTTGTTGCACAACATAATATACCTTATGAAAAGTTTGAATTCCAAATGCTGTACGGTTTCCGCAAAGAAATGCAACTAAGTCTAGCTAAAGAAGGGTATAACTTCTGTACATACGTTCCTTTTGGTAATGACTGGTACGGCTATTTTATGCGCCGTTTAGCTGAGCGCCCTCAAAATCTTTCACTAGTTACAAAGCAAGTATTCACTAAAAAGACGAATACTATTTTAGCAGTCGCTACTGGTGCTTTTTTAGCAGGTCGCTTAACAAAAAGGAAGAAATAGTTAGCGGAGACGCCAAATTATAATGCATTGACGGTATTTCCTAGTGTTGTATGCTGAAATTATTAAAAATTTATCTATAAAGGAGCTGCTTTTATGTCTGATTACAGTTATCAATTATTAGCCATTATTATTTACATGGTAGCCATGCTCGGAATTGGATGGTATGCGTTCCGTAAAACGAGCAACTTAACGGATTATATGTTAGGTGGTCGTGGACTTGGTGCGGCTGTAACTGCATTAAGTGCTGGTGCGGCTGATATGTCCGCCTGGCTATTAATGGGGCTACCTGGTGCAATTTATTTATCAGGATTAGTAGAGGCCTGGATTGCTATCGGTTTAACAATCGGTGCTTATTTAAACTGGTTACTCGTAGCACCTCGCTTACGTGTTTATACACAAGTAACTAAGGATTCGATTACAATACCAAGTTATCTTGATAATCGTTTACGTGATAATACAAAACTATTGCGTATTGCTTCAGGTATTATTATTTTAGTATTCTTTACATTTTACGTATCATCAGGGATGGTTTCTGGTGGTAAGTTTTTTGAAAGTTCATTCGGAATGGATTATCATACAGGACTTATTTTCGTCTCGGCTGTAGTAGTTGCCTATACTTTATTTGGCGGTTTTTTAGCTGTTAGTTATACAGATGTTATCCAAGGAATTATTATGGTTATTACATTAATCGCCGTTCCTGCATTCGGTATTTTCTTAACAGGTGGTCTAGGTGAAACAATTGAATCAATTAAAGCGGTAGACCCGGAGATGTTGAGCCTTCTTCCTTCTACTGCAACGGCAGCGGCCATAATTTCTTCACTTGCCTGGGGACTTGGTTATTTCGGTCAGCCACATATTATTGTGCGCTTTATGGCGATTACATCTGTAAAAGAGACGAAAAGCGCCCGACGTATCGGAATTGGCTGGATGATTTTCAGTTTACTAGGCGCGCTTGCAACAGCATTAGTCGGTGTTGCCTACTTCCAGCAACAAGGTACAGAATTAAAAGATGCTGAAACGGTATTTATCGTATTAGGGCAAATTTTATTCCACCCGTTCATTGCCGGTATTGTTCTTGCGGCAATTTTAGCAGCAGTTATGAGTACAATTTCTTCGCAACTGATCGTAACTTCTTCAGCACTTATTGAGGATATTTATAAAGCTCTATTTAACAAAACTGCGACAGATAAACATTACGTATTTTTAGGACGTGTTGCTGTACTTTTCGTATCGATTTTTGCTGCAATTGTAGCATGGAATCCAGAACGCACAATTTTAGACTTAGTTTCATTTGCATGGGCAGGCTTCGGTGCTGCATTCGGTCCGATCATTTTACTTTCATTATTCTGGCGCAGGCTTACAAATTATGGTGCACTTGCTGGTATGGTTGCTGGTGCGGCTGTTGTATTTGTTTGGGGGCGTACAGAAAGCTTAAAGAGCATGCTCTATGAAATCGTTCCAGGATTTATTGCGTGTCTTGTAGTAGCAGTTGTTGTAAGTTTACTAACTTATAAGCCAAATTCAGAAATTGAAGAAGAATTCAATGAAACTCAACGTATTTTAAAAGAAGAACACAAATAGTAGCAGAACGGTATGCATTTTGAAAGATGCATGCCGTTTTTAATTTTCTACGATCAACGAAACCTTTTATGATTCTTCCTCGTATAAGTAACCATTACAATTAAAGGAGTGCTTTTATGTTAGTTGTTACAACAAATACGATTGAAGGTAAATCAATCGAAACGTATCATGGCATTGTATCCGGTGAAGCAATAATGGGAGCTAATATCGTACGGGATATTTTCGCATCTGTTACGGATATTGTCGGTGGTCGAAGTGCCTCATATGAAGATAAATTGGCGGAAGGTCGTAAAATTGCCATTCAGGAAATGACTGATCGTGCACGTAGTATGGGTGCAAATGCCATTATCGCTGTAGATCTTGACTTTGAAACACTGCGTGAAGGCATGATGATGTGTGTCGCTACAGGTACAGCGGTAACAATTCGATAATTATTGATAATAAAATGATACAATAAAAGCGTATTTAGTTATATTCTCTACTAAATTCGCTTTTTCTATGCTTAATTTTGTATAAAAGGAGGCTTTACTATGCAACTTGCACAACTATTTCCTTCCCTAAAAATACATCACATATATCCGACACGCCAAAATTTTGCAACGTCTATTTTTTATGATTCTACTAATACATGTTGGTATGAAATCGCTAAAAGTGAAATAACAGTACGAGATTCCCTATACCTGAAACATTTTTACACTGAATGTACTGAGCAAGTTGACCCTTGGCTACTTTTATTGACGCAAGGGATAGTTCCTAAGGAGACCCCCTATTCTTCCGTTCGCATTTTACAATATCACGCAAAGAAAGATGCGCATCAATTAAGAGATGCGGTTGAGCTGTTCTTTATGCACGATGCTTATTTACTTGAAGTTTCTTCTGATACATTTTGGATTATTTTATTTAAAGACTATTCTTTGGAAGAACTAGAAGGATTTCTAGCAATACTGGAAAATGATTTTTATTTGCATGGACAACTTTTTATAGGGCAAATACTTCCGGTTACTGAAATGCTCCATACATCCTTTAAGTCAGAACAAAAAATATTCCAATCCATTCAAAATCTGCAATACCAAACGATTTATACATTTACGGAAAGCTTTCAAAGCTTACTGCCACTTTATCTGAACACGCCGATACAGCAGTACTTAAAACTTACATTGCTCACTGATTTAAATGAAGAGATGATCACTACCATTACAACATTATTCATCCATAATGGAAACATGTCCTCGGCCGCGAAAGAATTACATATCCATCGCAATACATTATTATATCGAGTACAGCGTTATTCAGAAGAGACAGCTTTGGATTTAAGGCGCAATGAAGACTTGCTATTAGCCTATTTAGCGGCCCAATTGCAAAAATTGACGAAATATTCATGAAAATATTAAGCACATTGCACAAAGGCAGTTCACTTCTAATCTTTTATAATATGAAAAAAGGGGGGACTGGTTTTTATGTTAGATTTTGATCATCTTGTAAAACGTTATCCAGATGGCTATGTAGCCGTTGAAAATTTTCATTTAAAGGTTGAACCCGGTGAATTTTTAGTTCTTGTCGGTCCATCAGGATGCGGGAAATCTACAACATTGCGGATGGTTGCTGGTCTTGAATCGATATCAGATGGTGAGTTACGTATAGACGGCAAACGAGTCAATGAAGTAGAACCGAAAGACCGCGATATTGCAATGGTTTTCCAAAACTATGCGCTATACCCCCATATGAATGTTTACGACAATATGGCGTTTGGCTTAAAGCTGCGTAAATTTTCAAAAGAGCAAATCGATGTTAAAGTACGTGAAGCTGCTGCCATTTTAGGGTTAACGGACTTATTGGATAAAAAGCCAAAATCCCTTTCTGGAGGGCAACGTCAGCGTGTTGCATTAGGGCGTGCAATTGTTCGTGATGCAAAGCTGTTTTTAATGGATGAGCCTTTATCGAACCTGGATGCAAAACTTCGTGTCCAAATGCGTTCTGAAATTACGAAGCTCCACTATCGTTTAAACACAACAACTATTTATGTAACCCATGACCAAACAGAAGCGATGACTATGGCCTCACGTATTGTCGTAATGAAGGATGGCATTATTCAGCAAATCGGTATTCCACGTGAAGTATATGATACACCTGAAAACGTATTTGTCGGTGGATTTATTGGTTCTCCAGCTATGAATTTCCTCCGTGGTAATGTAGTAGGTGACTATTTCGAAATTGCTAATGAGAAAGTCCGAATTCCGGACGAAAAGCTGAAAATATTGAAAGATCAAAACTATGTAAACCGCGAAATTATACTAGGAATTCGTCCAGAGGATATTAACGATGGCAATAAACAGGATTCAAGTACCCTTGTAACAACTAAAGTACAAGTTAGTGAATTAACCGGTGCGGAAATGATTGTTTATGCAACAATCGCCGATCAGCAATTTGTCGGTAAAATTCATGCGGATGCGGATGTTGCTATGGGGCAGGAGCTTCCACTTAACTTCAACTTGGCAAAGGCCCACTTCTTCGATCCAGCGACAGAAATCCGTATTCGTTAAGTAATACAACTATAAAAAGAAGCATTCGGATTTTCTGAATGCTTCTTCTATAGTTTAAAGCAATGCTGCACCAATCAAACCCGCATTGCCTTTATTTAAGCTCGCTTGTACTCGACCTTTTTTATGTTCAAAAAATGGCAAACTAAAATACTGATCGACCAAATGAGAAATTTCCTCCACAATTTGCGGTTGATGATTCATAATTCCACCACCGAGTACAATGACATGGGGATCTACTAAAAGGATGAAACTATGAATCTTTTGAGCAATTTCCCGTTGCCATTCATGAATAAGTGGCACGATAAGTTCATCCTGCTTGTAATAACGGGCAAAAAACTCAGGCAATGTCCTCTCTTCTTTAGTATGGTGCTGTAAAATCTTTAATAATCCTGGTCCAGCACATACATCTTCAAAAAAGTCCCCCGAGCTTGATAGCGAAAAGCCGATTTCGCCTGGAACTCCGGCACCTCTCATAAATTGTCCATCATGTATCATACAGCAGGCAATTCCTGTACTCACTGTTACGTAAATAAATGTTTCTTTTTCAAAACGGCGGATTTTATATTCACCGTTAGCTGCAGTCATCATGTCCGTTTCCATAATAATATGAGCTTGTGGATACACCTCTTGAAGTTTTTGAACGAGCGGAAAGTTACGCCAAGGTAAATTTTGCTGATGTACTACAAGTCCCTGATGTAAATCCAATATACCTGGTAATCCAACCGCAACTTTTACAATATGCCCATCTTCTCCTGCAAGAAGCTCATTAAAACCTGAAATAATCGCATCAAATAAAGGTTCAGATTGCTGGGGGCTCTTTACTTCCATTTGTTTTACTAATTGCTCCGGCTGTTCTTGCTTCGATAAAGCAAGTGCTAATTTTGTTCCACCGATATCAGCACTTAAAATCCACATTCAGTCCACCTGCTTTACAAAAATTCCGTAGTTTTTCCAAACCGTATAGCCTAGTTTTTCATAAAAGGCGATTAAATCTGTCCAGTCAATAAAGAATGTCTTTTTACCGCGCTGTTGTAAATAAAATTCTGCTGCTTCGATTACGGCTCTTCCTAATCCATACTTTCTGTAATCCTCATTTACCCCTAATGGACCAATACCGCCTAATTGGTCAAACTGCTCTGCCCAGTTGTAATTCGGTCCTTTCCAGGCGCTGAGTTCATCATTTATTCGACAGAAGCCAACAATCTTGCCTTCCCATTTCACAACGACATAATCTCTCCCGGTACCACCTTGGGCAAAATAATCATATGCCTCAAATGTCCAACGCCCTGGAAACGATTGTTCCATAAACTCCAATAACTGCTGTTGCTCATCCTTCTCTAATAGAACAAATTCGACATTGTCTTTTTCTGGAAGGGATAGTGGTTCAGTAATCGATTTTGTGAAATCTACACTTTCAACAACTTGTTTAAAGCCAAACATTTCTGCAAACGCCACACCTGCCTGATGTGCAAGCGGGACTCCACATAATAAGTGCCCTAAATCCCCACCGATTTGTATTTTTTTCACACCATTTTTCAAAAGTGCCTGTTCTGCAAATTTATAAAGCTCCGTTCCAATTTCCTGCTGACGGTAATCCGGGTGCACAAGCAACATTTGAATCCAGCCATGTTCCATATTTAAAGAAATACCATGTGTTTCATGCCACATTTTTGCAATGACCACACCAACAACTTTACCGTCCACTTCCTTTAGTGCGCTTCCTTCGTGTAAAACATATGGCGATTGCCACGTATTCTGTTCAAGCAAGCGATCTGTCAGCCTAAAATCAGGTAAACACGTATTCCATAAATCCAGGATTTCCTTGTGATATTCCTTTGTTACTGACTTTAGCATTTTACTTCCCCCCAAATGTTTCTTCCATTCGACGTAACGGGTCATCAACATAGCTTTCGTCCCATTCCACAACGTGCCCTTGCTCGATTAGCTGCTGTTTTAATTGTTCATACGAAATGTCCTGCACAGCCTTACTTTCCACTATCGCCGAAGCTGTTGCAGCACCTGCTACTTGTCCGAGCATCATAAAGATTGGTTCCATACGGATGGAGCCATATGCAATATGAGAGGCACTTAAGCACACAGGAACAATTAAATTAGTACAGTGCTCTTTTTTCGGCAAAAGTGCCCGCAGATCAATCATAAATGGTTTAACCGGCACTTGAATATCGCCTTCATTCATTACTCGCCCATTGACAACAACACGACGACAATTATGTGAATCCATATGAAATGATGCGACAGCAATCGGTTGTTCGCAAATTTCCCGCTGTAGCGCATGGTGTTCAGTCATTACATATTCGCCTATCATTCGCCGTGCTTCACGAATATAAAGTTGCCGCGGCCAGTTGTCTGTATCGGTGAATTCATCTGCCGCCAATCCCCACTGCCTTACTTCTTCTTGAATAACGGACGGTACCTCCTCATCATTGGCAAGGAAATACAATAATCCTGCGACATACGTAACATGCTGCTGGTATATTTCTTCCCTTGATTCATAATCCGCATCAGGGAATGCATAATTCATCCCGATAAAATCCGTTGAAAATGCCCCGTGGTTGTTTAAATCCGTCTTTCCATTCATCAAAGGTGTATGTAACTTCATTGCATCCCAATGTCCTGCCTTTATATAGCGTAGCAGCAAAGCATAATAATCGCGCTCATATCCATGAGGTTTAGGGAAAGGTACTTTTTCTTCCTTCGTTAAACACATTCGGAAATTATAGGCTTGAATACGATGATCACCTGCACCGTTATGCTCTGTCACATATTCTTCTGAAATACCAGATAATAGCCCGCTTGCTGGATTCCCCTCTTCTATATATGGATCAATAAAACTTTCAAATTTATGGTGTTGTGTACCAAATTGAACACCATTGTAAATCTCCTTATACACTGTGCTTGCTTCTCTTCCGACAATGTATTCAACACCTGCGTGTGCCAACAAATCCCCTTCATAGCTTGCATCAATAAACTGCTTTGCTTCATAGGTAGCTCCATCTGTCATTCGGACTTGCTGAATACTTTGATTTTCCAATACAGCCGACTCAATAAATTGTTCGGTTTGAACATTAATCTCCTGCTCTTGTAGCCATGTTTTAAAAATACGCTCAGCCACATGTGGTTCAAAACGGACGCATTTTTCCATTCCATAGTGCTGTGCTATCTCATCATAAAATTGCTTTGCTAAACCACCAAGCGCCTGTTCTGCCCCTAAATCAGTCGCTCCCAGTCCACTAGTCGTCATACCTCCGATAAAGCGGCTGCACTCGGCAATACGCACACTATGGCCATTCTTTTTTAATGTAATTGCCGCTGTAATGCCTGCTGGTGTAGCTCCGTAAATTAACACGTCCTGCTTATAGTGCTGTTGTCTCTTTTCTTTCTTACGGTAATAGTAAACCGATTCCCACATCTATAAAGCCTCCCAACGTAACTTCGTAGCATTCACCACTTGCTGTAATGCTTCAACATATTGCTGAAGCGGTTCTTCAATTTGTTCCTGTTGCAGCAATTGCTCCATTGCATTCAGTAATTCCAAAACTTCGGATTTGCACTTTGAATTTTTTGCCTCAACGACACGATTAGGAAAGAAGGTGGCATTATACTGACTAATTTGTGCAAAGAGCCCTTCAATTTTCCCGGAAAGCTGCTGCATTGATGGCGACATCAAATAGAAAACCGTTTCCACCCCTTCCCATAGCGAGCGTGCAAATACGATATTATTCAATTGCTGATACTGCTGGTAATCGTAATGTTCCATATGTGGTTGTGCCTTTGCTACTTTATGCAATGGAACGACTAAATTAACCATCCCATTACAGCCGATTTCCTTATAACGTTCTGTGTCCATTGCTAATCGGTTGAATAATAACGGAAATAGCTCACTTAACATAAAATGGTCACTGTAATATTCAAAAACCGTTACTTGTTTGTCTGTTGCACTCCGCCAGTCCAGCAGACTATCCCATGCACGCTGATCTATCTGTGAAGTAAAGTTTTGCGAATAGTCCCGTCCCCAATACGCATATAGCACATTTGCAGAACTCACTTGATGTCCTTTGCGCTCAAGCATTTCCCAACTCAGACCAGCATTATAAACAATATGCTCTACCTCAACCTGTAAATTCGCCATCACCAATGCTTCCTGAAGCTTTTCAGTAAATGCAATATATTGTGTTAAAAATAGTTTTGCATCTTCACCTTTTGCGCCTACATCTTCCGGCCACAATGAAATTCTTCGAATAACAGGCTCAGCCTTGCAATAAGACACAATGATTTGAATGACTGCCTGCTGTGCTTTTTCATCTTGTAGAAAGTCGTGGTTTTTAATCGCATTTGCTGCTGTAAATTCAGTTTCCTCACCGATTAAATCATTTACCGCTCCATCTGCCGCTGACTTTCCTGAAACAGTCGCACCATTCGCCTTAGCTACTAGATAGCGTAAACTGTGCCCGCCTAACGTAACATCAATTCCGCGTTTTCTTATTTCCGGCAATAGCACTTCCTTAACCTCATCCCATAGGAAAAATGTAAAGAATGCCTCATTCAGACCATTTTTAGTTCCCACATCCAGCATACTTTTGAGAAACGGAATATCATCAATTGTTTCGAATACATTTCCACGACGAGCAAACTTCGGATTTCCTTCATAAGTACCCGTAATCCCTTGAGCAACAATTTTTTTAGGTAGATATAAATCAAAAAATACAATGCCCTCTATTTTTTCGATTAGTTTATACACTCCATACAATAAGGATCGGCTTGTATTTCCACGAATCACATAACTTTCTTCTGTCTGAATAATTTCAAATTCAACACCGCTTTTCGGCGTATCGAAATATTCAAAAAGGACAGGAGTTTCACCTGTATAGAAGCATTTTAGTTCCTCAAATGCAAATTGTTCAATTTCATTTTCAAACTGTTGGTAGTTCATCTGCATCGATTCCTTTCATCGGTTGCTTACCGGTTGAATAAAAAGGATACTCATTGTGAGTACCCTTTGCATTTTTTATAGTTTCACCGCTTGCTTTCTAGTATTAGATTCGTAGGCAGCTAATGCGATTTCTAAAGATTTCAAGCCATCGTAACCGGAGATAAGCGGCTTTTCTCCATGCCGAATTGCTTTTAGGAAATCGACGATCAAGTCAAAATCGGTATCATTTCCGCTATATAGATGTGTAAGCGACTTATTACCCTTGCCATAAAGGTGAAGATTTTCACTAAATACATCCACTTTACGTGTTGCTTTCGTACCGATGACTTCAATCATCACGTCACCCCATGTCGGAAATTGCGGGAACCGTGACCAGCTTGCATCGTGTGAAGCAATCACACCATTATCGAATATAATTGTCATAATCCCTGCATCATCTGTTTTAAGCTCGGTAAAATAATTATTCGCAAATGCCGTTATTTCTTTTGCTTCACTATTCATATACCAGCGCATAATATCAACCATGTGCACAGTATGATCCAATACTGCGCCACCACCTGCCAACTGCTCATCAACAAACCAGCCACCAGGATTTTGCCCCCTGTTAGTAGACCTTATTGCTACAATTTCACCAAGCTCACCTGCATCTATTGCTACTTTCAGGTCACAAATCGGTGCACTGTAACGAACTGGATAGGCTATTGAAAGATGCACACCGTTTTCCTTGCTAACTTCAATCATCTCTTTTGCATCTTCAACATTTGTTGCAATTGGCTTCTCACATAAAATATGCTTTTTTGACTTTGCAGCAGCAATTACCATTTCTTTATGGAGCACATTTTCACTGCAGATAAGAACTACGTCTATGTTCTCTGCCAAAAACAAGTCCATATCAGCAAAAAAAGGTACATCATACTCCGCGCTTGCTTCTTTGCCTCTTTTTGTATCAGTATCGTAAATAGCTGTTAACTTCGTATCCGGAATACGTTGAATTGCCGATGCATAGCTCGTTGCATGGATATGTGCAAAACTCATAATGCCAATGTTCATTATTGTTCACCTCTTTGCAGGAGCTGCTGTATCGTGCTAAGCTTTTCGTCATAATATTCATTCCACATAATAGCAAACTGAACAATTGCATCAATATTTTTAAATAGGTTTCGATTATTATCCTTGTCACTGCTCATTTGCAAACTATCAAACTCTACAATATGCAGATGACTGCTCCACTCAAATTCAATACGGGCATTACCTGATTTATATTCCAAATGAGCCATAATGGAATCCCCAAATTCACATAGAACGATTGTATAATGCATTTCGCCGCCTTTATTCGAACGAACTGTCACATTTCGAACATCCCCAAACCATTCTGACAAGGCAAGGATATCTTCTTTTATATATGAGAACTTATTAGTCGTTCTCCGCAATCGAAGTACACCTTTTACAGTATCGTGCGCTTGCAGTACTTGCTTTAGTTGAATGGCAAATGAATAAGACCATAAATCAAAATAGATGTTCCCTTGTTTTTTCGATATTGAGAACGGTTGATATGCTTCTGCTGAAGGCTGCTGCAAAATTGTTACGACATTTGGTTCTTCACTATTCTCGGTTGTAAAGCGATACAGCGGAGAATGTGTTAGTAGCTGCTGATCTTTTTCCAATACTATTTTCACCATGTTATCACCTACAATTTGATTTCTCGGTTTGTCGCTGCTGATTCATAAATAGCCAGCAACATTTTCGTTACTTCAACTCCATCACTTACTGGCGAAATTGGCTGGACGTTATTAATACAACAATCAATAAAATGGTTGATTTCATTTACAAATGAGCCAGCAAAATCGAAACTCAGTAAATCGATTTGTGGTGTAATATTTAAAATTGTTTCATGCTGCTCCTTTATAATCGTCAACTCAGGCTCTACTTCTGCACCACCATTTTCACCGTACAGCTTTACCGATATTTCATCCTGTTTTGAGTGCAATGTAAAACTAACATCCACAAATAGAGAGGCTCCATTTTCAAAGCGAATAAGTCCATTGGCTAAATCTTCAACATCATTGTGCTCGGCATTATAATCAGCCGCCTTATAAAAGGACAAATTTTCAATATGTGCGCGATTACCCAGTTTCCTGTACGTATTACCCGAAACCGACACCGGCTTTGGTTTCCCCATTAAATACCAGCAAAGGTCTATCATATGCGTTCCTAAATCTATTAAAGGTCCGCCACCTGACTTGGATATATCACTGAACCAACCACCCGGATTTCCTAAACGACGCAGGCATGAAGCTTTTGCATAATAGATTTCTCCTAGTTCGCCCGCATCGATAAATTTTTTTAGTACTTTTACATTCGTTCCAAAGCGGCGTACATTGCCGACTTGTAGAATCTTTTTCGATTCTTTTACTGCAGCTTCCACTGCATAAGCCTCTTCTAGATTGAGACTCATTGGTTTTTCAAGAAGCACATGCTTGTTTTTTTGAAGCGCCTGTATGGCAATATCTGCATGTGAATTATTCCAAGTGCAAATACTCACTGCATCAATTTGCTCATTCGCTAGAAATTCGCCTACTTCTGTATATAAATTTTTTACTAAATATTTTTTTCCTAAGCCCTGCAGTCTTACTTCATTCGTATCACAGATTGCAATAATCTCTACATTGGGATGCTCAAAGTAAGGTCTTAAATGAAACTCCGAAATCGAGCCCCCGCCAATTACACCAACCTTTAACATTTTAATTCCCTCCTAAATATTCAATAATGGCTGTTAATGCCTCACTATTTTCCAACATGTCATATACATCCGCTGAATTTTTAAAAGGGATTTGCATTTGTACAAAGTCAGAAACATCTATCGACTTTCGTTCTAATAAACGAATATAGGCTGCTAAATTACGTCCTTCTGTCCAACGAACATAATGATATGGATAGTCAATTGCCTCTTTTTCGTATCGAGCATCATAACGACCAGGTCCACCAGCCCGTGAGATGGTTACTATTGCTTCTTTTATAAACAACTGTTCTCGATTGAATTGCGGTTCCACATCCCCGACAATAACAATTCTTCCCTGCTTTCGAACCCACTCCAAACTACGTGGAGTTGTTTCGGAATGCTTGTCGCCAGCACATAAGAGTACAGCATCTACGCCATGCCCGTTTGTAAAGGTTGTGATATGCTGATCCATCTCCATTAAATCTGAAAAAACCTCAATGCCAGGTGTATACTTTAGCATTTCTGCCCGTTTTTCATTTGGCTCATAGCAAATTACATCATAGCTTGCCGCTGCACAAATTTTTGCAATCATTTGTCCAAGTACACCTAATCCAATAACTACAACTGATTCACCAAACTGCAACTGCCCTTGTCTTATAGCGTGTATGGCAATCGTCCCGTGTGCTGCAAACGCTGCATGCTGCGGTAATACATCTGCAGAGCACTTAACAACCAATGTTTCCGGTACTACAAGTTGTTCCATATGCCCAACATAAGGTGCACCGTAGCATGCAACAATATCTCCTACTTGTATAGCCTTAACGCTTTGGCCAATATCCTTCACCTTACCAACCGCGCTATAGCCAAGTTGACGTACGCCACCCTTGCTTCCTTCTATCAATAGCCGCTCCGTTCCTGGAGAAACAGCAGTATAGATAGTTTCAACTAATACTCCTGTAGCAAAAAGCTCGGGAGATTGTATTTCTACTAATTTCGCAACTCCATCATGGGCTTGTAAAGCTTTCACATTCCTCACCTGATTTCCACTCTGCTAAATTTTGTTTAACAAATGCATCGTCATGTAAATGTGGGTACATTTCATAAACACGCGTAATTTCTTCTGCCTGTCCTGCACTTAGCACTTCATGATCCGCCAAACACCAATTGCCTTTCAACAAACCTTGTCTAGTCAATACTTCATTTATTCCTGCTATGCTTCCTTTAAAGGCATGAGCTGGGTCAAAGAAAGCGGCATTTGCATCCGTTACCTCAATTGCCTTTGTAAACCAGATTGTATCTATTTGTACGTTATCCCTAATTGCTTTTATGTCTTCAAAATATTGGACAGCTGTTTTTGCCCATACCGACCAATGCCCTAATAGACCACCAACAATTCGTTTTTTAACGCTTGCACCATTTATATTAAATTCGTATTCTGTTAACAAATCGACGATGATATTATCATCATTACCTGTATAGAGTGCGATTTCATTTCGACGACTACTATTGCATACTGCGCGAACAACATCGAGCGTTTGATAACGATTAAAAGGTGCCATCTTAATTGCATAGACATTTTCAATATTTGCTAGTTCCCGCCAAAAATCATACGTTAATACACGTCCACCAACTGATTGTTGTAAATAGAAGCCCACTACAGGTATAATTTTGGCCACTTCTCTCGTTCGCTCCAGCAGTTGTGCTTCCGACTGCGCCTGCAAGCCTCCCATACTTAACAATGCTAAATCATAGCCAAGCTTCTTTAGGATGCCTGCTTCATTCACAGCCTGCTCTACAGGACCGCAAACACCACCTATCTTAATAAAAGATTCAGGTACATTCGCTTTTCTCATCTCATCTATCGCTAAGGAAAGTACGCGCTCATACAAATTGAATTGCGGATCGCGAATCTCAAACTGTGTCGTATGCACTCCAACAGCTAAGCCTCCCACTCCTGCTGCAATATAATATTTCGTCAAAGCACGCTGACTTACTTCATCCAATGATTTATCCTCATTTAATGCCAATGGGTGCGCTGGAATAAAGGCACCATCAAATAATGCTTTTTTTGCAGCCTCATTCATTTAAAACGCCCCTTTTCTCTCTTGGAAGTGCGTTGGTTTATTTAGTGTTGTTCCATCTAAATTTACCCAATTCGCAACTAAGTCCAACATTTGCTCTATAGATACTCTTGGATAACCAAATAATCTATGTGCATGGGCAGCAGTGTTTAACAGAGCCGTATCCTGTTCAACCCCGATTATTTTAGCTTCCTTATTAAAACGTGCTGCAAATTCTTTCGCTAACCAGCGGACAGATAATGTTTCCGGTCCTGTAACATTCAGTATTTTCACAGGGGATTCACAGTGCAATAAAGAACGAATAGCGTATTCGTTGGCATCTCCCTGCCAAATTACATTGACACTGCCCATCGTGACATCGACTGGCTCATTATTGTAAACCGATTTTGCAATTTCCAATAGAACCCCGTATCGTAGATCAATGGCATAATTTAGCCGGAACATGAGCATTTTTGTCTGAAATCGGTTGGAAAAGTTTGAAAAGATACGCTCTCTCCCTAATGTAGACATTGCATATTCACCAACAGGAATGGGCGTAACATCCTCTCCACAGTTACCTGCTGCAACAGGAGTAAATGGATAGATGTTACCAGAAGAAAATACAACAATATTAGAGTCTTTATATTTATCTGCAACACGACCTGGTACGTAAGTATTCATCGCCCATGTGAAGTGTTCATTATTTACTGTTCCAAATTTATTACCTGCCATGAAAATAACATTAGGAATATTCGGAAGCTGAGCCAGTTGCTCTTCATCCAATAAGTCGCAAGTAATCGTCTCTATCCCTGCTCTTTCCAGTTCCTCTTTCATCTCTTTATTTGAAAATCTAGCTACGCCGATAATTCGCTTCTCAATACCTGCTTCATCGGCCGCGCGCTTAGCCATTCTAGCTAAAGTAGGACCCATCTTTCCTGCTATTCCCAGAATCAATATATCTCCATCAATTTTTTTAATATCCTCTACCAATGCTGCAGATGGTTTTGTCATAAATTCTTCTAATTGTTGAACCGTTTGCATAGTGATCACCTCTTTTTAATTTGAATATTCTAACAAATTTCTGTAAAATTATTATACTATGGATTTTTGGAGGCCAAGACATAATGAATAATCACACACCGTATACCTCACAAAGTTTAATAGGAATTATTGTTCCCAAAATTTTGCAGGACACAATTAGAGAAACATTACGTGGATTCCCAAATATCCAACCACATTATTTTATAATTCATGATTTTTCAATGACGGACGAACTACAGCGATTTATTTATGAATATGAAATGCTGGTCGTCGCCGATCCTTATATTTTTCAACAGCTAAAGCTTTATGACTCATCACTGCCTCTTTATCAAATTAATAGTAGAGCAATTCGCCTATACGAATTACTATTAACCCATCAATTACAAAATGTACAAAAGCAATATTGTTTCGACTTAATGCAGCAAAGTGACATTTTATCGATTACACATCAATTACAGCAAGAAATTGATTTTGTTTACTCAACAGGCGAAACGATTGATGAAATAGTGGATGCACATACAAAACATGCTGAGCAAGGTGCGTTCCCTATTACTACCATTGCCTCCGTCTATATATCCTTATGTGAACGTAATATAGAGTGCCGCTATTTAATCCCGACAAAACAAGAGATGATCGTTGCTTTTGAACGCGTGCTTTTAGCCTCCAAAGGACGACAAAATAAAGAAAGTCAGATTGTATATGGCATTATTCAATTTGAACCGTTTACTAAACAAGTGCAATCCAAAGTAGAACAAATATTGCACTATTTTACACAGCAGTTGGATGGACATTTAATCATGCTCAACCCATTGCAATATAGCTTTATTACAACTAGGGGACAGCTTGAGCGTGAAACACTCGGCTACAAGCACCTGCCATTACTTTCTCGATTTAAAGAAGAGCTGCAAATCAATTGCACAATCGGAATTGGATTTGGTATTAACGCCTATGACTCCGGTCGTCACGCAAAACAGGCACTATACCAGGCAAATGAAAATGGACCAAATCTCTGCTATATTGTGCGCGAAGATAATAGTGTAATCGGACCAATAGACACGACAGTTTTCATTAACTACGAACAGTATCCTCTAGTAATTACAGATTTGAAATTACTGGAGCGTGCAGAAAAAGCCGGGATGTCAGCTTCTTATATCTCCAAATTAATGGGTCGTATAATGAAGCATCAAAAACTTGTTTATACTGCCGATGAACTTGCGCAAACGTTGAATATAACTCTGCGCAGTGCCAACCGGATATTACTTAAATGGTTGGATGCTGGACTAGTTGATATTATCGGCGAGGAAAAAGTAGCCCACCGCGGTCGTCCTAGGCGCATCTATTACATTCAGTTTTTGGAGGATCTAAAAAATCAATAACCCTTTCCAGCCGTCTTTGTCATCTGTTCCAGTACCCTAATAATTTGCAAAGTCTCTTCCGGATTAATTGGACTTTCCCGCAATATAAAAAACTGTTCAATTGCATCAATCAGGTAATCGTAAAATTGAACATTACCTTCACTAATTTCATACCATTCACTTTGTTGATGGGTGTGTGTCACAAATTGAAAACTATTACGATGCTGTAAGTAACCGCGAATCGTAGACACTGTACCATCTTTAAATGTAAGAGTGATAAAGTGCCACTGTTCACATACTGTAACAGTTATGTCTTCTATTCCGGTTTCCTTTAAGGCACTAATCATTTCGACTGCATGTATGCCATAGTAGAAATAATCTAAATCCCTTGGCATCGGCAGTGGTGCGATTATATCCACTGCCTCAATATTACTTTTAGATTTTGCCTGTTGAATTTCTTCTGCAAACCTTAAGGCTGAACAGCTCATTATAGGAATGCCCTGTTTGTTGGCATGCTCTATTATTGCAACAGCCTGCTCATAATTTTTTGCCAATGGTTTATCTATGAAAACAGGCTTTTTTGTATCTGACAACTCTTTAAATTGTTCAAAGTGCTGTGATGCATCAACTGATGTAATGATAAATGCATCACAAATCTGTGACAGTTCTTGTAATGAATCGATAAATAGAATACCGTTTTCACATAATTGTCCCGAGATTCTTTCAATCCTTGTACTGCTTAACTCAATTAAAGAACCACCTCGATAAGCAAATATTTCATGACCTTTATTTATTAGTCGTTTACTAAAGGCAATAGCATGAGATGAGTCTGTTCCAATAATTCCTATCTTCATGGCAGCCCCCTACTTAATACCTGACATCGTAATTCCTTCTGTAAAATAACGCTGGAAAAAGATAAATATTAAAAACGTCGGTATAAATGAAATTGTTGCTCCTGCCATTTCTACACCGAAGTTCCCTTCTTTTCCGAGCATTGAAGCAAGACCGACTGTCACCGGGAACATCTTCTCATTAGTTAAATAAATCAATGGTTGGAATAAGTCATTCCAATTTGAAATAAAGGCAAAGGTACCGACTGTCGCAACAACCGGAAATGATAGTGGCAAAATAATCTTGAAGAAAATCTGCCAGTCATTTGCCCCATCAATATAGGCAGCCTCCTCCAAATCCTTCGGTATTCCCTGTAAAAATTGTCGTACTAAAAATACACCCATAATTGCCCATAATTCAGGTACAATTAATGCCCAATATGTATTTATCCAACCGAAATCAGCGAACATAATATATTTGGGAATTATAAATAGCTGTTGAGGAATCATGATAACCGCCATAAAAGTCCAAAAAATCGCTTCTTTTCCCCAAAATTGCTTTTTCGCAAATATATAACCTAATAGGGCTGCAAAAATCATTTGAGTCATAACGGGAATTACGGTAATAACGATAGAGTTCCAAATCCATCGTAAAAAAATTCCATTTGAAAAAATCGTAATATAGTTTTGAATCGATGGATTGGTAGGTAGCCAAAACAGCGGATCAATTTGTGCCTGCTTGACTTCTTTTAATGATCCGAAAACCATAATAATAAATGGCATAATAAAAACGATTGCTAATATTGCTAATGCTGTATAAGAGATTACTTTTTTCATTTGTCTGCTCCTCCCCGCACCAGCTTAATAATAATTTGGGTCTTTCCCAATGTATTTACGTTGAATTAACGAGATAATTAAAATGATAAAGAACAATACATACGATAAAACAGCAGCATAGCTCAAATTTAAGCTTGTAAATCCTTGGTGGTATAAGTAATACACAATTGTAGTCGTTGAATAGTTTGGTCCACCATTCGTCAATAGGAACGCCGAATCGAAAATTTGAAATGAACCAATTGTTGTTGTAATTGCAACGTAAAAGTGTATCGGCTTTAGCATTGGGAACGTAACACTCCAAAACATTTTCCACGAGTTTGCACCATCGATTCGTGCTGCCTCATACAATTGACGGTCGATCGATTGTAAGCCCGCATAGTAATAAATCATTGTCGTACCAGCCACTTTAAAAATACTTAAACCTGCCAAAACAAGGAGTGCCTGGGACGAACTTGATAAAAACAGCTGTGGATCAATGCCGACAAAACCAATTAAATAGTTAATAAAGCCATCTTCAGTACCACGGAATAACCATCCCCAAATACCTGCAATAATTACGAATGATGTAACAACCGGCAAGAAAAATAACCCTTTAAAGAAGCCTGAAAACTTAATGCCCGAATTAATAATTAGTGCCAAAATTAGGCCAAGTGCCATTGTCGGCAGTATATAGTAGACGGAAAACTTAACAGTATTCCATATTGCTTTCCATGCGATTTCATCATCAAATAGATTTTTCCAATGCTTTAATCCAACAAATTCAGGGTCGCCAATTATTTTCCAATCATGAAAAGTTAAATAGAAGCTAAGAGCAAATGGATAAACTTGAAATATGATGAAGTGAATGATAACTGGAATGAGTACGATATAGACTAATAAATTTTTATTTAATTCTCTCTTTATTCGTGCACTAAGTGATTGTTTAGAAGTTGTAGAGGTCACATGCCTCACCCTTTCTGTACTTGAAGTAATGAGAGAGTTTGATCATTAAGACCAAACTCTCCTTTAAACTATTTGTTAATCAATTTATCAATTGCTTCCGCTGACTTATCCGCAGCTTCTTGAGGAGATTGTTTCCCTTCCAGCATTGCTTGAATTTCCGCTTGAACTACAGGCATTATGTTACGGCCTTCCGGGTGAATAATACCCGGCTTAGCATATTGAGTGTAGCCTGCTAATTGAGCCATGTATGGTTGTGAGTCAAAAATATCCTTCGCATCGTCGCGTGTTGGAATATATTGTGTAATATTGTTAAACGTACGTTGATTCTCAGTGTTTGTTACATATTTCATGAATTCTGCTGCCGCTTCCGGGTTTTTGGAAATTGCAGAACCTACGAACATTCCAACAGTACCGTAAGTTAACTGCTCAGCATCTTTTAATGGTGGAGCAATGACAAAATCAAATGGCTTTTCAGCTAATAAACGGTTTACAGAAATACCTGAGCCATTTACAGCTAATAACTTACCACCGAAGTATAAGGAGTCATGATCTAGTGCTGTAATTGAATCTTGAGGGATCCAGCCCTTTGTATACATTTCATTAATTAATTCAAATGACTTAACTGCTTCCGGCTTGTTAATTAAAATATTATTACTCTCATCAATTACGTTACCGCCAGCTTGCCATAAGAATGGATAAAGTGTGTTATTTAACGAACCGCCACCTGCATATGAGAATGCATAGTAGCCCGCTGCTTTTGCTTTTTC
This sequence comes from Solibacillus ferritrahens, assembly GCF_037027585.1. Taxonomy (NCBI): domain Bacteria; kingdom Bacillati; phylum Bacillota; class Bacilli; order Caryophanales; family Caryophanaceae; genus Solibacillus; species Solibacillus ferritrahens. The sequence goes on along the minus strand of NZ_JAXCLE010000005.1, from coordinate 32,911 downwards.
TGCTAAAGCTTTGAATTCATCCCAAGTTGTTGGAAGGCTGTTTTCATCAACGCCCAACTCAGTTAAAATTTCTTTATTATAAACTAAAGACTCAGCCGTTTGAAGAATTGGCATACCATACTGTTTGCCCTTCCAGCTTGTTGCTTCGATCGCTGTTGGTACAAATCCGCTTAATTCTTCATCTGTCACATATTGTGAAATATCTAAAATTAATTGTTGCTCTGCATATTGAGGCATTTGGTCAGGGATTACATAGAATACGTCCGGACCTTGACCTGCTGCTAAAGCTGTCAGGATTTTTTGGTCACGGTTAGCCCATGGAATTTGTTCGAAGTTTACTTTTACCCCTGTTTCACTCTCAAAGTCAGCTGCGAAAGTCTTCCACATGTCACCTTCACCTGTCGTACCGTCTGTATATGGATGTGCCCACACTGTTATTTCTCCAGATAATCCTGTAGATTCCTCTGTCTCACTGTTAGCGCTTCCATTATCCGTAGTCGTGTTAGTATCAGTTGAATTAGTTTCATCATCACTACAAGCAACCATTACAGCAGAAAGTACCAATACTAGAAATAATAGTCCAAACTTTTTGAAAATTGAAATACTCATACCCCATCCCCCTTTTTTCTTTCTCATTTGTATAAAATAGCAAATTCGCTATTTTTTTCAGACTACAAAAAAAATCGAATTAACTCAAGTCCATTAAAAGTCCTTAATTTAAATTGAACGATTTTTCTGACTTTTTATCTTATAATAAGGATAAGGGGGTATTTTTATGTCAATTTGGGACGGCTTTTATAGTTTTGGTGTAAAACTATTAAAAATAATATACTTAAACTTTTTATGGTTGTTTTTTTCCGCGATTGGACTATTTATTTTTGGATTGTTTCCAGCAACGATTGCATTATTTACGATTACAAGACAATTGCTGCTCGATATTGATAAACCGATGACGCACACTTTTTGGGAAGTATATAAAAGTGAATGGCTAAAAGGAAATGGCTATGCAATCATTAGCTATAGTATTCTATTCATTTTAGCTATCGACTTTTATGCCATTTATACATTTGAATCTTTATCTATTCTCCTTATACCAACTTTTATTGTGGCATTTATTATTTTTGGCACTTTATTTTTCTTCTTTCCAGTGTATGTACATTTTGATTTAGCATTTTTTGCGATGATTAAACAGGCGTTTCTATTCACCATTACCTCGCCTTTCACCGTTGTTTTGAATTCTATAAGTATTATTTTTATATATTTTGTTTTTAATATTATGCCAGGTGCGATCCCTTTATTTGTCGGCAGTGTTCTTAGTTTAATAATAATGAAGTTCTCGCTTCGTTCATTTACAAAAATCGAAAAAAGGAAGTTGTCGAAGGCGGTATCAGTATGAAAGGGCTACACCCTGAACTGGCTGAAATATTTAACCGAAGCTTAAAAAATGCACGTACATTCCATGAACTCATAGCGAATCGTACATTCACCCATTTTTCCGAGCAAAATTTTCGGACTGAAAATTGCTTAGTGCAAGAAATGATGATTAATAATGTACGCGTTATTTGTTTAAAACCGAAGCAAGCGGCACAAAATATGCCATGTTTTGTTTGGTTTCATGGTGGTGGAATGGTTTTCGGCAATCCGGATGACAGTATTCCCTATGTCATCGACTTTGTCCATAACTTTCAAGCGGTTGTATTCATCCCACAATATCGTCTGGCCCCGGAGCATCCTTATCCTGCTGCATTGGAGGATAGTTATGAAACTCTAACATGGATTTATAGACATGCAAACGCTCTAAATATTGATCCAAACAAAATAATAGTAAGCGGAGGTAGTGCTGGGGGTAACTTGGCATTGGCAGTAGCATTAAAGGCACGAGATGAAAAAGGACCTCAAATAGCGGGGATTTTGCCATTGTATCCGATGCTCGATGCAAAAGAGAGGCCATTTCATGAAAAGTTTGCTTCACCTGCTATTTGGAATAATGAAAAAAACAGACACAGTTGGGATGCTTATTTAGGCAATATGAAAATCATTCCTCCGTACGCATCACCTTTATACGCTAATGTGGAAAGACTTCCACCAATCTATACTTTCATCGGCACCCATGATCTTTTTTACGAGGAAGTTTATGAGTTTGTTAATAAATTACGTCAGGCGCATATAGACGTTCAATTTGATATTTACAAAGGCTGCATTCACGGATTTGATTTAGAGGAAATACCAATAGCCCGTGAAGCAAAAAAGCGCCTTCTATACGTCACCGCAAAATTATTAAACGGTCATACTGGTTTTGGCGACTTGCCCGACTAAACTTCTTAAATTGACCGCAAAATGGAGGTCCGGGGAACATTTTCCGGACCTCCATTTATTATGCTAAACCACTATATGGATACAGTAAATTATTCGGATAGTCGATATCTATTTGATTTTTCACAAACATGGCACCCTCATCTATGAACATTTCCTGTACAATAGGAATTTTTAAATCATCCGGCGTAAAGCACAGTTTAATTTTCGAGGTTTGAATTGGCAGGCTTCCCAACACTTCCAACAAATCAAAAGGCTCTTTAGAAATTACATCAATTACCTCAACATGCTGCGCTGATTCTTTTAAAATGACAAATACCCGGAACTTTGGAACATAGTAGATACAATCCCGATATTGCGTCAATGCATGGAACATAACAATACTTTCATTTTGAACCATACTCATTTTTCGGCTAATTGGTACACGGTTCATCGTTGTATTGTAAAATAGCTTTCTTTCGATATTATCATCCATGTTAATTTTGTTTATTTCCGTTTCATTGGATACAAGATCTTTTTTATCCAATGTAAAAGTAGATTGTGTTCGCATTTCAAATCCAAACTTCGGATAAAAACCTAATACTGATTTATTTGCAAATAAATAAATTATATTGGCATTCACATGATCTTCCATTACTTTTTCCATTAGCCGCCGTGATAATCCTTTCCCTTGGAATTTTGGATTTGTCATGACAGTCCCTATTTGAACAGCCTCATACTGTTTGCCATCTAAAACCATCATTCCCGTACTTGTTGATACATTTGAAGCTATTTCACCATCCACTTCAAAGGCATAGGGGCAATATGTATCGTTCCAATATCCAAGCTCATCCCATTGTTCAAATTTTAGATTAAACGTTTCATCAGCCAAATTGAAAAAGCTCCTTTTTAGCTGTAAGTCATTGTGTAAAGCATCCCCTTTAATGAAATTCACCTTTACTCCCCCTTTAGGTTCTCAAAAATTACTTTTCCTTCTGAAACAGTCATTACAACATCCTCTTGTTCATTTACTATATAAAAATCAGCATCTTTACCAATTTCAATTGAACCTTTATGTTCATATAACCCTAACAGTTTTGCACTATTTGTTGCCGTCAGCTTAGCCAGTGTCATGTCTGATAGTTGAAGCCATTCTTTCATGTTTTTTCTTGCCTTATTTAAATTAAGTGTGCTTCCTGCAAGCGCATCACTTTCTACCAGTTTACACAACCCATTCTCTACACGAACTTGCTGTCCCCCTAAATCATAAATACCATCCGCCAATTCAGTCGCCCTCATACTGTCTGAAATTAATATCATTCGGTCTTCACCAATTGAATCAAATATAAAACGAATCATGTCTGGATGAATATGTATTCCATCCGCAATAATCTCCAGCTTACTGTCACTTTGCAATAAAGCTACTTGCAGACCTGGCTCACGATGATGGATTGACCTCATCCCATTGCAAAAGTGAGTAGCATTTTGAATTAGCTGTTGCTCCAATAAAATCTTTGTTTCGGCATACTTCGCATTAGAATGTCCGATGGATGCTACAATGTCATTATTTTTCAAGTATGATGCAAGCTTTTCCCCTTCATCCAGTTCCGCTGCAAATGTTATGAGCTTTATTTGTTTTTGTGAGGATGTATTAAGCTTTTCAAAAATTTCAGCAGAGGGCTTTATAATATATTGATCAGACTGTGCACCCTTTTGAACTGGATTAATGAATGGACCTTCTAAATGAATACCAACGATTTTGGCACCCTGTACTGAGTTTTTGTTATCAGCTACCGTTTGTACGACATGTTCAATTTGGTTTACTGCGGCTGTCATCGTTGTTGCCAAAAAGCTGGTCACACCATGTTTGGCAAGTGCTTTACTAATGGTATTAAGACTACTTTCCATTCCGTCCATTACATCTGCACCTGACATTCCGTGGATATGCTGGTCAATCATCCCTGGCATTAATTTATAGGTAGCCTTTGTTTCCACAAAATCAATCTGTTCAGGTAAGCCGGCTTTTTCACAAAACTGGACAATTTTTTTACCTTCAATAACCGCATAATGGTCTTTGTTTATTTGTTGTTCTCGTACAATTTGAATTGGTCCCACACACCAGGTCTTTTCCAAAATAAATCCCTCCCTCTTCCTCACTTTTTATATTTCCAATTATTAGCTTATGATTATAATTTATCAAGTGAATTCCTATAAAAAAAACGACAGTCTATTATAGATAGACTGCCGTTCACACGAAGAAATTAGCGTTTATTAATTTCTTCCATTAAAATTTGATTTGTTAATTGTGGGTTTGCCTGACCTTTAGAAGCTTTCATAATTTGACCTAAAAGTGCTTTAATCGCACGTTCGTTGCCGCCTAAGAAATCAGCTACCGATTTTGCATCGTTATCAAGAACAGTTGTTACGAAGCCTCGAATTACTTCTGGATCAGAAATTTGAACTAACCCTTTTTCCTTCACGATTTTCGCTGCATCGCCACCGTTAGTAACTAATTCAGTGAATACTTTTTTCGCGATTTTAGAAGAAATTGTGCCGTCTGTAATTAATTTCACCATACCAGCTAAGTTTTCTGGTGTTAAAGCTGTATCTTTTAGCTCTTTTTGCTCTGAATTCAAGTATGCAGATACGTCACCCATTAACCAGTTTGCCGTTAATTTTGCATCTGCACCAGCCGTTACAGTTGCATCAAAGAAATCTGAAATCTCTTTGTTTACCACAAGTACGTTTGCATCATAATCTGTTAAGCCTAGTTCAGAAACGTAACGTGCTTTACGTGCATCTGGTAATTCAGGAATTGACTGGCGGATACGCTCTACCCATTCATCAGAAATAGAAAGACGTACTAAATCTGGCTCTGGGAAGTAACGGTAATCATCTGTTCCTTCTTTTACACGCATTAAAATAGTTTTACCTGTCTTTTCATCGAAACGGCGAGTTTCTTGCTCAATAATGCCACCTGACATTAGTACTTCTTCCTGACGAACTTCCTCATGCTCTAAACCACGACGTACGAAGTTAAATGAGTTTAAGTTTTTCAGCTCTGTTTTTGTACCGAACTCTTCTTGGCCGTATGGACGAATCGAAATGTTCGCATCACAACGTAATGAACCTTCTTCCATACGTACATCTGATACACCTGAATATTGAATAATTGACTTCACTTTTTCAAGGTATGCATATGCTTCATCCGGAGTACGGATATCCGGCTCAGAAACAATCTCAACAAGAGGTGTTCCTTGACGGTTTAAGTCCACTAAAGAATAACCATCAGCGTGTGTTAATTTACCTGCATCTTCTTCCATATGAAGACGTGTAATACCGATTTTCTTTTTGTAGCCTGGTGTGTCGCCTTTAGCAGGAATTTCGATTTCAACCCATCCGTTTTTACCGATTGGCTTATCAAATTGTGAAATTTGGTAAGCTTTCGGATTGTCCGGATAGAAGTAGTTTTTGCGGTCGAATTTAGTTTCTTGTTCGATTTCCATGTTTAATGCTAAAGAAGCACGGATTGCATAGTCTACTACTTGTTTATTTAATACTGGTAAAACACCTGGGTATCCAAGATCAATTACCGACGTATTTGTATTTGGCTCTGCACCGAAATGGTTTGGGGAAGCCGAGAAGATTTTAGAATTCGTTTTTAATTCAACGTGAATTTCTAAACCAATGACTGTTTCAAAGTTCATCTTATTTTACCTCCCATAGTGCTGGAGTTTTTGTATTGAAATCTGTGTTTTGCTCGTAAGCATATGCTACGCGGTAAAGTGTTTCTTCATCGAAGTGTTTACCGATAATTTGTAATCCTAGTGGTAAGTCATTTTCAAAACCACATGGAATTGAAATTGCTGGTACACCAGCTAAGTTAATTGGAATTGTTAAAATATCGTTTGCGTACATTGTCATTGGATCATCAATGTTAGCACCGATTGCGAATGCAGGTGTTGGCGCTGTAGGTCCAATAATTACGTCATAGTTTTCGAATACTTTGTCGTAATCTGCTTTAATTAATGTACGTGCTTGTTGTGCTTTTTTGTAGTATGCATCATACGTACCTGCTGATAATGAATAAGTACCAAGCATGATACGACGTTTTACTTCATCGCCGAAACCTTCAGCACGAGATTGTTTGTATAGCTCCAATAAGTTTTTAGCGTTTTCTGAACGGTAACCGTAACGAATACCGTCAAAACGTGAAAGGTTAGAAGAAGCTTCAGATGATGAAAGAATGTAGTATGCTGCCAACGCATATTTAGAATGTGGTAAAGATACCTCTTCTACTGTTGCGCCTAAGCCTTTTAATACTTCTAGTGCATCAAGCACTGACTGTTTTGCTGCTTCGCCAACGCCTTCCCCAAGGAATTCTTTTGGTACAGCAATTTTTAAACCTTTAATATTGCCGTCTAAAGCAGCTGCATAATTCGGTACTGGCACATCTGCAGAAGTAGAATCCATTTCATCTACACCTGAGATTGCTTCAAGTAATAATGCGTTGTCCGTTACATTACGTGTAATTGGTCCAATTTGATCTAAAGAAGATGCAAATGCAACTAAACCAAAGCGAGATACACGACCATATGTAGGTTTCATTCCTACAACACCACAGTAAGCTGCCGGTTGACGGATTGATCCACCTGTATCAGAACCAAGTGAGAATGGTACTTCGCCTGCTGCTACTGCTGCTGCAGATGCGCCTGAAGAACCACCTGGCACGTGTGAAAGATTCCACGGGTTTTTGGTTGTTTTATAAGCCGAGTTTTCGTTAGAAGAACCCATTGCGAATTCGTCCATATTTAATTTACCAACTGTTACCATACCTGCATCGCGTAATTTCTTAACGATTGTTGCATCGTAAATTGGCATAAAGCCTTCCAAGATTTTAGAAGCACACGTTGTTTCTAAACCTTCTGTCACGATATTATCCTTAACCCCGATCGGCATACCGAATAATGGACCGCGCTCCTCAAAAGGAACTTTATCTAATTCTGCCGCTTTAGCAGTTGCTTGTTCTTTATTTAATGCTAAGAATGCTTGTACATCGCCGTCTAACTTTTCAATGCGGTCAAATGCTTCTTTTGTTAATTCCGCAATTGTAAGTTCGCCCGACTTTAAGCTCTCTTGTAATTGTGCTGATGTGCGCTCAAATACTGTCATGCGAGTGGTTCCTCCTATTACTCCATAATTGATGGTACTTTAATTTGACCTTCTTCTTGTTCTTTTACGTTTAGCATTACTTTTTCAAGAGGTAAGCCTTCTTTTGCTACGTCCTCACGAAGTACGTTCACTAAAGGTAAAACATGTGAAGTCGGCTCTACATTCGTTGTATCTAATTCATTTAACTGCTCTGCAAAATCAGTAATTTTTCCAAGTTGTTCAGCAAATTTCTCTGCTTCCTCTTCTGTGATTGCAAGGCGAGCTAAGTGCGCTACGTGTTTTACTTCTTCTTTTGATATTTTTGCCATTTATTACACCTCCAAAGTATCGAATCAAATATGCCTCGGCATATGTGTCAGAATTTTTGAATACATTCGAAAAACTAAAAAAATCTGGATTATCTGCCGGGGCCATATGTGGAGTCAGTGATTGTTTCGGACACCCGCTGATTCTACATAAACCATGCCCATAATGATACCATTTTTCCTAATAAAAATCACAGCTTTGCGAAAAAATCGAGCAAACAATCCCTAACCTTGGACGTTTTTTCGCCAAATTAACGCATTAAAGTGATAAAGTGGATTTTTTATACAAAAATGAAAATACCACACTTTTAAAAGTATGGTATTCTTCGTTGAATTTTACTCATAAATATGAACAAATGGTTTATCATCATTTGGTTCTTTAATAATCAATACTTCTGGACCGTTTACCGAAGTAATACTTACCGAAATATACAGATCAAGCGGTAAATGATTGAGTAAGAGAGCCGTCAGATATTGTGTAAAACCGGTAATTTCCGCTGTACCGTAAAACTGAATCGGAATTTCAATGTCTAGCTTCTGGATTTTTTTATTTTGATAAAAACCTGTTGCGAAAACACTTGTGAAATTTGAGAAGTATTTGTCGACATCCTGCTTAAAGTTTTGGAAGTTTGTATTAAGTTCACGATAAATATCATCTGGTGAACTCATTGGGAATGTTACATATCTTTCATCGATTCCTTCCCAATCACCTAGGGCAGTCGTACCTTTATCAACAAAATTATAATCTGTGTAAGTTCCTGGTATAATCGCATTTCGCTCTGCCTGTTTAAATAAAGCAATTACGATAGGAACATCGGCTAGTTCTGAACGTGCACGCAAACGATTGATTACTTCCTGTGCAATTTTTTTGCCTTCTGCTTCCAACTTATCATCCGGAATCTTCTGCTCGAAAAACTCACCGTACTGTTCTTTTTGATAATAGTAAATTGAATTTAGCGCTAAGCCAATCGATACACCGCCCAATTTCACTTTATTGTCATCTGTTTTTGTTAAATAATTCTGTTCGATAATATGTGCTAAATACACCGGTGCTTCTGTCGCTTTAACGGTAGGATCCATCTCCTCACCAGTTTCTTCATCAATACTTGAAGGATTTAACCCTTGGTATTCAGGCCCTTTATCCTCCGTTTGGTTTGGTCGTGCCAACCAGTATTTCAACGTTGTTTCATCTAAGTATTGACCTTCTTGAAAATAGTAATTTTCCGTATCAAAGTGATTTTGTGAAATACGCATTAAACCTGTTTCGACTTCTTTCATGTCGTATTTCGTAAAAATATTGGAAACGACCAATCCTCGACTTGCACTTTCCTTATAAGGAATTAATATACGATAAAATTTATCGTTAATTTGCATATTCGGGATAATCGTTGTTTCAACAGCTTGATCCGTGTCTGATTCTTGTGTCAACTCTGTTTCAGGTGTAATGTTTGGCGCACACGCTGATAACAGAACAGTTGCAATTATCGCAGGTATCCAGCGATATCGTTTCATGAGAACAAGTCCCCTTTACTATAATAATTGTTCGATTAGGCGCACTTCATCCCAAATTTCTATGCCTAAGCTTTGAGCCTTTTCAAGCTTTGAGCCAGCATCTTCACCGACGATTACAAGATCTGTTTTTTTACTTACACTTCCTGCAACCATTCCACCTAACTGTTCTATTTTCGCCTTTGCTTCGTTACGTGTCAATTGCTGAAGTTTGCCTGTCAGCACAATTGTTTTACCCGCAAAAGGATTAGCCCCAGCTTCTACCACAATCTTTTTACCTTTATAGGACATATTCAGGCCAAATTCCTTTAAGCGCTCGATTAGCTGCTGCACGGACTCATTCGCAAAATAAGCAACGATGGATTCGGCCATTTTATCGCCAATTTCATGAATATCTTTCAATTCGTCTTCTGTAGCCAGCATTAAGGCATCCATCGTTTCAAAATGTGCAGCTAAAATTTTAGCTGCCTTTTCGCCTACATGACGTATACCAAGACCAAACAGTAATCGCTCCAGGGAATTATTCTTTGACTGCAGTAGTGCCTCCACTAAATTCGTTGCAGATTTTTGACCCATGCGCTCTAACTGAATGAGTTGCTCGACTGTCAATTCGTATAAACCAGCAACATCCTCAATATAACCTTCACGAAGCAATTGCTCTACAACTTTTTCCCCTAATCCGTCAATATTCATCGCATTACGTGAGACGAAATGCTTCACGCCTTCCGCGATTTGTGCAGGACATTGTGGATTGACACAACGAAGAGCTACATCGGTATCAATACGTACAACTTCTTCATTACAGGCTGGACAATGTGTTGGCATTTTGTATTCAACTGCATCCTCTGGGCGTTGCTCTACTATTACCCCAACAATTTGCGGTATAATATCGCCTGCTTTTCGAACGATGACTGTATCCCCTATACGAATATCCTTTTCCCGAATGAGGTCCTCATTGTGCAAGGAAGCCCGGCTTACTGTAGTACCTGCAACTAAGACCGGCGTTAAAATAGCAGTAGGAGTGATAACGCCTGTGCGACCTACTGTAAGCTCGATATCCAGAAGTTTTGTTACGACTTCTTCTGCAGGGAATTTATATGCAATGGCCCAGCGTGGAGATTTGGCGGTAAAACCAAGCTCATCTTGATGGGCATAGCGGTTTACTTTTATTACGATACCATCGATTTCATATGGTAAATTAGGACGCGCTTCTGTCCACTTTTCTATAAACGCCAAAACGTCCTCAATTGTTTCACAATGCTCGCGTTCTTTATTGGATGGGAAACCGAGTTGCTCTAAATAGTCGAGCATTTCCCAATGTCCATCAATTCCATAAGCTTCCCCATCGCCACCAATCGCATAAATGAACGTTGATAAATTACGACTTGCAGCAATTTTCGGATCCAATTGACGCAATGAACCTGCCGCGGCGTTCCTTGGGTTTGCAAACAGTTCTTCATCATTTTCGGCACGACGTTCATTTAACTTTTCAAATGATTTTTTTGGCATATATGCTTCTCCGCGTACTTCAACTGTTACAGGGTCTTTTAAGCGTAATGGAATTGCCCGGATCGTTCTTAAGTTTGCCGTAATATCTTCTCCTACAGAACCATCACCACGTGTCGCGCCCTGTACAAATACACCATTTACATAGCGTAGAGAAATGGCCAAACCATCAATTTTCAATTCACAGACGTATGAATAGTTTGGTCCGATTGCCTGTTTGATTTTCCGGTCAAAATCGCGTAAGCCTTCTTCATCAAATGCATTCGATAAACTGAGCATCGCCGTTTCATGCGTCACTTTTTTGAAGCCTTCTAAAATTGTACCACCGACACGCTGCGTAGGAGAATCTGGGTAAATAAATTCCGGATTTGCTTCTTCTAAGGCGATTAGCTCCTGTAAAAGCTGATCATATACACTATCTTCAACGAGTGGCTTATCCAGTACATAATAGGCATAGCCATATTCATGAAGCAGCTTGTTTAGCTCCGCAATTCTTTGTTCGATTTCATTCATAAAATAGTTCCTCCTAAGCTTTCGTTATCGGTGCAAATTTTGCAAGCAAACGCTTAATGCCAGTTGGAGCAGGGAACGCAATATCCAACTCCATTCCATCTCCTTCGCCTTTCACGCTAACGACCATTCCGATACCCCATTTACCGTGGGACGCTTTGTCTCCAACTTGCCAATTAAACTTATCGCCACCTGTAGAATTTAGGCGTGATGTTTGGGAAGCAGGCGTTTGCACACTTCCTAATGAACGTTTCGGCATACGGTCATAACGATTAGACTTAAACGGCAATGAATCATCACGATAAGAAGTAGTATTCGCTTTCGAAACCTGCTCTAATACATTTTCATCAATCTCGCGTAAAAAACGTGACGGTGCATTGTAGCCTGTGCGGCCGAAGATCGTACGAGAGCCTGCGCAAGATAGGTAAAGGCGCTGTTCTGCTCGAGTCGCACCAACATACATTAAGCGTCTTTCCTCTGCCATTTCGTCTTCACTTTCTAGCGATCGAGAGTGCGGGAATATATTTTCCTCGAGCCCAATAATAAAGACAACTGGGAATTCCAATCCTTTTGCGGCATGCATCGTCATTAAAATAATTGTGCCTTTTGCCTTTTCTTCTTCATCCAAAGAATCAATATCTGCAATTAAGGCAAGGTCTGTTAAGAAGGCAACTAAAGATTGATCTTCGCTGCGTGCCTCGAATGCCTGTGTAACAGTTAAAAACTCTTCAATATTTTCCAATCGGCTTTCCGCTTCAATTGACTTTTCAGCCTTCAGCATTTGACGGTAACCTGATTTTTCAAGCACTTCTTCTACAATTTCCGTCACCGATAATTCTTGTTGACGTTCACTTAACGAATGAATCATATTATAGAAATTTTCGGCCGAAGTGGCTGCTTTTCCCGAAAGCCCCATAAACACAAGCTCGCTCATAGCATCAAAAATTGAACAGTCGCGCTCCATCGCATAGTACAGCATTTTATCGAACGAAGTCGCTCCAATCGCACGCTTAGGTTCATTAATAATCCTAGCTAGTGACAAATCATCATCATTATTTGCAATTAAACGTAAGTATGCCAGTAAATCTTTAATCTCTTTTCTATCATAGAACTTTGTACCACCAACAATTTGATAGTTCATATTCGATTTTACGAGTACATCCTCCATTACACGCGATTGTGCATTTGTTCGGTATAAAATCGCAAAATCATCTAGCTTGTAACCCTCATCTTTCATGAGCTTCTGAATCGTACGTACAACATATTGGGCCTCATCCTGTTCATTACCGGCTTTATATAGCTGTATCTTTTCGCCTTCAGGGTTATCTGTTCGTAGCACTTTTTTATAGCGGTCTTTATTTTTTTCAATAACGCTGTTTGCAGCTTGTAAAATATGTTTTGTCGAACGGTAATTTTGCTCAAGCATAATCACTTTTGCGTCTTTATAATCCTTTTCAAACGAAAGAATATTTGTAATATCTGCACCACGCCAGCGATAAATCGATTGGTCCGAGTCCCCTACAACACAAATATTGCGGAACTTCTTTGCCAACATTTGAACGAGCAAATATTGTGATTTATTTGTATCCTGATACTCATCCACGTGAATGTACTGGAATTTATTTTGATAAAATTCAAGCACATCTGGCGCCTCTTTAAATAAACGAATCGTAAGCATAATTAAATCATCAAAATCGAGGCTTTGATTTTGTTTTAGGCGTTTTTGATAGCCTTTGTACACTTGCGCAGCAATCTTTTCAAATGGATTATGCGGATTCATATTCGCTTCAAAGCCATCTACTGTAATACATTCATTTTTTGCCGAGCTAATCGTATTTAATATTGCACGCGGATCGTACTTTTTCGGGTCGATATTATCTTGCTTCAATATATTTTTTATTACTGTCAGCTGATCGGAGCTATCTAAAATAGAGAAGCTTTTCGAGTAGCCAATACGGTCGATATTGCGGCGCAAAATACGCACACACATAGAGTGGAATGTTGATACCCACATACTTTCTGTTGTACCTGTCCCTAAAATCCCATCGATTCGATCACGCATTTCACGTGCTGCTTTATTCGTAAATGTAATTGCCAAAATTTTTGACGGATACACTTCACGCTCTACGACTAAATACGCAATACGATGTGTTAGTACGCGTGTTTTCCCTGATCCTGCCCCTGCCATAATAAGGAGTGGTCCTTCTGTTGTTTTCACCGCTTCTGCCTGCTGCGGATTCATACCGACAATTAAGTTTTTTGCTATGTGCTCCATGTTGCACCTTCCTATCTAAAGAACATTTGTTCCTATTATATATTACTTCACGATGCTTTTCACTGCTTGTACAGTTTTTAATGCAGCTTTTAAGTCGTCATAAATAATGTTGCCTACAACAACTGTATGAGCATGTGCAGCCATTTCCTTCGCCTGCTCGACAGAAGTAATACCACCACCATAAAATAGCTTTGTTTTATCTAATACTTCAGCTGTAGCTTTTACCATTTCAATATCGCCATATGCTCCACTATATTCTAAATAGAAAATAGGTAATTTAAAGTAGTTTTCTGCCATTCGAGCATATGCTACTACATCTTCTACCGTTAAATCCGTTTTGGCATTTGTCACTTGTGCTACTTTACAATCCGGATTTAATATACAATAGCCCTCTGCAACAAGCTCTTCCCAAATTAAAACATCCCCGTATTCTTTAATGGCTTCATGATGTAAATCCTTCACCCATTTTGTATCACGACTATTTAAAACAGATGGGATGAAATAATAGTCATAACCTGGAGTAATACTATCTACATTTGAAATTTCAAGCGCAACCGGCACGGAAAAACGACGGACACGTACTAATAAGTCCAGCACACCATCAAGTGTCACCTCATCTGTACCGCCAACCAAAATAACATCTGTACCTGATTCGCAAATTAGCTCTAATGCTTCATCTGAAATTTCTTTCGCAGGGTCTAATTTAAACACGTGACGCCAATTTAAGTAATCCATTCTCTCTTCCACCTATTCTTTTAAATTCTTCTAATTATATTTTAAGTCAGTTCATTATTTACGACTATCTAATAGTATAACGAATGTATAAAAAATAATAAAAGACTGAGCGAGAAAATCTACTCAGTCTTTAAGCTACTCATATTTAAACATTCATCTTAGCATAATCGCATACTATGAAAGAAGTTGTTGGTTAGCTTTATCACTTTGGTGTAAATGGCTTTTCATCAGGATAAAGACGTCCCAACATCTCATCATAAGTGTCATTTCCATAGTCAAAGCAACGGCGTACACGGGAGATCGTTGCTGTCGAAGCACCTGTTTCCTTTTTAATTGTTTCATACGTCTTCTTTAAACGTAATAAATGCGCAACCTCGAAACGCTGTGCTAATGATTGGATTTCACTGATCGTGCATAAATCATCAAAAAACTTATAGCATTCCTCGATATCTTTTAATTCCAGGACCGCTTTAAATAGCTGTTCCGTTTGATGACCGCGAATTTTTTCAATTTGCATTTAGCCCATCATTTCCTTTCTACTCTGAATATATAACAGATGTTGCTAAACCTGGAGATGATGGTACGAAATGTACCCAAGTCTTCCCTTGTACTAACTTTACTTCAGAGCCATCTTCCTCAATAGCAATTAACAAACCATCTGCATTTTTCCACTTAACTTCCCGTACCATTCCCGCTTGGGCTACGTAGGCGTTGCCTCCGCCAGTAATTGTAATATCACGTCTTCCTGCATTATCAATAATGCGGTGCGGCATTTCAAAAAATAATATATTAGCTAACTCGATAGATTCATTTGTTTCATAATCGATTGTTTCAGTATTTGCTGAATATCTCGTATACCGATTTGTGTCTGCATTATATACATACTGACTATTAAATGAACCACTATTATTATATTTCATCGATACTTCATTAGCCGTTGTCCCTATTTTAACATTATCTTCAGCTTCATAGAATGGATATGATACTTTTTTCTGATAAAGTAATGAAGCACCTACTTTTTCTGCTCCTGCACGAACGTTGTCACCGGATATATAAGAGTTGTGAGGTGCTTTGCGTGCAGAAGAACGTTTAAAATAAGTCCCGTCATAATGCATTCCGTTAATATTTTCTACAACCTTACGTTCAAGCATTGATTTTGCTTCTGGACTATAACCATGCGCAATATAAAAGGCATCTAATCCATTGGCAATATCAATGAAGTACGAACGGGCACTACGGATCGGTCCGATCGATTCAGGAATTTCGGATTGATAAAGCGCTAAAAAACGTGTCACATCCCCTTCTGCCAACATCTCGTACACAACATCTGCCTGTGCTAAACCCGATTGTGGGCGTGCTTGTGGATGGTTGTTAATCGTTGCAAGAATTGGGCGCATTGTAACTTCTTCTGCTACTCTCTCCCCTGTAAACGGTGTAATAAAAGGCAATACTTCTGCACCGGCCACAATAATATTTTCCTGGTCTTCCACTTGCTGCTCTTCTATTTCAACTACTGGCCCTTCCTCTGCCTGTTCTTTATTGGAACATCCTGTAATCACGGCCACACTTAACATTGCTAATATCAATATACTGCGTTTCATCATGCTAACTCCTCTCATTTCATCTATCGCATCACAGCTGGTAACATGACCGTATTTTTCATGACATCAAAAATGCCTCGTGGTGTAATTCGAATATATGGCAAATGCGTTGATTGTAAAAATAGTAATGTATAAATCGCATCTGAATGACTATAACCACGTTTTTTTAATGCACTTTTTAATGCTAGTTCAAGCGGAATTAAATCTCCCACTGCCCCATCATACACAGCACCTGATAACTTTAACGGTATGCTTGTGACAACTTGTCCATCTTCAACAAGCACAATACCGCCATTCATTTTCTTTAATTCATTAAATGCATGCTGCATATCATGCATCGATTTTCCGATTAATATAATATCACCCGTATTTGAATACGAGGAGGCAAAACCTTTTACATGTGTAGCAAAGCCTTTAATCATTGTATTAATACGCCATTTCCCTTTACGGTCTACGAGTATTAAATAGCTTTCGTCATGTTCAGTAAATAATGAGATATTATATCCGTGATTTTTTATACTATATGGCTTTGTTATCACATCATTTACCATTTCAATTCCTATAGGCATTGAAAACTGAAAATCAGATTCATGTAAATCAAAATCTATTTGCAAACTCTCAAAAACGGACAAATCCACGGATGGAAATACCTTAGTATCTTGATGATTACGCTTTAACCATACACCTTTTGAAAGTACTGCTTCAGGTGTTGGTGAATACTCATCTGTTAGAACATTTAAATTCGCATAGCGTCCTGTAGCAATGAGTCCATGTAAATTGGTCATATTATAATAACGGGCTACGTTATAACTTGCCATATTATACGCGTCTACCGGACGTACTCCTGCTTCGAGTGCTGCACGAATACATTTATCTATCACACCGTCTTCATGGAAGCTTGGTGTAGAACCATCTGTTGTCATCATTAAATGATCAAATATTTCATAGCCTTTATCAACGACTGCTTTTAAAAGTTGAGGTAAATCCGGGCGAATTGACGAATAGCGAAGTGTAACTGCATATCCATGAAGTAAACGTGCTTCAATATCTTCTATTGTCATTGATTCGTGATCACCATCTACACCGAATAATCTCATTTTTGCTAATGTTTTTTCTGAAGCACCTGGTAAATGTCCTTCAATCTTTTTCCCTTTATGTTTGGCATTCTGAATCCAGTACAGCATTTGATTATCCCCGTGCATTACCCGTGGCCATCCTGTAAGTTCTCCACCAAGCAATACGTCATGACGTTCCAGCCATTCCATTACCGAGGCATTCGAATAAAGCTCCCCTTCGTTCTCAAGCTCTGTCTGTGAATCAAAGCGACTCCACCAATAAAAGGAGAATGGCAATTTTGCAAGCTCGTCCATCAAAGAAAACGCTTTCTTGTTTTCAAATAAAGAGACAAATGTCATATTATCGGAAATAAATGCTGTCGTTCCTGATTGAGCACAAAACTCTGCAAAACTATGAGGATTATATAATTGAAATGGGTGCACATGGGGCTCAATATACCCCGGTACAACAATCTTTCCTGATAAATCTAAAATTTCCGTTCCATTAAGATTTATGGGCATTTGATTTCCTACATAAACAATACGGTCATCGCTAATCCAAATATTACCGGAAACCCAGGTTTTAAGTATACTATGCAAATATTTTGCATTCCTTAAAACCAGGTTTGGAGCGTCATGCCCATCAATGATACCTACATGCTTTCGAATATTATTTAACTTCCAGTTTATTTCTGGCATTTTAAACACTCCCCCCAAAAATTTAGTATCTTTTCATTAGGAAAAACCATACTAAATCTATTATATTTTGCTTTATGTAGGCTTTTGCTACAATATTCCTTTTGTGAATTAATCGTATCATAGCACTTTTATAAAGCAAAGTGTTTCCAGAATAATTTTTTAAATTTTCTAATAAAAGGAGGAGCTATTAATGTTAAACCCTAATATTTCTGAAACAAATGCTTTTGTACGTATGATGTGTGGTGTAGCTATGACTGCATTCGGTGTCGGTAGAATTGCCCGTAAACCTCAATGTACAGTTGGACGTATGATGATTCTCGCCGGTTCAATGAAGGTCGCGGAAGGTTATTATCAATATTGTCCTGTAGTTGCAATGGCCAATTCCGAACAAATGAATGAAATGATGCCAGTTAATGATTAATCCTTAAAATAATCCCGAAAAAAAGCTGTGTTAAAAGTCAATTTGACCATTAGCACAGCTCCATTATTATTTAAATGTTCTCCAACCAATATCCTGACGGAAGAAGAAGTTTGACCATTGCTTTTTCGCGAGCTCTGTATAGACCTTTTCCTGTGCTTCTTTTAATGTTGCGGCTTCAGCGGCAACTAAAAGCACTCGCCCTCCATTACCAACAAATTGACCATCTTCAAATTTTGTGCCTGCATGGAACACTGGCAAGTCAATATCGGACAGCTCTGGTAATGCATTTCCTTTTTCTACATCGCCTGGATAGCCTTCAGCAGCTATTACAACCCCTAACATCACTTCATCTTTCCACTTTAACTCAAACGGCTTTTCATTCATTAAGCTAATCATAAATTCACCAAAGTCAGATGCCATACGTGGAAGAACAACTTGTGTTTCCGGGTCGCCAAAGCGTGCATTAAATTCGATAACCTTTGGACCTTTTGCTGTTAAAATTAATCCTGCATACAAAATGCCTGTAAACGATACACCTTCTGTCTCCATTGCTTGTACAGTCGGTTGAACGATTGTATCATAAGCAACCTTTACTACATCCTCAGATATTTGTGGAACCGGTGAATAAGCACCCATTCCTCCGGTATTCGGACCTCGGTCGCCATCATATGCACGTTTATGATCTTGAGCAATAACCATTGGATAAATTTTTTCTTTATGTACGAAGCTCATAAAGCTGAATTCTTCGCCATCCAGATACTCTTCAATCACTACGCGCGACGATGAATCATCAAAGCGCTGGTTGCCGATCATATCCTCAACTGCTTCAATTGCTTCCTGTTCTTCCATCGCTACAATAACACCTTTACCAGCTGCTAAACCATCTGCTTTAATAACAATTGGGGCGCCTTGCTTTTTAATGTAGGCAACTGCTTTATCTGCTTCTGTAAACGTTTCGTGTGCAGCTGTCGGAATTTGATATTTGTTCATAATATCTTTTGCATAAGACTTAGAGCCTTCAATTTTTGCTGCGGCCTTAGTTGGACCAAAAATAACTAAGCCTTGCTCATTGAAGTAATCGACAATTCCTTCTGCCAATGGCTGTTCCGGTCCTACAAAAGTTAGAGCGATATCATTTTCTTTGGCGAATAGTGCAAGTGCCGCAAAATCTAATGCATCGATTGCTACGACTTCTGCGTCCTGCCTCATTCCATCATTACCTGGTGCTACGAAAACCTTTTCTACAGATGGTGCGTTGTTAAATTGTTTAGCGATTGCATGTTCACGACCGCCACTACCAATTACAAGAATGTTCATGATGAGCTCTCCTTTAAAATGAATAGTTTAGTTTATTAGGTATAACTAGTTGATTGTAGTGCAGGCGGCGACTCCTGAGACTACAGGCTTAGACCCTGCCCGCAGAAAGCGTCCACCGAAACGGAAATCAATGGGCTTGAAGTAAAAAATTATATAAAAAAACGCCCGCCAAATTTTAGGCGAGCGTTTTTCATTAATGGTCATTCGCACTGCGATACCCGACCAAAAGTAGTGCTGTGCTTGTTACAATTAATGATCATTTTATTATTAACAATGCATCTCCCGACCAAAGTCGATGCATTATTAATAAATTATTTTACGATGAGGACCCGGCCAAGAATCGCTCAATCGTCTTATTCATCCCTCTCCCAGCCAGAAAGAAGAATGAATAAAGCATTTGCAAACGCTTCTGCTAACGTCCGGCCAGAACATTAGCGAAACTTTATTCTATTATAACGAAAATCCGCAATTTTCTCTACTAAAATTAAATGGAATATAATGTTTTAAACATAAAGTTACAAATTAGTGTTTGAAATGACGTACACCTGTAAATACCATTGCGATACCATATTTGTTTGCAGCATCGATGGATTCTTGGTCTTTAATCGAGCCGCCTGGTTGAATGATTGCCTTGATGCCAGCTTTTGCTGCTGCTTCTACTGTATCTCCCATTGGGAAAAATGCATCCGATGCCAATGCCGCGCCTTGTGCTTTTTCACCAGCTTGTTCAAATGCAATTTTAGCTGCTCCAACACGGTTCATTTGCCCCGCGCCCACACCTAACGTCATTTGCTTGTCCGTAACAACAATCGCATTGGATTTTACATGCTTTACTACTGACCATCCAAGCTTTAATGCTTCCCATTCTTCCTCTGTCGGTTCACGATCTGTTACGACTTTAATATCTGCTTCTTCAAAGCCGAAACGGTCTGGTTCCTGAACGAGTAAACCACCTTCAACCGCTACAACATTGAATTGGTCCTGCTTCTCTTGTGCAAAATCAATTGTTACTAAGCGAATATTTTTCTTTTGCGTTAAAATATGTAGTGCTTCTTTAGAGAATGAAGGTGCAATAATGATTTCCAGGAAAATACGAGATAATTTTTCAGCAGTTGCTTCGTCCACTTCTTTATTTAATGCAATAATGCCACCGAAAATTGAAGTTGAATCTGCCTCATATGCTTTATTAAATGCTTCTTCGATTGTTTCACCTGTACCAACACCACATGGATTCATATGCTTCACAGCTACAGCAGCCGGCATCTCAAACTCTTTTACAATTTGAAGTGCAGCATTTGCGTCCTGAATATTGTTGTATGACAATTCTTTTCCGTGCAATTGTGTCGCGTAGGCAATCGAGAAATCCGAACCTAGGCGTTTTGCATAGAAAGCAGCCTTTTGGTGAGGGTTTTCACCATAGCGCAATGTTTGCTTTAGTTCATAAGTTAGCGTTAAGTTTTCAGGGAACTCTTCCCCGATTGCTGTTGTTAAATGATTTGAAATATACGAATCATATGCAGCAGTATGACGGAAAACTTTTGCTGCTAAACGACGACGTGTTTCTAATGTTGTTTTGCCATCTGCCTTTAATTCTTCAAGTACTGCAGTATAGTCGTTGCTATCTACGATTACTGTTACATAATCATGATTTTTTGCTGCTGAACGCAGCATTGTTGGACCTCCGATATCGATATTTTCTATCGCATCATCCCAAGTAACATTAGGCTTTGAAATCGTTTCTACGAATGGATAAAGGTTTACACAAACAATTTCGATTGGCTCAATGCCGTGTTCTTCCATTTGTGCAACATGACTTGGCTCATCAAATTTACCAAGAAGACCGCCGTGAATCATAGGGTTTAACGTTTTTACACGTCCATCCAAAATCTCTGGAAACTTTGTTACTTCATCAACTGCGGTAACTGGTACATTGTTTTCTTGTAGTAAATTTTTTGTACCTCCAGTTGAAAGTACTTCATAGCCAAGTGCTACTAATTCTTTTGCAAATTCTAAAATACCATTTTTATCTGAAACACTAATAAGTGCACGTTTCGTCACGATTAGGTCCTCCAATTTTTCATTTTTTTCGGTGAGCAGTGCCCTCACAGGAGCGGCCCAGGCGAAATTACGATTCAAATAACTGTTGTAATGTTTTTGTATAAAGTAAATGTTCTAATTTATGGATACGATTTTCTGTTGCTTCACGGTCACCCTCTACAACATCAACGGCACCCTGTGCAATAATTTTACCTGTATCCATTCCCGCATCTACGTAGTGTACGGTAACGCCTGTAATTTTCACACCGTGCTCCATCGCTTGACCTATAGCATCTTTTCCTGGAAATGATGGCAGTAAGGATGGATGGATATTAATAATACGATTTTCATAAGCCGATAAAAGCGTTTCACCGATCAGGCGCATATACCCCGCTAAAATGACCCATTCAATCTTTTTTTCTTTTAGTAATTTAACAATTTTTGCTTCATAGGCAGCTTTATCTTCAAAGCTTTTTGGTGCTAACTCTGCTACTGGAATATTTAAACTTTGTGCACGTTTGACAACGTAGGCACCAGGCTTGTCTGTTACAACAAGCCCGATTTCGGCATTAAGCTTTCCGTTAGCAATACTTTCAGCAAGCGCTTGAAAATTACTGCCACTTCCTGATGCAAAAACGGCAATTTTCGTTGTCATTACACTAAACTCCCGTCATGCTCACCGTTGAAAATAACGCCTTCCCCTTTTACAACATGACCGATTTTGTAAGCTTTTTCACCTTCTGCCTCTACTGCAGCGATTACTTTTTCTGCTTCACTTGCTGGTACGGCAATGACAAAACCAATCCCCATATTAAACACGTTATATAAATCTTTGTCCGCTAATGCACCTTTTTCTTTCAAGAAATCAAAGATACGTAATACCGGCCAAGTACCTAAGTCAATTTGCGTTGCTAAACCTGCAGGCATCATACGTGGTAGATTTTCATAGAAGCCTCCACCTGTAACATGTGCACAGCCATGTACATCTGCAGATTTAAGTGCCGCTAATACAGGCTTTGCATATAGCTTTGTAGGAACTAAAAGTGCTTCTCCGATTGGACCAAGATCTTCATAACCTTCAACAACAGCGTCTACCGCAAAATTATTATCTGCAAATACAATTTTGCGTACTAATGAATAACCATTTGAATGCACACCACTAGAAGCTAGACCAATTAATACGTCACCTTCTGTAATTTTCTCACCTGTAATGATATCTGCTTTCTCACAGGCACCTACAGCAAACCCAGCCAAGTCATATTCGTCCTCTTCATATAGACCTGGCATTTCAGCAGTCTCTCCACCGATTAAAGCTGCACCAGACTGAACACAACCATCTGCTACCCCTTTAACAATTTGCTCAATTTTTTCTGGTACTGCTTTTCCTACAGCGACATAGTCGAGGAAATAAAGCGGCTCTGCACCTTGGGCTACAATATCATTTACACACATTGCCACACAGTCAACACCGATTGTATCGTGCTTATCAACCATGAATGCCAGCTTTAGCTTTGTCCCAACCCCGTCTGTCCCTGAAATAAGAACTGGTTCTTTTAAGTTCAGTGCAGATAAATCAAACATACCGCCAAAACCACCGAATGTCCCCATCACACCTAGACGATTCGTACGCTCTACATGTGACTTCATACGCTTAACTGCTTCATATCCTGCTTCTATATTAACGCCTGCTTGCTCATATGCTTTTGACATAATGCCATGCTCCTCCTTGATTTCTAACAGTCTTTTTCATGCGGCAATACTGTATCAGGGAAAATTTCTGTCGGATATTTCCCTGTAAAGCACGCTAAGCAAAGACCCCCATTTTCATCTTCAAACGGACGATTTGTTGCACGTACCATTCCTTCTAATGATAAAAACGTGAGTGAATCCGCCTCAATTGCTTCACGAATTTCCTCGACACTATGGTTCGATGCAATGAGCTCCTCATGAGTCGATGTATCAATACCGTAATAGCATGGATCTGTCATCGGTGGTGAAGAGATTACGACATGTACTTCAGCTGCGCCCGCTTCTTTTAGCATGCGAACAATACGTTTAGACGTTGTACCGCGTACGATAGAATCGTCAACCATTATGACACGCTTTCCTTTAACAACTTGTACGACAGGTGAAAGTTTCATCTTTACACCGCGCTCACGTAACTCCTGAGTAGGCTGGATAAATGTACGTCCAACATATCTGTTCTTAATTAATCCAAGCTCATATGGAATTCCGCTTTCTTCAGAAAAGCCAATTGCCGCTGAAATGGATGAATCAGGTACCCCTGTAATAACATCCGCTTCAATATGAGCACATTCTTTTGCAAGCTCTTTCCCCATACGTTTACGAGCCATATGAACATTAACATCATCAATATTAGAATCGGGACGTGCTAGATACACATATTCCATTGCACACATAGTTCGTTTATCTTTTTCGACATAGCTATCTACTTCAAGACCATTATTAGAAATAATCAACAATTCTCCCGGCTCTACTTCACGAATGTATTCCGCACCAATTAAGTCAAATGCGCAAGTTTCAGAAGCAACAACGTATGCATCGCCCAACTTGCCTAATGAAAGCGGACGTAAACCATTACGGTCTCTTGCCACAATCATCTGATCATTTGTCAGCAAAATTATTGAAAATGCTCCTTTTAATAAAGATAAAGCTTCCTTTATTTTCGCTCGGAAAGGTGAATGCTTTGATTTTTTTATTAAATGAACAACTACTTCTGTATCAGATGTAGAATTAAAAATACTACCAGAGCGCTCTAAAAATTGCTTTAAATGAGTGGCATTCACCAAGTTACCATTATGTGCAATCGCTAGTGAGCCTGTTGAAGACCGGAACAATAGTGGCTGAACATTTTCCAGCCCTTTCCCGCCTGCAGTTGCGTAACGTACATGTGCAATTGCTGCATGCCCTACAACTTTACGTAACTTATCTTCATTGAACACGTCATTTACAAGACCTTCACCACGGACAGCCTGAAGCTGAGTACCGTCTGTTGTGACGATACCAGCTCCCTCTTGTCCACGATGTTGCAACGCGTGTAAACCGTAATAACTTAAGTGGGCTGCATCTTGGTTGCCCCAAATGCCAAATACGCCACATTCTTCGTTTAAGCCTCTGATTTCAGCAAGCATGGGATTGCTCCTTTCCAAGCAGAACGGAATTCCTCCACAGTACCTTCAACAAGTAAGCCAGTTTCACCGTTAATTTTAATCGTTGCGTCAGCTGTTACTGACCCAATTTTTGTTGCATCTTTTACAAAGGCTTCAAATGCCGCTGCATTTTCTTCTTTTACTGTTAAAACAAAACGGGATTGTGATTCGGCAAATAAAGCTGTCGTCGCAGAACCTGGTATCGTTATATCTAAACCTAAACCATTCGCTGCAAATGTTTTTTCGGCTAATGCAACGGCAACTCCGCCTTCAGAAACGTCATGCGCAGATTGTACAAGTCCCGCTTGAATCGCTTCTAAAATTGCTTTTTGACGAGCTGCTTCTACAGTTAAATCAATTGATGGTGCTTTACCTGAAATACCACCTTCAACTAACTTTTGTAGTTCCGATCCACCGAACTCAGTTTTCGTTTCACCAATTAAGTACACAACATCACCGGCAGCTTTCACTTCCTGTGTCGTTACATGTGCTAAATCCTTTACTAAACCGACCATACCGATTGTCGGTGTTGGGTAAACTGCTTCACCTGAACGTTCGTTATACATCGATACATTACCACCAATAACCGGTGCATCAAGTGCTAAACAAGCTTCTGCGATTCCGTCTGCTGATTTTTGAATTTGCCAGAAAATTTCCGGTCTTTCTGGGTTACCAAAGTTCAGGCAGTCAGTAATTGCAAGTGGTTGTCCACCAGAACATACGATATTACGTGCTGCTTCAGCAACAGCAATTTTACCACCTGTTGTTGGATCTAAATAAATGTAGCGGGAGTTACAGTCAGTTGTCATCGCTAACCCTTTGTTTGTACCACGGACACGTAATACAGCAGCATCCGATCCAGGTGCCACTACAGTATTAGTGCGAACCTGATAGTCATATTGATCATACACCCACTCTTTCGAAGCGATTGTTGGTGCTTTTAATAAAGCAGTTAATGTTTCCTTGTAATCTACTACTTTAGGTTCTACATTTTCCATTGCTTGATATTCAGCAAAATAAGCTGGCTCAGCATCTGGCATATTATACACCGGCGCATCTTCAGCAAGTGCATCAGCAAGTACTTCCGCCACTACTTCGCCATTGTGGATCAGGCGCAGCATTTTATCGTCTGTTACACGACCTACTGCCACTGCATCTAAATCATATTTATCAAAAATTGCTTTAATTTCTTCTTCACGGCCTGCTTTTACAACGATTAACATACGCTCTTGAGATTCAGATAACATCATTTCGTAAGCTGTCATGTTCGTTTCGCGTTGAGGAACTAAGTCCAGATTCATTTCTACACCAGTACCAGCTTTAGAAGCCATTTCTGCAGAAGATGAAGTTAGACCAGCTGCACCCATATCTTGAATACCTACTAATGCATCCGATTTAACAACTTCCAAACATGCTTCAAGAAGTAATTTTTCCATGAATGGGTCCCCAACTTGTACTGCTGAACGACTTTCTTCAGTATCTTCTGTCAATTCTTCAGAAGAGAATGTTGCACCGTGAATACCGTCACGACCTGTTTTCGCACCAACGTACATTACAGTATTTCCTACACCTGCAGCAACACCTTTTTGGATATCCTTATGGTCAATTAACCCTACACACATTGCGTTTACTAGCGGATTTCCTTCATAACAAGGATCAAAACCAATTTCGCCGCCTACAGTCGGGATACCGATACAGTTACCATAACCCGCGATACCTGCTACTACTTCTTCAAACAAGTATTTTCCGCGCGCTGATTTTAACTCACCAAAACGTAGAGAATTCAGCATGGCAATTGGACGCGCACCCATAGAGAATACGTCACGAATAATTCCGCCTACACCAGTTGCTGCGCCTTGGTATGGTTCAATTGCAGATGGGTGGTTATGTGATTCCATTTTGAATACAACAGCTTGTTCATCACCGATATCAACTATTCCTGCACCTTCACCAGGACCTTGTAAAACTTGAGGACCTTTTGTTGGGAATTTACGCAATACAGGCTTTGATTTTTTATAAGAGCAATGTTCAGACCACATAACTGAGAAAAGACCTGTCTCTGTCCAGTTTGGAATGCGTCCTAATTTTTCGATTGCTAAGTCAAATTCTGCATCTGTCATACCCATGTCCGCATATAGACGTTGTTCTTTAATCTGCTCTGGTGATGGCTCAAATTTAGTTGTTGACATGTTGTTCCCTCCACTGCTTCACAATTGATTTAAATAATTTCAGACCGTCTGCGCCACCAACGATTTCGTTTGCTGCACGCTCTGGGTGCGGCATCATACCTAATACGTTGCCTTCTTTGTTAATAATTCCTGCGATATCCGCTAAAGAACCATTTGGATTTTCACCTTCGTATGTGAATGCGATTTGGTTATTCGCTTTAAGTTCTGTCAAAGTTTCCT
The DNA here is from genome assembly GCF_037027585.1 of Solibacillus ferritrahens. Taxonomy (NCBI): domain Bacteria; kingdom Bacillati; phylum Bacillota; class Bacilli; order Caryophanales; family Caryophanaceae; genus Solibacillus; species Solibacillus ferritrahens. The sequence goes on along the minus strand of NZ_JAXCLE010000005.1, from coordinate 5,899 downwards.
CGTCACAATAATAGTTTCCTTCACCATGTGCTATTGGAATATTAATTACTTCTCCAGCTTCATACTGGTTCGTAAATAATGAGTTGTTATTTTCAACTTTTAATTGTACGGTACGGCACATGAACTTCAGGTTCTTGTTTCGAATTAACGCCCCTGGTAAAAGACCTGCCTCCGTTAAAATCTGAAATCCGTTACAAACACCTAACACTGGTTTGCCTTGTCCTGCAAACTCCTTTAATGCTGTCATAATGTTTGATTGGTTTGCCATTGCACCACAACGTAAATAGTCTCCATATGAGAAGCCACCAGGAACGAGTACCCCATCAAAACCTTCTAAACTAGTAGCTGTATGCCACACATATTCTACTTCTTCACCTAATTCGTCCTTGATCGCATGATACATGTCGATATCACAGTTAGACCCCGGGAAAACGAGTACTGCAAATTTCATAGTATTATGCCTCCTCGATTTCGTAACGGTACTTCTCGATAACCGTATTTGTTAATACTTTTTCACACATTTCTTTTACGATTGTGTCAACGTCACGGTCAGTATCGCTGATTGTTACTTCTAAATATTTACCGATACGTACGTCAGATACTTCGTTGTAACCGATTTTTTGTAAAGAGCCTTGAACCGCTGAACCTTGTGGATCTAGAATACTTTCTTTTAATGTTACATATATTTTGACTTTCTTCATGAGTTAAATGCCTCCAAGTTTTTGTAAAATAATTTCATATACTTCAGTAATACTCCCTAAATCACGGCGGAATACGTCTTTATCAAGCTTTTGATTTGTCTTAGTGTCCCATAAACGACAAGTGTCTGGTGAAATTTCATCGGCTAATAATACATTGCCGTTGTTATCACGACCGAATTCTAATTTGAAATCGATTAATGTTACACCAACTGCAGCGAAGATTGGACTTAGCACTTCATTGACATGCAGAGCTGCGTTATATAATTCTTCTACTTCCGCCAGTGTTGCAATGCCTAACACATCGATATGCTCCGTCGTAATAAGGGGGTCGCCTAACGTATCGTCTTTATAATAAAATTCAACGATAGGACGTTTAAGCGCCATACCCTCTTCAAACCCCAGGCGTTTCGCTAGGCTTCCTGCAGCGATATTTCGTGTCACAACTTCAATTGGAATAATTTCTACTTTACGTACAAGCTGCTCGTTATCCGAAAGACGTTTAACGAAGTGTGACTCAATGCCGTTAGCTTGTAATTTCTCGAAAATTAGCGTCGTAATTTGATTATTTAAATTTCCCTTACCAGCAATATTAGCTTTTTTCTCGCCATTAAATGCTGTAGCACTATCTTTATATTCAACGAAAAGAACTTCCGGATTTTCTGTTTCATATAATCGTTTTGCTTTTCCTTCGTACAAAAGTTGACCTTTGTTCATCACGTATTCCCCCTGATTAATGGATTAATTAGTTAAGACCTAAACGTTCGAAAATCATATCAACATTTTGAATATGGTAGCTGTAGTCAAAGCAATCTTCAATTTCAGATGCTGATAGATAAGAAGTGATTTTTTCACTTGCCTCTACAAGCGGACGGAATTGAGTTTGCTCATCCCAAGCACGTGCCGTTAATGGTTGTACCGTATCGTACGCTTCCTCACGCGATAAGCCTTTATCAATTAAAGCTAGTAAGATCCGTTGTGAGTAGATAAGACCGAATGTGCGTTCCATATTGCGTTTCATGTTTTCAGGGAATACTGTTAAGTTTTTAAGAATGTTACCGAAACGATTTAACATATAATTCAATGTGATTGTTGCATCAGGAATAATGACACGCTCCGCCGATGAGTGCGAAATATCACGTTCATGCCATAATGACACGTTTTCAAAAGCTGTTAACATATAGCCGCGCATTAGACGTGCCATACCTGTCATATTTTCAGAACCAATAGGATTACGTTTATGCGGCATTGCCGAAGAACCTTTTTGTCCCTTTGCAAAGCCTTCTTCAACTTCACGAGTCTCCGATTTTTGTAAGCCTCGAATTTCTGTTGCAAACTTTTCAATTGATGTTGCTATAAGTGCTAAAGTAGAAAAATATTGTGCATGACGGTCACGCTGCAATGTTTGTGTAGATATTGGTGCAGCAGCTAAGCCTAGATGCTTACATACATAAGCTTCAACACGCGGATCGATATTGGCATATGTTCCTACCGCACCGCTCATTTTACCTGTTTCAATTACGTTTGCCGCTTCTTCAAAACGTACTAAATTACGGCGCATTTCTTCTAACCACAATGCAAGCTTTAAACCAAATGTAGTTGGTTCTGCATGCACACCGTGTGTACGACCCATCATAACTGTATATTTGTGCTCTTTTGCTTTTTCAGTAAGGATAGCAATGAAATTATGTAAATCTTTTCGTAAAATTTCATTTGCCTGTTTGATTAAATATGATAATGCTGTATCTACAACGTCCGTAGAAGTTAATCCGTAGTGAACCCATTTCTTTTCATCACCAAGTGCTGGCATTTCTGAAACTGCACGTGTAAACGCCACAACATCATGACGTGTCTCCTGCTCGATTTCATAAATTCGATCCATATCAAATGATGCATTTGCACGTAGTTTCACAACATCTTCTTTTGGAATTACACCGATTTCAGCCCATGCTTCACAAGCTAAAATTTCTACTTCCAACCATGCCTTAAACTTGTTCTCTTCAGTCCAAATGGCACCCATTTCGGGACGTGTATAGCGTTCTATCATAAATTTTCTCCTTCTATTCCGGCCAAATACCGGAATCCTTAATTTGTTTTATTGTTGTATTTATATCATCTGTCATAATTGTTACGTGACCCATTTTGCGGTTTACTTTTGCTTCTGATTTTCCGTAAAGGTGTATAGACCAATCAGGATATTTCGAAATAGAGTTTGTTAACGAAACGACATGCTGACCAAGCACGTTGACCATAATCGATGGTCCCCATAGCTTTGGCTTCCGTAAAGGCCAGCCACATACAGCACGGATATGCTGTGTAAATTGGGATATATTGCACGCCTCTATTGAGTAATGACCTGAATTATGAGGGCGCGGTGCACATTCGTTAATAACAACACTACCATCTTCAAGCACGAACATTTCTACTGCCAATGTACCGACTAATTGTAAATGGTCCGCAATATTCATAGCTGCCTTTTCTGCCAACCCTGCCGTTTTAGTATCAATCCTTGCAGGCACAATTGTCTCATGTAAAATGTGGTTCACATGTACGTTTTCACCTACTGGCAAGCAGTATGTTTCACCATGTCCATTGCGCTGAACAATAACGGAAATTTCTTTTGTAAATGGAACATAGCCCTCTGCAATACATTGTGAATGTGTAAATAAATCTTTTGCTAGCGGTAAATCATCCGCAGACTTCAACAACTGCTGACCTTTCCCATCATAACCGCCTCTTGCTGTTTTCACGATACATGGGAAGCCGATTTCTACAATGCTTTCTTGAAGTTGTTCATATGTAGTAGCGACAATGTACGGTGCTACCGGACAACCCGCATCAACAATCATTTGTTTTTCTGTAATACGGTTTTGTGTAATACGTACAAGTTCCGCGCCTTGTGGAACGTAAGCAATTTGTGTAAGACGCTTTAAACCATCGTAATCTATATTTTCAAATTCATAAGTAATTACATCACTTACTTCTGCTAGTTCTTCCAATGCTCCCTCATCATCATAGGCGGCAACAATGCGAATATCTGCCACTTGTCCACAAGGTGAATCCATCGTAGGTTCGAGTACCGCGATTTTATAGCCGGCTTCTTTCGCCGCTACTGCCATCATGCGACCAAGTTGGCCACCGCCGATAATACCAATTGTTTGTCCAGGGTAAATCATTTTTGTCACGTCAAGTCACCTGTGCTTTCTAAAACCTGCGCTTTTGTCGCTTCACGTCGCGCTTCAAGCTTTGTAGCAAGGTCGTGATCAAAAGCACCTAATATTTGTGCTGCAAGCAATCCTGCATTTGTTGCACCTGCTTTACCAATTGCAACCGTTGCTACTGGCACACCACCTGGCATTTGTACGATAGATAATAATGAATCAAGACCATTTAATGCGCGGGATTGTACAGGCACACCAATTACAGGTAATGTCGTTTTCGCAGCTACCATGCCTGGTAAATGTGCTGCACCACCTGCCCCTGCAATAATTACTTGAATACCTCGACTACGTGCACCTTCTGCATATTCAAACATTAGATCTGGTGTACGGTGAGCAGATACCACTTGTTTTTCATAAGGTACTTGCAGTTCTTCCAAAATGTCACAAGCATGTTTCATCGTTTCCCAGTCACTTGAACTTCCCATTATAACGCCAACTTTTGGTTCCATGAGTTTCGCTCCTTTAAACATCTTCTCCACTTGCGTAATTATTAACGAAAAAAATCCTCAAATAAACTACTCTCTGCGCATGAGAAAGCAGTTTACTTGAGGACTGTTAATAAAATATGTAGATACATGCATTTGCAATCCACACCCTTTTTATAATCATACCAAAAGTTGCTTTCCCACATAGTCCGGTATTTACGGTGCCGGGTAGAGACACTAGAGCCATATTCTCTAGCATATATGAGGGATTAAATGTTTTTCCTTTTCACATTTTAACAAGGGTTGGTTATAAAATCAACGTCAAAATGCGAACAATATTTTTTAGGTAAAACTAATTGTTCGTGTTTTTAACTGGATCTTTGTCATGATTCCATTAATATACCTTTAAATCGGATTTTTTGACGTAAGTAAATTGGTTCTCCATTTACTTCTTCAAATACTGGCTCTTCTTTCCGCCCAAACGCCATATAGCCATCTTTCTTCATTCTTTCTAGACATTGCTCGATTGTCTCATTTTCTTCTACTTCATACCAAACTTGTTTTTTAGTCAAATTGTACACCTTCCACATCTTAAATATCGCTCTAACTATACCATGTAAGTTTCAAACCTTCCTAATGGAAACAATTCCATTTGTGAACGATTTGTCACAATTTCAAAAAAATGATTTAAAAAGAAAAGTGATTTTAGGGCATACCCATGCAAACGAAAATCGGGACAATTAATATCATTGTAAAATACTCATACGACGAGTAAAAGTAAAAAGGCTATGTTACACCAAACAGTTTGTATAAAGTAAGGAGACTTCACAGGGTCCTTTAATTTTTCACGCAATGCTTTTATGTGAACTGTTACAGTATGTGTCTGATCCAACTCTACTTGCTGTCATACATGGGTGTATAACGCTTCCTTTGTAAACAGCTCAAATGAATTTTGGGCAAGTACCAATAAAATATTGTTTTATCGGGCGCCCAACACTACTCTATTACATTCGCAAAACCACTTGCGGCATTCCCAATGGTATAATTTTTCTACTTATTGGAGGAGACCACTTCATGTCTGAGGCACGTGCTGTAACTAACCTAATCGGGAACGGGTGTAGCATGTGTAGTTAGTATACAAACATAAATAGGCTGCTTAGCACCGTTACAATACGGTCGCTAAGCAGCCTATTATGATTTTTTTATGTGTATTTAAAAGTTATGTATACACTATATTAAGCACAACTATTAAAATGCCTCTTCTATCAACGACACGACTCCCCATCTGTCTAAAAAGAACAGGCTGAATTTCCACTCTAACCACTCGTAATCATGATTAACAAAGCATACTACTTAAACAAGTTCATAACATAAAACCATTTTAGATTCAGAGCATCAGCCTTAACAGGGGGAATTATAAAACGAAATAAGTGCACAAAAAAACCACTGATTTCTCAGTGGTTTTACATGTGCGAAGCGACGTCCTACTCTCACAGGGGGAAGCCCCCAACTACCATCGGCGCTAAAGAGCTTAACTTCCGTGTTCGGTATGGGA